>NZ_CP025113.1:2180937-2492500 GCF_002831585.1 Bradyrhizobium sp. SK17 | reverse complement strand
TTAAGCTTGCTCGTTAAATTAAGTCGCTGGCCCATAATACAAAAGGTACGATGTCACCCAGAACGTATCTTGGGCTCCATCTGTTTGTAGGTGTCCGGTTTCAGGTCTATTTCACTCCCCTCGTCGGGGTGCTTTTCACCTTTCCCTCACGGTACTGGTTCACTATCGGTCGCTGAGGAGTACTTAGGCTTGGAGGGTGGTCCCCCGTGTTCAGACAGGATTACACGTGTCCCGCCTTACTCGTGGATACATCATCGCATTACTCGTACGGGGCTATCACCCTCTGAGGCCCAGCTTTCCTGACTGGTTCCGATTGTCTTTGATGTATCACTGGCCTGGTCCGCGTTCGCTCGCCACTACTAACGGAGTCTCGATTGATGTCCTTTCCTCCAGGTACTTAGATGTTTCAGTTCCCTGGGTTTGCTTAAAACCTCCTATTTTATTCGGAAGTCTCATACCTTCTCTTGATAACCGGAAATCCAAAACCTCGCGGTCTGATTTCTTCCATTTCTGGTCGAACCCCAAAACACAAGGTCTTGGAGTTCCGGCTATCGAAGGTGGGTTTCCCCATTCGGAAATCCGTGGATCAAAGCTTCTTCGCAGCTCCCCACGGCTTATCGCAGCGTAGCACGTCCTTCATCGCCTCTCAGCGCCAAGGCATCCACCGAACACCCTTAAGGCACTTGATTGCTCTCATTATCAATGTCCACACACTCGGCAGAATGTTGTCTGCGCAACTGCCATTGAAGGCACGCATCCTCGATGAACGCGATTGTCGCAGCCGGACATTGACTAGAAAGACCAGCTTGCTTCGTAAGATCGGCCCGATAGCGAGGCGGTCAAGCTTCGCTACAAAGATCGTTTTACAACTCGATCATCTTGCTCATCTTGCGATGAGCGGCGATGAACGAGCGCCGAAAACGATCTGGAGATTAGGAATGGCATCCGCGAATTGCTCCGCAGATCCAAACTCGGATCGATCTCCTCTTTACGATGTCAGAAAACACGCACGTCACCGTCCATCCGGACCAATGAGTGCGAAGTGATGTTTCGCGGACGATTGAACAGAGCTTCCTGCACAAGGCGCATTCTCGAGCTTCAATTCCATCTGGTGGAGCCAGACGGGATCGAACCGACGACCTCATGCTTGCAAAGCACGCGCTCTCCCAGCTGAGCTATGGCCCCGTACCAGAAGACGAAGCGCATTATTGATACCCGCTCGCCTTCGCCAGGGCTACGGCGCAGCAGCCTTCATCTTGAAAGGCCTGCCTAGCCGAAGCAGCGAAGCGCGAAGGCTGGTGGGCCTGGGAAGACTTGAACTTCCGACCTCACGCTTATCAAGCGCGCGCTCTAACCAACTGAGCTACAAGCCCCTAACACGAGAGACATGCCGGCGCGCATCCGACGTGACGTCGATGCATCGCACAGCGCTCAGCCCCTGGCGCGTGTTCGTCCGCGAAGAAAGAGAAACGAAGACGGCGAAATCCCGCCAATGGAGCTCAACAATCCTGAAACTGTTGGCCCCTGAATGTTTCTAAAACGATCCGATAGTGAGCGTGAGCTCGCTGAAGGATCATCCTTAGAAAGGAGGTGATCCAGCCGCAGGTTCCCCTACGGCTACCTTGTTACGACTTCACCCCAGTCGCTGACCCTACCGTGGCCGGCTGCCCCCTTTCGGTTAGCGCACCGTCTTCAGGTAAAACCAACTCCCATGGTGTGACGGGCGGTGTGTACAAGGCCCGGGAACGTATTCACCGTGGCGTGCTGATCCACGATTACTAGCGATTCCAACTTCATGGGCTCGAGTTGCAGAGCCCAATCCGAACTGAGACGGCTTTTTGAGATTTGCGAAGGGTCGCCCCTTAGCATCCCATTGTCACCGCCATTGTAGCACGTGTGTAGCCCAGCCCGTAAGGGCCATGAGGACTTGACGTCATCCCCACCTTCCTCGCGGCTTATCACCGGCAGTCTCCTTAGAGTGCTCAACTAAATGGTAGCAACTAAGGACGGGGGTTGCGCTCGTTGCGGGACTTAACCCAACATCTCACGACACGAGCTGACGACAGCCATGCAGCACCTGTCTCCGGTCCAGCCGAACTGAAGAACTCCGTCTCTGGAGTCCGCGACCGGGATGTCAAGGGCTGGTAAGGTTCTGCGCGTTGCGTCGAATTAAACCACATGCTCCACCGCTTGTGCGGGCCCCCGTCAATTCCTTTGAGTTTTAATCTTGCGACCGTACTCCCCAGGCGGAATGCTTAAAGCGTTAGCTGCGCCACTAGTGAGTAAACCCACTAACGGCTGGCATTCATCGTTTACGGCGTGGACTACCAGGGTATCTAATCCTGTTTGCTCCCCACGCTTTCGTGCCTCAGCGTCAGTATCGGGCCAGTGAGCCGCCTTCGCCACTGGTGTTCTTGCGAATATCTACGAATTTCACCTCTACACTCGCAGTTCCACTCACCTCTCCCGAACTCAAGATCTTCAGTATCAAAGGCAGTTCTGGAGTTGAGCTCCAGGATTTCACCCCTGACTTAAAGACCCGCCTACGCACCCTTTACGCCCAGTGATTCCGAGCAACGCTAGCCCCCTTCGTATTACCGCGGCTGCTGGCACGAAGTTAGCCGGGGCTTATTCTTGCGGTACCGTCATTATCTTCCCGCACAAAAGAGCTTTACAACCCTAGGGCCTTCATCACTCACGCGGCATGGCTGGATCAGGCTTGCGCCCATTGTCCAATATTCCCCACTGCTGCCTCCCGTAGGAGTTTGGGCCGTGTCTCAGTCCCAATGTGGCTGATCATCCTCTCAGACCAGCTACTGATCGTCGCCTTGGTGAGCCATTACCTCACCAACTAGCTAATCAGACGCGGGCCGATCTTTCGGCGATAAATCTTTCCCCGTAAGGGCTTATCCGGTATTAGCTGAAGTTTCCCTCAGTTGTTCCGAACCAAAAGGTACGTTCCCACGCGTTACTCACCCGTCTGCCGCTGACATATTGCTATGCCCGCTCGACTTGCATGTGTTAAGCCTGCCGCCAGCGTTCGCTCTGAGCCAGGATCAAACTCTCAAGTTGGACTTGAAACCTTGAACCGGCTGATCACAACGTTTGACGAGGTCCCACCATTCTTCGTCGACCGAAGTCAACGAGCCGCCTGCGATTCACATCGTTGGCAGCGATGGTGTAACCTTTAAAACGTGTACCGCCGAAGTCTTTCGTCCACTCTCAGAAGTCAAAAGCCGAAGCTTTCAAGTATTCCAAGAGACGCAAGGACTCCGCCGTCCACGTTTCTCTTTCTTCATCTTCACTTGTCAAACAGCCCGGGATCCGATGATCCCACACCCTTAGAGGGTGGTTCTACCCTTCACCGACCGACAGTGAACCTCAACCGATTTATGTCGGTTGTTGTGTCACTCATCTAAGTGAGGAGCATCAGAGGCGCGTTCGCTCGCCTTGGTCAGTGACCCGGCGGCGCCGCGCTCAGTGGTTGGTTTATAGTCCGGGCCCCTCGGGATTGTCAACGGCCATTGTCAACAAATCGTCGCACGCCGAAATCGCTTGTGCAGTGCGAAGAAACCCACGTAGTTCCCGTGGCTTAGGTCGACGGTAAAATTCATCACCCCGGCACACGTGGTAAAAAACTTGAAAAAAAGTTTGTCGCCGGGACGCCCGTCAGGCCCCTCGGAACGGGTTCCGAGGGGCCCCAGGCGAGCCAGCGGCACCCCGGCTTCAGGAAACTTTTCCACCCTAAATGCCGCACTTGAGCCACAATCCTGCGACGTTCTCGCTATAACGAATGCAATGAACCGCTCGAAACCTGTGGGGGCTCGGGTGGTTTTTCAGGGGGACCAGGCGATTTCTTCGAGAACCCGTCGCCTCTTCCCTACGCGGCCGAGCAACATCGAGAGATCTGCACACCATTGACGTTCGAGAGTGCGGCCAGCGAATGGCCTTCGTCTCTTCGATGTCGATGCGTGTGGCTCGCCACACTGCCGAATTCCCTCTCCGAGGGAGCGAGGTGGAGATGAGGACGAGCAGAGGACGATCGCAGTTGCTGGAATTTGGGGGATATCGGGTTGAGCCAACGGGCGTCACGCGGAAGCGGCATTGGGCGCGAGACCGGGATGATCGATCTCGGTCACGAACCGCCGCTTTCAGTCGACGGCACCGAGGCCGCGGTGATCGATCGCCGCCGTGTCTCCGTTCAATGGTTCAGCGGCACCATTCTCACCGGTCTGTGTGGTGCAGCTCTGATCGGCGGCGCCGTTTTTGCGTCGCTCGACGGCGAGATGACCTTCGCCAAGGTGCCGGAGCGCGTCGAAGGCGCGCTGCGCGGCGCCTTCACCGGCAATGATCGCGTCGTCAGCCTGCACAAGGGCGACCGCCTGCCGCCGCCGAACGAATCCTCCGCTTCCCGCAGCCTGGTGCGCGTCTCGACCGTGACCCGCGTCGGCAATCGCGACGTGATGCGGGTGCGGCCCTTCATCCGGATTTCCGGCAATCTCTCGATGACCACGAGCGATCTGTCGTCCAAGATCCCCGCGTTCAACGCGCAGCGTCTGTTGACCGATGTCGGCTCCGACACGCCGGCGGCGACCGAGGATCCGAATGCGGCCGATGCCGCCGAACCCGATGCCGAGGTCTCTTTCGTCACCAAGGATCTCGGATCCGTGCTGCCGAAAGCCAAGCTCGCCGCCGGCGTCGGGCTCGACGACATCCTGATGCGGGTGCGCGACGCCGCCAATTGGCGCGGCTCCGGCAATTCGGTGCGTTACGCCTCGCTCGCCAATGCCGCGGCCGATGCCACCGGCGCCGGCCCCGATATGCGGATGGCCTACGCGACCGAAGGCAACGTCTCCGATCCCTATGCCGGCTTCGAGACCCGCGTGGTGCCGGAAAACGTCACCCTGCTGCCGAAGACGAAGGAGCAGGTCACCGGCGGCAATCCGATCGGTGAACGGGTTCACCTCGTCAAGAAGGGCGACAGCATCACCTCGATCCTGCGCGACCAGGGCGCGACACCGGACGAGGCGAAGGCGATTGCCGCAACACTCGGCCCGCGCGGCCGCGACGGCGGGCTGAAGGAAGGCCAGAAGGTGCGGATCCTGATGGCGCCGGCGGCGCCGGGCGCCCGGCTCCAGCCCTACCGCGTCGTGGTCGCCAACGATTCCGTCGTCGAAGCCGTCGCCGCCCTGTCCGATATCGGCAGATATGTCGCGGTCGACGTGCAGAGCATGAACACCACGACCGATACCGCCGACAATTCCAGCGACGACGACGAGGATGATGGCAGCGGCGTGCGGCTCTACCAGAGCATTTACGAGACCGCGCTGCGCAACAAGGTGCCGCCGACCGTGATCGACGACATGGTCAAGATCTACTCCTACGACGTCGATTTCCAACGCAAGGTGCAGCCCGGCGACTCGTTCGACGTGTTCTATGCCGGCGAGGACGAGGGCGTCACCAGCACCGAGAAGACCGAAGTGCTGTACGCCGCGCTCACCGTGGGCGGCGAAACCAAGAAATACTACCGCTTCCAGAGCTCCGACGACGGCGTCGTCGACTACTATGACGAGACCGGCAAGAGCGCGAAGAAATTCCTGGTCCGCAAGCCGGTCAACAACGCGATCATGCGTTCCGGCTTCGGCGGCCGCCGCCATCCGATCCTCGGCTACGTCAAGATGCACACCGGCGTCGACTGGGCCACCGCCTACGGCACGCCGATCTTCGCCTCCGGCAACGGCGTGCTCGAGAAGGTCGGCTACGAGGGCGGCTACGGCAAATACATCCGCATCAAGCATTCCAACGGCTACGAGACGGCCTACGGCCACATGTCGGCCTTCGCCAAGGGCATGGAGATCGGCAAGAAGGTGCGGCAGGGCCAGGTGATCGGCTTCGTCGGCTCGACCGGCCAATCGACCGGACCGCACGTCCACTACGAAATCCTGGTCAACGGCCGGTTCGTCGACCCGATGCGCGTGAAACTGCCGCGCGGCCGATCGCTCGAAGGTCCGATGCTGGCGAGCTTCGAACAGGCCCGCGACAAGATCGAAGCCCAGATGGCGAGCCGCGGCAGCTCGCGCATCGTCTCGGATGCCACGAGCTCGACGTCGCAGACCCGCTCCATCACCAACCGCTGATCAGTCCGCCCATCAGGAGCAATCCACAAGGGCAAGGCCCTCCCCGCGGCACGCGGAGAGGGCCTCCATTGTCAGGCTTGTCGTGCTCAGTTCAGCTTGCGCTTCGAGACCGGGGCCTCGAACTGCACGACCTCGGCGGTTTTGGGCACTTGACCGTTGAAGGTCAGCACATTTCCCTTCTCCGAGATCGCGACGCGATCGCCGTCCCTGACCTCTCCGGCGAGGATCATCTCGGCCAGCGGATCCTGCACGCTGCGCTGGATCACCCGCTTCAAGGGGCGGGCGCCGTAAGCCGGATCCCAGCCCTTCTCGGCCAGCCAATCCCGCGCCTTCGGATCGAGCGTGAGCTCGATCTTGCGATCCTCGAGCAGCTTGGTCAGCCGCGCGAACTGGATCTCGACGATGCGGCCCATCTCGCTCTTTTGCAGGCGGTGGAACAGGATGATCTCGTCGATGCGGTTCAGGAACTCCGGCCTGAAATGCGCCCGCACGACGCCCATCACCTGATCGCGGACGGCGGCAGTGTCCTCGCCTTCCGGTTGATTCACCAGAAACTCCGAACCGAGGTTCGAGGTCATGATGATCAGCGTGTTGCGGAAATCGACGGTGCGGCCCTGACCGTCGGTCAGGCGGCCGTCATCGAGCACCTGCAACAAGACGTTGAAGACGTCGGGATGCGCCTTCTCGATCTCGTCGAACAGCACGACCTGGTAGGGCCGACGCCGCACGGCTTCGGTCAGCGCACCACCCTCGTCGTAACCGACATAGCCGGGAGGCGCGCCGATCAGCCGCGAGACCGAGTGCTTCTCCATGAACTCGGACATGTCGAGGCGGACCATCGCGGTCTCGTCGTTGAACAGGTCAGCGGCGAGCGCTTTTGTGAGTTCGGTCTTGCCGACGCCGGTCGGGCCCAGGAACATGAACGAGCCGGTCGGCCGGTTCGGGTCTTGCAGGCCCGCGCGGGCGCGACGCACGGCGGTTGCCACCGCACGCACGGCTTCGGCCTGGCCGACGACGCGCTTGGCGAGACTGTCCTCCATTTTCAGGAGCTTGTCCTTTTCGCCCTCGAGCATCTTGTCGACCGGCACGCCGGTCCAGCGCGAGACGACCTGCGCGATGTGGTTGGCGGTGACCGCCTCCTCCATCATCTCGCCGCCGTTCGGCTTGCCGCTCTCACGCGCCTCGATGTCGGCGAGCTTCCTCTCCAGCTCGGGGATCCGGCCATAGGCCAGCTCGCCCGCCTTCTGGAATTCGCCGCGACGCTGCGCATTGGCCAGCTCGACGCGAAGCGCATCGAGCTCGCTCTTCAGCTTCTGGGCGTTGGAGAGCTTGTTCTTCTCCGCACTCCAGCGCGCCGTCAGCGCCGCCGATCGCTCCTCGAGCCCGGCGAGCTCCTTCTCCAGCGTCTGCAAGCGGCTCTTGGAGCCGGCATCGCTCTCCTTCTTCAGCGCCTCCTGCTCGATCTTCAGCCGGATGATGTCGCGATCCAGCGAATCGAGCTCTTCGGGCTTGGAATCGACCTGCATCTTCAGCCGCGCCGCCGCCTCGTCCATCAGGTCGATGGCCTTGTCGGGCAGGAAGCGATCGGTGATGTAGCGGTTCGACAGCGTGGTCGCGGCCACCAACGCAGAGTCGGTGATGCGCACGCCGTGGTGCTGCTCGTATTTGTCCTTGAGGCCGCGCAGGATCGAGATGGTGTCCTCGACCGTCGGCTCGCTGACATAGATCGGCTGGAACCGGCGAGCCAGCGCGGCGTCCTTCTCGACATGCTTGCGATACTCGTCGAGCGTGGTCGCACCGATACAGTGCAGCTCACCGCGCGCCAGCGCAGGCTTCAACAGGTTGGACGCGTCCATCGCACCGTCGGTCTTGCCGGCGCCGATCAGCGTGTGCATCTCGTCGATGAACAGGATGATGCCGCCCTCGGCGGTCGAGACCTCCTGGAGCACGGACTTCAGCCGCTCCTCGAACTCGCCGCGATATTTCGCGCCGGCGATCAAGGCGCCCATGTCGAGCGACAACAGCTTCTTGTCCTTCAGGCTCTCGGGCACGTCGCCGTTGAGGATGCGCAGCGCCAGGCCCTCGACGATCGCGGTCTTGCCGACGCCGGGCTCACCGATCAGGACGGGATTGTTCTTGGTTCGCCGCGACAGCACCTGGATGGTGCGGCGGATCTCCTCGTCGCGGCCGATCACGGGATCGAGCTTGCCGTCGCGCGCAGCCTGGGTCAGGTCGCGGGCATATTTCTTCAGTGCGTCATAGGCATTTTCAGCCGTCGCGGAATCGGCGGTGCGGCCCTTGCGCAGCGCTTCGATCGCCGCATTCAGGTTCTGCGCCGTGACGCCGCCCTTGCTGAGGATGTTCGCAGCCTCGCTGCCCTTCTCGAGCGTGAGCCCGAGCAGCAGCCGCTCGACGGTGACGAAGCTGTCGCCAGCCTTGTCGGCGGCTTTCTCGGCCGCGTCGAAGGCGCGCGCCAGCTCCGGCGACAGGTAAACCTGCCCGGCACCGTTGCCCGAGACCTTCGGCAGCTTGTTCAGCGCCTCTTCGGTCGATTTCAGGATCGCTCTGGAATTGCCGCCAGCACGGTCGATCAGACCGCCGGCGAGCCCCTCATTGTCGTCCAGCAGCACCTTCAGCAGATGCAGAGGAGAGAATTGCTGGTGACCGTCGCGCATGGCGAGCGACTGGGCAGACTGGATGAATCCGCGCGCGCGCTCGGTGTACTTCTCAATGTTCATTCGTTTTCCCTCGGCCTGCCGTCACCACCCATTCAGGCATGGTTCCGGCATCTTCATTGGGTTTCCGCGGGCCGCGTTGACGTTCCTCAACCAGCCTCTGGTCGTCGCCATCATTTTTCAGGCTTGCCGCAGATGTGGGCACTTGGTTCCGAAACGGAAGAGCCACAGCCTGCGATTTCGCCCGATCGAGCTCAGCGCCGCACGACGGCGACAAGGTAGCGGCAAGGCTGAGCAGTCTCGTTACGGAAGACGATGTCCGATGGCGGTCCGAGTTCGACGCGGTCGCCCGCGGCGAGTTCGTGGCGCTCCGCCCCTTCCATCAAGGTGAGGCGGCCGCTGATCACCCAGACCACCTGACGGATCAGGTGATAGGCGCTGGCGGGGAAG
Source organism: Bradyrhizobium sp. SK17 (assembly GCF_002831585.1). Taxonomy (GTDB): domain Bacteria; phylum Pseudomonadota; class Alphaproteobacteria; order Rhizobiales; family Xanthobacteraceae; genus Bradyrhizobium. Next base: position 2,483,238 of record NZ_CP025113.1, on the reverse strand, counting down.
CCGGCTTCCTGCCCGGCGGGCAGTTCGACTTCGACCAGTTCCAGCGGATTTGCCGGATGCAGGAACACCTGCCGCCGCAGATAGGCCGCCTTGGGATCGCGCCACACCGGCTGATCCTTGGCCCGCTGCAAGCGGGAACTGCCCACGGCAACCTCGAACAGCGCGGCCATGGTCAGGCCATAGGCCGTGGCAATCCGCGACAGCGTCGCCGCCGTCGGGCTTGCTTCCGCCCGCTCGATCTTGCTCAGCATGGCCTTGGACACGCCTGCCCGCCCGGCGAGTTCCGCCAGCGACCAGCCGCGCCCTTCCCGTTCGGCGCGAACCCGCCGCCCGAGAGCTTCATCGGCCTTGTCTTCTATAATTGACATAATGTCTTATATAGTGGACGATAGGGACGCTTCAAGAGCCTCGTCAAGGAACCGCCCATGATTATCCGCCCCGCCACCGAGCAGGACATCCCCGCCATCACCGCGATCTTCAACGAGGCGGTCGCCAACTCGAACGCGATCTGGACGGAGAAGCAGGACTCCGAGGCCGAACGGCTGGCCTGGATGCAGGCGCGGCTGGCGCTGGGCTACCCCGTGCTGGTGGCCGTCGAGGGGGCGACCGTGCTGGGCTACGGCACGTTCGGCGATTTCCGCGCCTTCCCTGGCTACCGCTACAGCGTCGAGCACAGCGTCTACATCCACGCCGACCATCGCGGCCGCGGACTTGGCCGGGTCATCGTCGACGAGCTCGTGTCGGCCGCGGTGGCGCTGGGCAAGCACGTCATGATCGCCGGCATCGACGGTGGCAATCCGGCCTCGCTCCGGCTGCACGCGCAGGCCGGCTTTGTCGAGGTGGCGCGGATGCCGGAGGTCGGTCGCAAGTTCGGGCGCTGGCTCGATCTCATCTTCATGCAGCGCGTGCTGGACGCTCCGGGAGCAGCGCGCGCCGACTAGCTGCCTGCGCACCGGCGGCGGTTCTCCTCGTCCGCCAAACAGGCTAGAGCGGGCGGATGGACAATCAGCACGCTGCCGCCGCCCGGATCACCGGCATCTATCGTTACCCGGTCAAAGGGCTGACGCCCGAGTCCCTGTCCCGCGCCGAGCTCAAGGTCGGCGAGACGCTCCGCTCGGATCGCCGCTACGCCATCGAGAACGGCCCGAGCGGTTTCGATCCCTCGGCGCCGAAATGGCTGGCGAAGCCGCATTTCCTGATGCTGCAACGAGACGAATGGCTGGCGCCGCTGCGCGCGGATTACGACGATGACAGCCATGTGCTGACGCTGCGCCGGGATGGCGCGATGGTGGCCCAGGGCGATCTCGAGACCGAGGCGGGGCGCGCCGCGATCGAGCGCTATTTCGCCGATCGGCATGCCGACCAGATCAAGGGACCGCCCAAGGTGCTGGTCAGCCCCGGGCACAGTTTTTCCGACGTGCCCCGCAAGGTGGTCTCGATCATCAACCTGGCGAGCCTGCGCGCGATCGAGGAGATGGTGCAGGCGCCGGTCCATCCGCTGCGCTTCCGCGCCAACCTCTATGTCGAGGGCTGGCCGGCCTGGCATGAAGCCAGCCTGCTGGATCGGACGATTGCGATCGGCAGCGCGCGGGCAAAAGTTGTGAAGCGGATCACACGTTGTGCCGCGGTCAATGTCGATCCCGAGACCGGCGCGCGCGACCTCTCGGTCCCGAACATGCTGATGCAGCGCTTCGGCAACAACGAGTGCGGCATCTACGCCGAGATCATCACCGATGGCGGCGCGGTGGTCGGCGACGACATCGCTGTCGAACAACCCGCGCTGTCGTAGCGATTTCCCCGAGTTCCATGCGGCGTTTTGGCGATGTCGGCGCCGCGTGGTGCATTGCAATTTTCAGTTGCGCGCGTTACACTTCACTCACATTTCTGACTGCAACGCATTTGATGAAATTGATTGCACGGGGTTGCCATGACTATGATCATGGTGTCGTACCGCCGGGTCGATCAGGATACAGCGGGCCGCATCGCAGACCATCTGATCGAGAAGTACGGTGAGAAATCCGTCTTCTTCGACGTCAACAGCATTCGGACCGGCGCCAACTTCGTCGACCGGATCGCGAAGGCAATCGTTGCCAGCGACATCGTCATCGCCGTGATCGGTCCGCACTGGATCGGCAAGGCCGACGACGGAGCACCGGCGCGGCTGGCAGATCCAAGCGACTCCGTGCGGTTCGAGATCGAGACCGCGCTGAAGCACGACAAGACCATCCTGCCGCTGCTGGTGAACGGCGCAACGATGCCGCAGGCGGCCGAGCTGCCGGAATCGCTTCGCTTCCTCCACTTCTGCAACGCGGCCCGGGTGGATTCCGGGCAGGACTTTCGCATGCACATGACCCGCCTGATCGGCACGATCAACGAGGTCTTGCTCGAGGCCGGCCAATCACCGCTGCGCGAGATTTCGCCGGTCCGGCGCTACTGGAAATACGCCGCGGGGGCCGCCATCGCGGCGCTGGCATTGGCGGTCTGGTTGGTCGCGCCCACACTCGAGCATACGGCAGCCAAATCAGGCGGCTCGAATGGCACGACCACCGTCGGGCTGACGCCGCCCGCGGTTCCGGCCTCCGTCGTGCAGCGCGCGAAGGCGCATGACGGCTTCCTGTTTCCGGATTCCGATCGACGTTTTCTGGCCGAGGCCGATCTGAAGGACATGTCGGCGATCGAGCTGCGGATCGCGCGGAACGAAATCTTCGCGCGGCATGGCCGGTTCTTCAAGGACCAGGTGCTCGCGAACTACTTCTCGCAATTCTCCTGGTACCAGCCGTCCGCGGTCGAGGTCCCCCTGAGCAACCTCGAGACCACCAACGTCGCCACCATCCAGTCGATGGAGCACGACAAGTGAGGTCCCCTCCTCCGCGTCCGGAGGAGAGGTGGATGGTCGCGCCTCAGTTCGTCGGCATCACGTAGGCGTAGATCCGGCCGCGCGACACCGGCGCCTCGCGGACGCGGCGGCCGCTGTTGCCCGAGATCATGATCGGATTGCCCTTGGCATCGACGCCGGTGATGATACCGACGTGGCCGCCGCCGCGGCGGCCCATCACGGCGATCGCGCCGACCTGCGGTCCGGACACTCGCGTACCATATTTGGCGAACGAGCTCGCCATGTCGGAGCCGGTGCCACGATGGCCGGTCTGCTGCAACACCATGTTCATGAAACGCGCGCACCACAGGCTGGAGCGGCCGGTCGGGTTGCCGCCGAGATAGCGGCGCGCCGTGGCGACGATGCCGGATGAGCCGAACCCGCTCGCAGCGTCCACGCCGCCAGTGTTCGGCATGGTCTCAGCGCCGGGCATCACGGCTGCATTGGCCTCGGCGAAACCGCCGGTCTCCTGCGTCCGTGCGCGGCGCTCGGCACGCGACAGCCGCGCTGCGTGCCTGACGTGATGACGGACATGATGGTGCGCGTGATGACCGGCATGGGCCGAATGCGCGTGACGATGATGGTACGGACGGGCGGATGCCGAAGAGACCGAAACGGCGGCGAGAGTGAGCGAACACAGAGCCAGCGCCAAAACACGAAGCGACCGGCGATACGCAAGCAACTGAACCATACTTCACGAGATCCTCTGTAACGCCCCCGCTTCCCCGTCGCGTTCCCTGCGAAACGCGGCGGTGGGTTTGAAAGTCGGGATGTGGCGGGAGCAGGATTTCGTGTGACGGCACGAAAACGATTTCTGGGTCATTCCGCGCAGATTCCGTGACGAAAATAGTCAGAACTGCCGCATTGCCGCCGCGGAAATTAATTGCAAATCTGGGACCGGCCAACGAGAGGAGAATTCCAATGCCCCACGCCACCACGAAAGATCATGTCCGCCTCCATTTCGAGGAGGCAGGCAGCGGGACCCCGATCATCTTCCTGCACGAGTTCGCAGCCGATCACACCAATTGGGAACCGCAGCTGCGCTACTTCTCGCGCGGCCACCGCTGCATCGCCTATTCGGCGCGCGGCTACACGCCGTCGGACGTGCCGCCGAACGCCGATGTCTATACTTACCAACATTTCTACGCCGACGCGCTCGCGGTGCTCGACCATCTCGACATTGCGAAAGCGCATTTCGTCGGCCTCTCGATGGGCTCCTATTCGTCGCTGCAGGTCGCGCTGAATGCGCCGGAGCGCGCGCTGTCGATGACGCTCGCCGCCGTCGGCTCCGGCTCGAGCCTCGAGAATCTCGGTGCGTTCCGCGCGCAATGCCGCGCCAATGCCGAGCAGCTCGAGAGCATCGGCTCGGTCGAGGTCGCCAAGGTGACGCGCGAGGCGCCGGGCCGGATTCCGTTCCTGGTCAAGGATCCGCGCGGCCACGCCGATTTCTATGCCGCGCTGGCGCGCCACGACGCCAAGGGCTCGGCCAACACGATGCGCAGCTTTCAAGGCGGCAGGCCCTCGATCTATACCATGACCGACGCCATCAAGCGCGCGGCGACGCCGGCGCTGATCCTGTGCGGCGACGAGGACGACAATTGCATCGCGCCGAGCCTGTTCCTGAAGCAGCATCTGCCGGCCGCCGGCCTGTCGTTCTTCCCCAAATCAGGTCACGTGCTCAACCTCGAGGAGCCGGCGCTGTTCAACGAGATGGTGGAGCGCTTCATCGCGCTGGTCGAGGCCGGGCGTTGGCCGGTGCGCGATCCGCGGTCGCTGGTGGCAGCGCCGGTCTAAGCCGTCATTCCGGGGCGATGCGCAGCATCGAGCCCGAAATCCATTCATCCACGGAGTTTGCGGCCCGATGGATTCCGGGCTCACGCTTCGCGTGCCCCGGAATGACGGCGGTAAGTTATCGCCCAGGCGTCTGCCCGCCGCGGCTGAGCAGGAATACGCCCTGCTCGCCGAACATGTTCCAGACCCACCATGGCAGGTTGAGCGGCACCGGGCGGCCATAGAGATCGAGCGCCACCGCGCGCTCCATCTTGACGTTGATCTCCTCGCAGAGCTGCACGAAATCCTTGATGGTGCAGAAATGGATGTTCGAGGTGTCGTACCAACTCGCCGGCAGATTCTCGGTCCGCGGCATGTGACCGCCGATCAGGAGTTGCAGCCGCATCTTCCAGAATCCGAAATTCGGGAACGAGACGATGGCGCGCTGGCCGATGCGCAGCAGATTTTCCAGCACGACCTTCGGCTGCCGCGTCGCCTGCAAGGTCTGCGACAGGATCACATAGTCGAACGCATCATCGGGATAATTGACGAGGTCGGTGTCGGCATCGCCCTGCACCACCGCGAGCCCCTTGGCGACGCAGCCGTTGACGCCTTCGCGCGACAGCTCGATGCCGCGGCCGTCGATGCCGCGGCTCTCCAGCAGTTGCAGCAGTTCGCCATCGCCGCAGCCGACATCGAGCACGCGCGATCCCGGCCGCACCATCTCGGCGACCAGCAGATGGTCCCTGCGAGAGCCGCCGCCGGTCCGCTCCGGCGCGACGCCGGGCAACGGCAATGTCTGCTGCAGGCTCATGACCGGGCGTCGCCCTCGTTCAATCCGTGCGCCTTGCCTGCCGCCAGCAGGAAGGCGCGGGAGATCTCCAGGAATTCGGGCACATCGAGCAGGAAGGCGTCGTGGCCTCGATCGGTCTCGATCTCGGCGAATGACACCCGCGCGCTCGACGCGTTCAGCGCATGCACCAGCGCACGCGATTCCGAGGTCGGAAACAGCCAGTCGCTGGTGAACGACACCACGCAGAACCGCGTCTTGATGCCGGCAAACGCTTTCGCCAGCACGCCGTTGTGGTCGGCCGCGATGTCGAAATAGTCCATCGCGCGCGTCAGGTAGAGATAGGAATTGGCGTCGAAGCGCTCGACAAAGGACGAGCCCTGGTAACGCAGATAGCTCTCGACCTGGAAGTCCGCGTCGAACGAGAAGGTCGGCAGCTCGCGATCCTGCATCCGCCGTCCGAATTTCCGATGCAGCGCCGCGTCCGACAGATAGGTGATGTGCGCGGCCATGCGCGCCACCGCGAGACCGCGATGCGGATGGGTGTCCTCGTCGACATAGCGGCCGCCGCGCCAGTCCGGATCGGCCATCACGGCCTGGCGTCCGAGCTCGTGGAACGCGATGTTCTGCGCCGAGTGGCGGGTCGAGCAGGCGATCGCGAGCGTCGCGAACACGCGCTCCGGATAGGCCGCGGTCCATTGCAGGGCCTGCATGCCGCCCATCGAGCCGCCGACCACGCAGAACAGCGTCGTGATGCCGAGCCGATCGATCAGCATCGCCTGCGCGCGCACCATGTCGGGGATGGTGATGATCGGGAAATCGAGCCCCCACACCTTGCCGGTCGCCGGATTGCGCGACGCAGGCCCGGTCGAGCCCATGCAGCCGCCGATCACGTTGGAGCAGATGATGAAGTATTTGTCGGGATCGAGCGGCTTGCCCGCACCGACCATGGTGTCCCACCAGCCCGGCTTGCCGGTGACGGGGTGAATGTTGTTGACGTGCTGGTCGCCGGTCAGCGCATGGCAGATCAGGATCGCGTTGGACCTGTCGGCATTGAGCTCGCCATAGGTCTGGTAGGCGATCTGGAACGGCGCGAGATCGACGCCGCAATCGAGCTTGAGCGGCTGGTCCGTGCCGAACTTCGCCACCAATGACGACGGGTGATCGGCCTCATGGGCGCGATCATCGCTCTGGGTTTGCTGGCTCGGTATCGGACGCACGTTGCTCATCTAGGCGACCCTGCCCCCGCGCGCGAGGGCTTCAGCGGACCTCAGGCCACAAAAAACCGGCCTGAACAAAGGTTCGGCCGGGAGCTGACTGTCCCCGGCCTGTTTAGCGAGTTGTTTAACGTGGCTGCAAGCCGGCCGGCTCAAATGACCACGGAGTAGCCGGAACCTAGTCCCGGGGTCCCCCGCCGTCAAGCCAGCCCCGTCGCCGGCCGATTGGTTAACCGATTGCGCAACGCACGGCTGCGACGTTTCTCTTTGCTTTCGCTGGCCGTCTTTCCTAATCAGGGACCCTGTCCGCGGCGGCATCGGGTCGCCCTGACGACAAGGTTCGAGAGCATGTCCAACCCACCCCCGTCGCCGCCCACGTTGCAGGAGCTGCGCAAGGAGATCGATGCGATCGACGAGCAGGTGCATCGCCTGCTGATGGCGCGCGGCGACATCATCGACCGCCTGATCCAGGTCAAGAAGACCCAGGAGGTGGGCTCGGCGTTCCGTCCGGCGCGCGAGGCCAGCATGATGCGCGAGCTGGTGCAGCGTCATCGCGGCATCCTGCCGCTCGACACCATCGAGAGCATCTGGCGCGTCATCATCTCGACCTTCACCTATGTGCAGGCGCCGTTCTCGGTGCATGCCGACGTGTCCATCGGCGAGTCGGCGATGCGCGACTCGGCGCGGTTTCACTTCGGCTTCGTGGTGCCCTACGTCTCGCATTTCAGTGCGCAGGCCGCGGTCGAGGCGGCGGCGAAGTCGAAGGGCGACCTCGCGCTGGTCTCCGCGGTCGCAAGCCGCTCGCCGTGGTGGAATGCGCTGGAGGCCGACGGCGCTCCGAAGATCATCGCGCGGGTGCCGTTCCTCGAGCGCGCCGACCATCCCGCCGCGCTGCCGGTGTTCGTGATCTCGCGGGTCGCCGACGATGCCATGGTGACCGAGGTGCAGACCTGGAGCGTGCGCGTCTCCGGCTGGAATGCCGACGTCGCCCGCGCACTGGCGCCGCTGGCCGAGATCGTCGCGGTCCCCGACACCGCCTTCGACGGCGCCGCGCTGCTGGTCTCGGTCACCGGGCACGGTTTCGAGGCCATCAAGCTCGCCCTGATCAAGGCCGGCGCCTCGGTGCGCTCATCGGCCCTCGTCGGCAGCCACGCAACGCGCTATACGGTGCCCTCTAACGGATCGGCCAGGACCTGAACTCAGGACCAGCCGTCCGTATATCCGGAGTAGATGATGTCCCGCCCCGTGCCGAATCCCGGCATTCTCGATATTGCGCCCTACACGCCCGGCAAGAGCCCGGTGCCGGAACCGGGCCGCAAGGTGTTCAAGCTGTCCGCCAACGAGACGCCGTTCGGCCCGTCGCCGAAGGCGATCGCCGCCTACAAGGCCGCGGCTGACCATCTCGAGGACTATCCGGAGGGCACCTCGCGGGTGCTGCGCGAGGCGATCGGCCGTGCCTACGGCCTCGATCCCGACCGCATCATCTGCGGCGCCGGCTCCGACGAGATCCTCAATCTCTTGGCCCACACCTATCTCGCGCCCGGCGACGAGGCGATCTCGACCACCCACGGCTTCCTGGTCTACCCGATCGCCACCATGGCGAACGGCGCCAGGAACGTGATCGCGGCCGAGAGCAATTTCACCGCCGACGTCGACGCCATCCTCAAGGTGGTGACGCCGCGCACGAAACTGGTCTGGCTCGCCAACCCGAACAATCCGACCGGCACCTATATCCCGTTCGACGAGGTCAAGCGGCTGCGCGCGGCGCTGCCCTCGCATGTGCTGCTGGTGCTCGACGCGGCTTACGCCGACTACGTCTCGCGCAACGACTATGAGCTCGGCATCGAGCTGGTCGCGACCACCGACAACACGGTGGTGACGCACACTTTCTCCAAGATCCACGGCCTTGCCGCACTGCGGATCGGCTGGATGTTCGGCCCGGCGCATATCGTCGATGCCTGCAACCGGATCCGCGGCCCGTTCAACGTCACGACCCCGGCGATGCTGGCGGCGGTGGCGGCGATCGAGGACGCCGCGCATGTGCAGATGTCGCGCACCCACACCGAGCAGTGGCGCAACTGGCTGACCGAGGAGATCGGCAAGCTCGGACTCAAGGTGACGCCGAGCGTCGCCAATTTCGTGCTGATCCACTTCCCGACCGACCAGGGCAAGACCGCCGCCGAAGCCGACGCGTACCTGACGCGGCGCGGCCTCGTGCTGCGCGCGCTCAACAATTACAAGCTGCCGCATGCGCTGCGCATGACCATTGGCACCGAGGAAGCCAACCGCCTCGTGGTCGAGGGGCTGCGCGACTTCCTGGCCGGAAAGTGACATCGTGACCACGGCTCCGCTCTTCAACCGCATCGCGCTGATCGGCTTCGGCCTGATCGGCGGCTCGATCGCGCGTGGCGCCCGCGCGCAAGGCCTGGTCGGCGAGATCGTCACCACCGCGCGCTCGGAGAAGACCCGCGCGCACGTCGCCGAGCTCGGCATCGTCGACCGCGTCGTCGCGACCAATGTCGAGGCCGTCAGGGACGCCGACCTCGTCATCCTCTGCATCCCGGTCGGCGCCTGCGGTCCGGTCGCGGCCGAGATTGCCGCGCATCTGAAGCCCGGCGCCATCGTCTCCGACGTCGGCTCGGTGAAGGGCGCCGTGGTCAGGGACATGGGTCCGCACCTGCCGCAGGGCGTGCACTTCGTCCCCGCGCATCCGGTGGCCGGCACCGAACATTCCGGTCCGGATTCCGGCTTCGCCGAGCTGTTCATCAACCGCTGGTGCATCCTGACCCCGCCCGAAGGCACCGATCCGGCCGCGACCGACCGGCTGCGCACGTTCTGGGCCGCGCTCGGCGCCAAGGTCGAGATCATGACGCCGGATCATCATGACCTCGTGCTCGCGATCACCAGCCATCTGCCGCATCTGATCGCCTACACCATCGTCGGCACCGCCGACGAGCTGGCGCAGGTGACGGAATCCGAGGTGATCAAGTTCTCTGCCGGCGGCTTCCGTGACTTCACCCGCATCGCGGCCTCTGACCCCACGATGTGGCGCGACGTGTTCCTCGCCAACAAGGACGCCGTGCTGGAGATGCTCGGCACCTTCACCGAGGACCTGTCGAAGCTGACCCGCGCGATCCGGCGCGGCGACGGCGAGGCGCTGTTCGACCACTTCACCCGCACCCGCGCCATCCGCCGCGGCATCGTCGAGATCGGCCAGGATTCCGCCGCGCCCGACTTCGGCCGCCCGCACGCGAATCTGAAGAAATAGGTTCAAGCGCGCGGCTTTCCGCACACGTCGTCCTGGCGGAAGCCAGGACCCATAGCCGCCGCACGCGGTGATGAGCGGGACGGCCGCCCCAGCGTCGCGCAACAATGCGCAGTTGGGGTAATGGGTCCTGGCTTCCGCCAGGACGACCAGGAGGTGGAGTCTCGATTCAGGATATCGAACACGCGGTGGCATCGCGGGTTTGGCGCCGGGCGTATCGTTCTGCTGCCACCATGGTGTCAGCAGGATTGGCGTAGACAGGCCCCGAACGCAATCCGGGCACGGGGCAAGCACGAGATGCACGATCGCTCACCTGAGATCGCCCACCAGCGATCGAACCTGATCACATTCGTCCTCGGCCTTGGCGCATTCCTGATCCTGTTCGATGTGACCGCGGTCGTGGTCGCCATGCCGGGCATTGCCGGCGATCTCGGATTTGCCGTCGCCGGCTCCGCCTGGGTCATCGACGCCTACAGCCTGGCGCTCACCGGCGCGCTGTTGGCATCAGGCGCGCTCGCGGATCGCTTCGGTCGCCGGCGCGCGATGCTGGGCGGCAACATCGTGTTTCTGCTGGCGTCGATTGGTTGCGGCGCGGCGACCAGTGCTCCGTTGCTGCTCGCCGCACGCGTGCTGCAAGGTATCGGTGCGGCCTTCCTGAGCACCGGTGCCATTGCATTGGTGGCCGGCGCATTCCCGCACCAGGGTCAGCGGGCGCGGGCCTTCGGCACCATCGGGATGATCTCGGGCGTCGCCATGGCTCTCGGCCCAACGCTGGGCGGCCTGCTCGCCGCCTGGTTCGGCTGGCGCTGGATCTTCTATGCCAACATCCCGTTTTGCCTGACGTTGGCCCTCGCCGTGCCGCGCGTCGTTGCCGAGACACGCGAGCCCGGCGGGCGCCCCCTCGATCCCGTGGGCACCGTGCTGCTGACGCTGGCGCTGGGTCTCGCGGTCGATGCGCTCCTGAGACATGACGCGTCACCGATCATCAGGGCTGCCGGCCTGGTCGCGAGCGCTGCGGCAGCACTCGGGTTCGTTTGGCAACAGTGGCGCAGCCTCAATCCGGTGCTCGACCCACGTGTATTCGCGGCGACGTCGATGATCGGGGTCGGTGCCTCGTTGACTTCGATCCAGTTCGGTTACTGGGCGGTATTGGTCTATCTGCCGCTGTTCCTGAGCGCGGGCCTGCATGTGAGCATGGAAGCGGCCGGCCTGATGTTGCTCGTCGCGACACTGCCGATGCTGTTGGTCCCGCCGCTGGGTGGCCGCCTTGTCACCCGATGGGGCTGGCGGCGCTTCTTCGCGGTCGCCTTTGGCGTCGTCGCATCGGGCAACGTGCTGCTGGTGATCGCTGCGCTCTCCACCGCAGCTGCAATGCGCAGCACCGCAACGCTGGCCGGCATGCTGACGATCGGTGTTGGCGCAGCGTTGGCCAACCCGCAACTGGGAAGCGTCGCCCTGGCCCTCGCGCCGCCTGCGCAGGCCGGCATGACGTCCGCAATGACGATGATCGTCCGTCAGGCCGGTTTCGCCATCAGCATCGCCGCGTTGGGGGCAACGCTCGTGACGGCGGATGCGGCGTCAGCGTTTGCTGCTCCGTTCGTCCTCGCAACCATTGGCGCGGTCGCCGGTGTGGTCGCCGCGGCCACGCTGTTTCCCGCTGCGGAGACAGGAGCATCAGAAGGCGGCGCTGAGCGGCGTTAGGGGCCCGTCTCTCCTCTCGTCATTCCGGGGCGCGCCACTTGGCGCGAGCCCGGAACGACGAAACCTCTTCACGCCTCCCTTGCGTAACGCTTCAATTTCGCCTCCAGCACCGCGATCACCTGGTCGCGGACCGGATCGCGGGAGCCTTTCAGCCAGGCGGCGGCGAGCGGCAGCCGGCCGGCGCCGCTGCCGCGTTTGAGCCTCAGGGGAATGAAACGCACGCCCGGGATCGCCATCCGCGCGGTCCAGCGTGGCACGATGGCGACGCCGAGCCGCGCCGCGACCATGTTGACGATGGTCTGCTTCTCGTCGGCGATCTCCTGGATGCGCGGCGTCAGCCCGGCCTCGTCGAACAGCTTTGTCGTGAGATCGTGGCTGTGCGGCCGCGAGCGCCGCTCCGGCACGATCAGGGGCTGATCCGCGATATCGGGCAACGCGACCTGCTTGCGCCGCGCCAGCCTGTGCTTGTGCGACAGCGCCACCACGGCGGTCTCCTGCAACAGCGGAACGAACTCGATGCGCCGGTCGGGCCGCGCCGGCGGGCGCACGAAAGCGAGGTCGAGCGCGCCCGACAGCAGCTTCGGCAACAGCCGGATGGTCTTCTCCTCGAGCAGTTGCACGGCAAGCTCGGGATTGACGGCGCGGACATCGCGCAGCAGCGGCGGCAGCAGGCCGGCCGCGGCGCTGTCGATCGCGCCGATCCGGAAACGCCGCGCCATCGGCTTGCGCAGCCGCCGGCGAAAGCCGTCCTCGATCGCCTCGGCGCGGCCGAGCAGCGCCCGTCCCTCGCGCAGCAGGGTGGCTCCGTCTTCGGTCAACGACACCGCGCGCGTGGTGCGGGCGAACAGCCGCGCGCCGAGATCCTCTTCCAGGAGCTTGATGTGACGGCCGAGCGCCGACGGCATCATCTGCAAGCGTTGCGCGGCGCGGCCGAAATGCAGTTCCTCGGCGGCGGCCACGAAGCAGCGAAGCTGGTGCAGTTCCAAGATTGTCGTTCCCACTCTCTGATGGTCATGGCCGGGCTTGTCCCGGCCATCCACGTCTTTCCTGGCGTTGCCAAGACGTGGATGCCCGGCACAAGGCCGGGCATGACGCCGGGTAAATCCGGAAACGATTATATCATTTTTTTGTATAAATGCGCGCGGGTTGAACCGGAAGGCCGCAGCCCTCTAGGCTTTTCGGTGGTGCGGCGAAACGCGCCGTCCCAACAACAAGACGAACCCCGGGGAAGAAGCCCATGGAAAGCCAGCTTGGCACACGCGTGTTGCGCAAGATCTCACTGCGCATCGTGCCGTTCATCATGCTGCTGTACTTCGTGGCCTTCATCGACCGCGTCAATATCGGCTTCGCCTCGCTGACCATGAACAAGGACATCGGCCTGTCGCCGACCGTCTATGGTTTCGGCGCCGGTATCTTCTTCTGGGGCTACTTCCTGTTCGAGGTGCCCTCCAACATCATCCTGCACAAGGTCGGCGCGCGGATCTGGATCGCGCGGGTGATGATCACCTGGGGCATCGTGTCGGCGGCCATGGCGCTGGTGCAGGGCGCGACCAGCTTCTACGCGCTGCGCTTCCTGCTCGGCGCCGCCGAAGCCGGCTTCTTCCCCGGCATCATTCTCTATCTGTCCTACTGGTTCCCGGCACGGCAGCGCGCCGCCGTCACCGCCCTGTTCATGGCCGCGGCGCCGCTCTCGACCGTGCTCGGCTCGCCGCTGTCGGGCGCGCTGCTCGAGATGGACGGCATGCTCGGCTTCAAGGGCTGGCAATGGCTGTTCGTGCTTGAGGCGGTACCGGCCGTGCTGCTCGGCTTCGTGGTGCTGGGCTTCCTCACCGACCGGCCGGAGCAGGCGAAATGGCTTGCCGACGACGAGCGCGCCTGGCTGGTCAAGACCATGAAGGCGGAGAATGACGGCAAGGCTGCGACCGCGAGCCACAGCATCTGGCGCGGGCTCGCCGATCCGCGCGTGCTGGCACTGGCGCTGGTCTATTTCGGCACCTCGGCCGGGCTCTACACGCTCGGTGTGTGGGCGCCGCAGATCATCAAGCAGTTCGGCCTGTCGTCGCTCCAGGTCGGCTTCCTCAACGCGGTGCCGGCGACGGTCGCCGTGGTCGCCATGATCCTGTGGGCGCGGCATTCCGACCGCACCGGTGAGCGCACCTGGCACGTCGTGCTGGCCTGCCTGATGGCCGCGACAGGATTGGCGCTCGCGGGATTGTGGACCGGGCTGGTTGCCGTGATCGCGGCGCTGACCTTGGTCAATATCGGCATCTCCTCATCGAAGCCGCCGCTGTGGAGCATGCCGACCATGTTCCTGTCCGGCTCGGCCGCCGCGGCCGGCATCGCCACCATCAACTCGATCGGCAATCTCGGCGGCTTCGTCGGACCCGCGATGATCGGCTGGATCAAGGAACGCACCGGCAGTTTCGAGGGCGGCCTCTACTTCGTCGCCGGCCTCCTGGTGCTCTCGGCCGTGCTCACGCTGCTGCTGTCACGCGCGCAAGGCGCGCCGGCCGCGGCCGAACCGCAACCCGATCCCCTGCGAACCCGCTAACCACCGATCCGGAGACAACCATGCGTACCCATTCCATCGCCGCCATTCCCGCCGACGGCATCGGCCCCGAAGTGATTTCCGCCGGCGTCCGTGTGCTGGAAGCACTGGCCAAGCGCTCCGGCGACATCAGCTTCAACGTCAAGACCTTCGACTGGGGTTCGGACTATTACAAGAAGCACGGCGTGATGATGCCCGCCGACGGCCTCGCCGAGCTGAAGACATTCGACGCGATCTATTTCGGCGCGGTCGGCGCGCCCGACGTGCCGGACCACATCACGCTGTGGGGCCTGCGGCTGCCGATCTGCCAGGGTTTTGACCAATACGCCAATGTGCGGCCGACCAAGATCCTGCCCGGCGTCGCCTCGCCGCTGCGCAATGTCGGCGTCGGCGATCTCGACTGGGTGATCGTGCGCGAGAACTCCGAAGGCGAATATGCCGGGATGGGCGGCCGCGCGCATCGCGGCCTGCCCGAAGAGGTCGGCACCGAAGTCGCGGTCTTCACCCGGGTCGGCGTTACCAGGATCATGCGCTACGCGTTCCAACTCGCGCAGTCGCGGCCGCGCAAATTCCTCACCGTGGTGACCAAGTCGAACGCGCAGCGCCACGGCATGGTGATGTGGGACGAGATCGCCGCCGAAGTCGCCAAGGAGTTCCCCGACGTGACCTGGGACAAGATGCTGGTCGATGCCATGACGGTGCGGATGACGCTCAATCCGAAGAGCCTCGACACCATCGTCGCGACCAATCTGCACGCTGACATCCTGTCGGATCTCGCGGGCGCCCTGGCCGGCAGCCTCGGCGTGGCGCCGACCGGCAACATCGATCCGCAGCGCCGCTTCCCCTCGATGTTCGAGCCGATCCACGGCTCGGCCTTCGACATCACCGGCAAGGGCATCGCCAACCCGGTTGCCACTTTCTGGACTGGTGCGCAGATGCTGGAGCATCTCGGCGAGAAGGACGCCGCCGCGCGCCTGATGGCCGCGGTGGAAAAGGTCTGCGCGGCCGGCGTGCTGACGCCCGACGTCGGCGGCAAGGCGACGACCAAGGAAGTGACGGACGCGGTGATCGACGCGATCCATGGATCGAATGTGTGAGGACTGCGGTCTCACCGCGTAGAGCAGGGCGAGCACACTGTTCGGGCTCCCTCCCCCTTGCGGGGGAGGGCGGGGGGAGGGGTGCCGCTTGCTCCGCTGCTGATTGAGAGAGTGAGTCCGCCTCTCGACTCGGAAGTTCGTTGATGCAGTCGAACCGATGTTTCGCAATTCGCCCGGGGGCCACCCTCTCCCCGCCCTCTCCCGCAAGGGGAGAGGGAGCCTGACTGGCGTGCTCACCTCACCGAGGTAAGCCGGCATTTCACGACAGCACCGACGCTCCCGCCTCCGCGCAGTTCGTCAACCGCGCGGGCACGCCGACCGCGGTGCAGCCGGCGGGCACGTCCGAGGTCACCAGCGCGCCGGCGCCGATCTTAGCGAAGTCGCCGATGTTGAGATCTCCGATCACCGTGGCGCCGGCGCTGAGCAGCACGCCGTGGCCGATCGTCGGTGCGCGGCGCGGGGCGTCACGATGCCGCGAGATGGTGACGTTCTGCAAGATCGTGACCTCGTCGCCAATTGAGACCAGCGCGCCGATGATGAGGCCGGTGCCGTGATCGAGGAAAACGCCCGTTCCGATCCGCGCCGACGGATGAATGCTGATCTGCAACTGGTCCGCTGATGCGTTCTGCATCATCAGCGCGAGATCCGGGCGATCATGGCGCCACAGCCAGTTCGAGACCCGCCAGGCTTGCAGCGCGACATAGCCCTTGAAGTTCAGCAACGGCGGCAGGAAGCCCGATATCGCCGGATCGCGGCGCACGATCGCGGCAAGATCACTCGCCGCGGCCTCGATCAGCACGGGCTCGGCCACATAGGCCTCACGTGCCGCCCGCACGAATTGTACGCGATCGGCGTCCGCGTCGGCGATGCGCCGGCCGATCAGGAAGGCGATGGCGCCGCCGAGATCGCCCTGATCGAGAATGAAGGCGGCCGATGCTTCGAGAAAGCGATCGGCGGCAACAGCAGCTGCCGCCTCGCGCCGGATCGCAAGCCAGAGATCGTCAGAACCCATCGTCGCGCCTGCCGTCATGATCCGCGCCTCTGCGTCCGCAAGGTCGACGATAGAGTGGGCATGACGCCGCCAAAATGCAAACCGCCCGCTTGCTCATCGCAAACGGGCGGCTCGGGGCCATCAGGTGTTATGGGGGCACATCGCCTGAAGGCTCAGTGCTGGCCTCGCGTGATCAACCTTGCGGCGGCTGGTCGTTCGGCGGGGTCGGACGGGTCTTGTGCTGCGCCATGAAGGCGTCGAACTCTTCCTTGTCCTTGGCATGACGCAGGCGGTCGAGGAAGTTCTTGAACTCGACCTGCTCTTCCTCGAGCCGGCGCAGCGTGTCCTGGCGGTACTCGTCGAAGGCGCGGTTGCCGCTGGAGGGCGTGCCGAAGCCGCCGAACGGGAAGCCGCGACGCTCCATGCGGCTCTTCATCCGCTCCATCTTGTTCTGCCAGCGATCCATGTCGTTGTGACTCCAACAGGCCATTTTTCTGCTCCCGAGGGTGAAAAAGAGAAAGGCGAGACCGATCGGCCACCAGATCATGAAGCCGAGGATGATCCCGGCGATCTTCAGCGGATGCCACGGCGCCCAATACATCTGCGGGCGGTAGGGCTCTTCGACGGGACCGCGCCAGCGATCAGCATCTGCGGTGTAGGCCATTTCACTCTCCATCACGGCATCACGCCGTTGTGAATGTAAATAACATTTACATAGGTAGCCGATCCCCGGGAAAGTCAAGCGGAGCGGATGACGCACCCCTCCAATTATTTTTGGAATTTTATTTCGCCTTGCCCCAGGGGCCGCCGCGATTCTGCTCGGCCGCTGCGGCTTCGGCCCGGCGCTCGGTGGGGAAGCCGAGGCCGCGCAGATAGATCAGCACCTCGGCCTCGAGCAGTTCCTCCGGCGACATCGGCAGCTTGCGGCGCGCGGCATCGCCGCGACCGAACAGCGAGGCGACGCCATGCGACATCGACCAGATGTGCAGCGCCATCATCATCGCCGGCGGACGCGGCATGCTGGGCGGTGCCAGAGCCGCAAGCCGTTCAGCAGCGGCGCGGATGATCGCAAAAGCGCGCTCGCTCGCGGCCATCAGGGTTGGATTCGCGTCTGGCGGCAGACCGGATTCGAACATCGCGGAGTAGAACGCAGGCTCCTGGCGCGCGAAGCTGAGATAGGCCCTGCCGACCCGCTCGAAAGCGGTGACGGTGTCGGGACGGCCATCGTCCCAGGCCGCGGTCAGCAGCGCCTCGAACTGCTCGAAGCCGCGCTGCGCGATGCTGGCGATCAGTTCGTCACGGTCGCGGAAATGCCGGTAGGGCGCCGCAGGGCTGACGCCGGCCATGCGCGCGGCATCGGCGAACGTGAAGCCGGCCGGCCCCTTCTTCGAGATCAGGTCGAGGGCGGCCTGCAGCAACGCTTCCTTGAGATTGCCGTGGTGATAGCCGCGCTCGCTGCGGCCTTGGTCCTTCTGCCAGCTCATGTGAATAAGGTTTACATGAGCCGGCAGGAAAGGTCACTAGCGGGGCAAGCGGCAGCCGATCAAGATTAACGGATCGCGGCCGCCGGATTCCGCGGGCGGCGGCGACCGCCCGGGGGACTACCGTCCCGGAATCGGCAGCACCGGCATGATCTCCACGGCTTCGCCCGGGAAGATCGCAAAATGCGGATGGTTCTCGAACAGCTTCGCGGCGGCCTCATGCGAGGGCGCGCGCACCACGGTGAAGCCGGTCATCAGATTGGCGATGTCGGTGGTGCCGCCGCTCCCGACCTTCTTGGTCTTGCCGAGCGGTCCGCCCATCTCGACGATCACGTCGTGGTGCTGCTCGACCCAGGCGCCCCAGGCGGCCATGCCCTGCTGCTCCCTGGCGCGACGTTCGGCCTCCGGCAGCGCGTTCCAGGCTGCCATCCGCGCGCCGTCTTTGCCGCCGCCGAGATAGACGGCGAGGAAGGTGTTGCTGCTCATCATGCGTCTCCGTTGTGGTTGTCGAATTGATCGTTCGCTGCACGGGGCGACGACGCCATGCGCGGCATCGCATCGTGAAGTTCAGCGCAGGGCCTTGCCCCAGCCGCCCTGCGGATGCTCGAAGCTCGCGGCCGCCTGCTGCACCTCCTCCGAGAAATCGGTCATCTCCTGCACCTGGCGGATTTCGATCATCTCGTTGGCGCTGGCCGGGCACTTGCTGGCCCATTCGATCGCCTCGGCGCGCGAGGCGACGTCGATCATCCAGAAGCCGCCGATCACCTCTTTGGCCTCGGTGAACGGCCCGTCGATCACGACGGGGACGCCGGTATCGAACTTGACGCGCGCGCCCGCCGCCGGCGGATGCAGACCCTCCAGCGTGATCAGCACGCCGGCGTCCTTCAGCGCCTGATTGTACCGCATCATCGCGGCGACCCGTTCCGGATCGAGCTCGAGCTTGGCCGGTGCGGACTCGTAGCCCTGCGGGATCATCAGCATCATGAAACGCATTGGTCGGATTTCCTTGTCCGTTGAATCACGCGCAATCCTCACCCTAGTCATTCCGGGAAGCCCGATCCGGCGCCGGCGCGGAAACCATGACTTGCCACGGCGGTCATGCATTCCGCGCTTGCCGTCCACGCGAGATCGCGGAACGACGTCGGGTATCATCTCTTCACCGCCTGCGCGCGCAAGCGTTCTTCCTGCTCGCGCAGCTTCGGTGTCAACGCCTCGCCGAAATCCTCAGCGGCAAACACCTGGCGGATTTCGATCTCGGAGCCGCCGTCGAACGGCGCGCGCTTCATCCAGTCGATCGCCTCATCGAGCGACTTGGTCTCGATCAGCCAGAAGCCGGCGACCAGATCGCCGCTGAGGCTGAACGGGCCACGTGACACGGAGCTCTGGCCGCCGGCATATTTGACGCGGGCGCCCTTGCTGGTCGGATGCAGCCCCTCGCCGGCCTGCATCACGCCGGCCTTGACCATCTCCTCGTTGAACTGGCCCATCGCGGCGAGCATCTCGGTGCTCGGCATCACGCCGGCCTCGGTATCGCTGTTCGCCTTCACGATCACCATGAACTTCATCGTCCTGCTCCGTTGTCTCTCTGCCGATCTCAGCACCGGCGCTCGGTTGAAAGACGATGGAGCTTGTGCGCCACCGACACGGTGATGGAAATTATTTCTGAAGTCATTGACGCATACCTCGCGCTAGTCATCGATCGCCTGATAGGCGAGCGTCCAGAAATCTGAAAACACCTGAGGCGGCTGCGGCGAGTCCAGCATGCGCTGGGTCAGCAGGATCCCGGTCATTTCCTCGCGCGGGTCGGAATACCAGGAGGTGCCGTAGCCGCCGTCCCAGCCGTAGCGGCCGGGCACCTGACAGAGATCGTCGCGCGCGGTGACCACCGACAGCCCGAACCCCCAGCCGCGCCCGGCACCGAGCAGAAATTCCGAGCCCTGCTTGTCGGACAGCGCGAGCTGGTCCGAGGTCATCAGCTCCACGGCAGGCCGCGACAGGATGCGCTCGGTGCCGAGCCGCCCGCCATTGAGCATCATCTGGGCAAACGCATTGAAGTCGTCGGCGGTCGACACCAGCCCGGCGCCGCCATTTTCGAACACCGGCGGCGCGGCATATTTGCCGCTCGCCGGCTCGTCGAACACCTTCAGTTTGCCGGTCGCGGCATCGCGCGTATAGCAGGTCGCGAGCCGCTTCAGCTTGTCCGGCGGCACGTGGAAGGCGGTGTCGGTCATGCCGAGCGGCGTGAAGATGCGCTCTTGCAGGAAGCCAGCGAACGACATTCCGGCGACCCGCGCGATCAGCACGCCGAGGATCTCCGACCCCGTGTTGTAGAGCCAGCGTTCGCCCGGCTGATAGGCCAGCGGCAGCGTACCGTAACGGCGCAGCAACTCGTCCGGCGGAAACGTCGGAAACACCGGACCGGGCGCGAAGCCGGCATCCGCAATCGCGATCTGGATCGGATGGCGCGCCGGAAACGCCGGGATCATGCCGAGCCCGAGCCGGAAGGTGAGCAGGTCGCGCAACGTGATGGCGCGCTGCGCCGGCACCGTGTCGTCGATCCCGGATTCGATCGTGCGCAGCACCTTGCGGTCGGCGAGTTCGGGCAACCAACGGTCGATGGGATCGTCGAGCCTGAGCCGGCATTCCTCGACCAGGATCATCGCGGCGACGGCCGTCACCGGCTTGGTCATCGATGCGATCCGGAAGATGGTATCACGCTGCATCGGCGGGCCGTCGAGCGCCATGCGGCCGAGGACATCGACATGGATCTCGCCGCGGCGGCTGACCAGCGCCACGACGCCCGGCACGTCGCCCGCACCAACATGGTGCGCCAGCACTTCGTGCATACGTCCGAGCCGCGGCCGCGACAGATTGCCGTTCTCGCTTAGTACAGACATATCCAAGCTTCCTTGTTGGGGCCCGCAGACGCTGACGATCAGGCGGTCGCGCGACCGCGATCGCGATCGCGACGAATGCCCTATCGCTCCTGTCTGACGAGCGCCCCGTCCTGATGCGACGGGCCGAAATAGACGTCGATGCGCGACACCTTGTCGCCGTCGAACGCGAAGAACTCGGTGTTGCGGAAGCTCTTGCCGTCGCGGGCAACGCAGCGATAGGTGACGAAAGCCTCGGGGCCGTCGACCATGATGCGCTCGATCTCGTGGCGGCCGATCCAGTCGCTGTCGCGCCAGCACTCGGCGAAATAGCGGGACTTGTCGATGTTCTCGCCATAGGGCGTCGAGAAGCGAAAATCCTCCGCGAACGCAGCCTCGACGCTCGCTCGATCATTGGCGAGATAGGCGGCGAAGAGCTTGCGGATGATCTCCGCCCTGTTGCCAGTTGCAGCCATGTCGTCTCCACACAGGTCACCCGGGCCACTGGAGCGACCAGCGCTCCAGAACCCGGGCCTCAGGCAGATGACGAATGGAACGGCCCGAACGCGACATCGGGCTGAAAATATTTTTCAGCCCGACCTGACTTCAGTTCCTTGTCAGGTCAGTTTTCCTTCGGGAACATGCCGAAATAGGGCTCGGCCGCCTCGAGGACGCGCGCAAAGGACGGCCGCGCCGTCAGCCGTTCAAGATAGGCCGCCAGATGCCGATGGTCCTCCCCGATCGGCTCGACCTTGTTGCCGTAGAACAGCGCCGGCGCGGCGGCACAATCCGCCAGCGAAAACTGCTCGCCCATCATCCAGCCGCCATGCACCAGCTGCCGGTCGAGAATCGCATAGGAGCTGCGAAGCTGCGTCCGTGCCTCGGCGACGCCATGCGGATCCTTGCTGCCCGCAGGCCGCAGCCGGTCGCCGACGATCTTCTGCACCGGCAGATGGACATAGAGATCGAGGAAGCGGTCGCGCAGCCGGGTCCGTAGCGCGAGGTCCGGGTCCTCCGGAAGCAGCCTGACGGTGCCGGGATAATGCCGGTCGAGATATTCGATGACGATGCTCGATTCGGGCACGGTCTCGCCGCGCGTCTCGTCGCGGAGCACGGGAAAGCGTCCGATCGGCCACAGCGCGAGCAACGCCGCGCGCTCGGCGGGATCGCCGAGATTGACCATGTTCGGGGTGAACGGCGCGCCGTTCTCGTAAAGCGCGACCAGCGCCTTCCAGCAGAACGAGGACAGCGGATGGTAATGCAAGGTGAGCGACATCAGAACTCCATGGGCGAAACAGTGGCCGGAGGACGAACCGACGACCGCACCGCCGACATCACGCACGACAAATATTTCCGACTTGTACGGAGCAGGTCGATCTCACGTCGCCGTCGCAGCGCAATCCAGCTTCGTCGATCACACGAATCGAATGAGTGATCGATCCACGACATCGGATGCGATATCAATCTTGGTAATGGACCTATCAAACTCGGTGAATACGCGCGCTCGAGATCATCCGCATCAGACGAAAATTCTCAGAGATTTTCGTCCGTATGACTACGGTGAACGTCGCATCCGACTATGAATGATAGCGTGCATATCAAAAAAATTGCTTCGCAAGTTGAGATAGATGGAATCGCCGTCGAGCGCGTTATGCAGTTCGTGCCACGCGCACGCGACGCGCAGGCTTTACCGATGCTAAACGGCTCGCTGCAACCTTTCCGTGAGTTGCCGCGATCGACTTTTCCCATCCCGTTTCTTTTGAACCTTCACGGAGCCCTGATGTTTACGTTCAGCAACAAGGCCAACATCGAGAATGCGTTGGCGCAAGCCGCAGCGATCGGCAAGTCGCAGGCGGTGATCGAGTTCAAGCTCGACGGCACCATCGTCACCGCCAACGAGAACTTCCTGAACGCGATGGGCTACGCGCTCGACGAGATCAGGGGCAAGCACCACAGCATGTTCGTCGATCCTGCCATGCGCGACAGCCACGATTATCGCGCGTTCTGGGCGAGCCTCAATCGCGGCGAACACCAGGCCGCGCAATACAAGCGCATCGCCAAGGGCGGCCGCGAGATCTGGATCCAGGCCTCCTACAACCCGATCACGGACAAGAACGGCAAGCCGGTCGGCGTCATCAAATTCGCCACCGACATCACCGCGCAGAAGATCCACAGCATGGAAGATTCCGGCAAGATCGCCGCCATCAACCGCGCGCAAGCGGTGATCGAGTTCAACATGGACGGCACCATCGTCACCGCCAACGAGAACTTCCTCGGCGCGATGGGCTACGCGCTCGCCGAGATTCAAGGCAAGCATCACAGCATGTTCATGCCGCCGGCCGATCGCGACAGCGCAGGCTATCGCGAGTTCTGGGCACGGCTGAACCGCGGCGAGTTCGAGTCCGGCGAATTCAAGCGGCACGCCAAGGGCGGCCGCGAGATCTGGATCCTCGCCAGCTACAACCCGATCCTCGACGAACGCGGCAAGCCGTTCAAGGTCGTCAAGTTCGCGACCGACGTCACCCAGCAGAAGCTCAAGGCCGCCGACAATGACGGTCAGATCGACGCGATCGGCAAGTCGCAGGCGGTAATCGAGTTCAACATGGACGGCACGATCCGCAATGCGAACCCGAACTTCCTTGCCGCGATGGGCTATACGCTGGCCGAGATCCAGGGCCGGCATCACAGCATGTTCGTCGAGCCGGTCGAGGCGAGTTCGTCGGCGTACCGCGAATTCTGGGGCGCGCTGAACCGCGGCGAGTTCCAGGCGGCCGAATACAAACGCATCGCCAAGGGCGGCCGCGAGATCTGGATCCAGGCCTCCTACAACCCGATCCTCGATCTCAACGGCAAGCCCTACAAGGTGGTGAAATACGCCACCGACATCACCGCGCAGGCGATCGGCCGCAAGAAGGCCGACAGCGCGCGCGGCCTGATCGAGGCGGTGGCCGCCGGCAGCGAGGAGATGAGCGCCTCGATCCGCGAGATCTCGGAGACCATGACCAAGTCGAAGCAGAATGCCGCGGTCGCCACCGGCCGCGTCGAGGCCGCCGACGGCGAGGCACAGAGGCTCAATGCGGCGGCGCAGGCGATGAGCGGCATCGTCGAGATGATCTCGAGCATCACCGGGCAGATCAACCTGCTCGCGCTCAACGCCACGATCGAATCGGCTCGCGCGGGCGAGGCCGGCCGCGGCTTCGCGGTGGTTGCCTCCGAGGTGAAGAGCCTCGCCAACCAGGCCAAGCAGGCGACCGACACGATCTCCTCGGAAATCGACGCGCTGAACTCCATCGCCGCGGCGGTGGCGAGCTCGCTCTCCGAGATCAAGGCCGCGATTGCCGGCGTCAACGAATACATCACCTCCACCGCCGCCGCGGTCGAGGAGCAGAGCATCGTGACGCAGGACATGTCGACCAACATGCAGCGCGCCTCCGCCGAACTCGCGGCGTAGGCTGTGGTGCGATCCTCGAAGGATGAGCGGCCCGGGCTGGTCGCCGCGCATCCTTCGAGACGCGCTACGCGCTCCTCAGGATGACGGGAAAATAGCATGCTGCCGGTTGTTGACACCTCTGCATAAAGGTCGCAGACGGTCGGGGCTTCTTGCCCGAAACCGATGGACCACCCGATGACCTCCTCCGCACAAAAAGTCGCACTCGTGACCGGCGCCGCGCGCGGCATCGGGCTGGCCGCGGCGAAACGCTTCCTCGCCGACGGCTGGCGCGTCGCGCTGCTCGACATCGAGGGGGAGTTGCTGAATGCCGCGGTCGCTGCGTTGAGGCAACCCGACACGACGCTGGCGCTGACCTGCGACGTGTCCGACGCCGATGGCGTGACCAAGGCGATGGCGACGATCACAAACCGCTTCGGCCGGCTCGACGCGCTGGTCAACAACGCCGGCACGGCGGTGTTCGCGCCGGTGCTGGAGACCTCGGACGCCGACTGGAGCCGGATCATGGCGGTCAATCTGACCGGCCCGTTCCTGTGCACCAAGGCGGCCGCGCCCCTGATGCGCGAGCATGGCGGCGGTGCGATCGTCAACATCACCTCGATCTCGGCGGTGCGCGCCTCGACGCTGCGCTCGGCCTACGGCACCAGCAAGGCCGGCCTCGCGCATCTCACCAAGCAGCTTGCGGTCGAACTCGCCTCGCTCGGCATCCGCGTCAACGGCGTGGCGCCCGGGCCGGTCGAGACCGCGATGGCCAAGGCGGTGCATACGCCGGAGATCCGCGCCGACTATCACGACGCGATCCCGCTCAACCGCTATGGGCTGGAGGAGGAGCTGGCTGAGGCGATCTTCTTCCTGTGCTCGGATCGCGCGAGCTACATCACCGGACAGATCCTCGCCGTCGACGGCGGCTTCGATGCCGCTGGCATCGGCCTGCCGACGCTGCGCGGCGAACGGCGGAACGGGTGAGCCCCCGCGGCGCAACGGG
Organism: Bradyrhizobium sp. SK17; assembly: GCF_002831585.1. Lineage (GTDB taxonomy): Bacteria > Pseudomonadota > Alphaproteobacteria > Rhizobiales > Xanthobacteraceae > Bradyrhizobium. Next base: position 2,458,197 of record NZ_CP025113.1, on the reverse strand, counting down.
ATTCATCAGCCATTCACCGCCACCACGCGCCACGCCTTCCCCAACCGATCGACCCGCGTCAGCGACAGCGGACCGATCACGAAGCGCAGCGCATGCTCCGGCGCCAGTTCGAGCGCGATCGCGAGGATCGCGCGGATGGTGCCGGAATGCACGACGAGCACGACATCGCCGGGAGGCAGACGCGCAAGCCCAACTCGCGCGCGCGCAATCTGGTCCGCGAAGCTCTCGCCACCCGGCGGCCGGTTGATCCCCGGCGACTGCCAGAAGGCGCGATAGGCTTCCGCGCCGAGTTCTTGCTCGATCTCGCTGTGACGACGGCCGGTCCAGGTGCCAAAATCCTGTTCGCGGAAGGCATCGTCTTCGGTTGCCGTGAGGCCAAGCCGCGCCGCGGTCTCACGGGTCCGCCGCGCCGGGCTGCAAATTGTGCGAGCGCCGCTCGGCAGCCGCGCCTGCAACGCGGCGAATGTGGCGGCATCATCAAGGTCGGCCGGCGCATCGGGTGCGTGGATCACACCGCGCGGACCATCGACCGGCGCGTGGCGGATCAGCCAGAGATACGTTTCGCGGTCCATTCCTCGATCACCCCAATCGCGCCGCGAGCAGCACCAGGATCGCGCTCTCCGCGACCTGCTCGGCGCCGCCGAGCACATCGCCGGTCTGGCCGCCGATCTGCCGCCTTGCCAATTGCATCATGATCACTGCGCTCGCGCCGGCCGCGATCGCCGCCAGCAGCGCGCTGCCGAGCGGCAGGGCCAGCACAGCGATCACGAGCGCGATGCCGGCCGCGACTGCGGCGATCGTGCCGTCGGGGCGGCCGGCATTGGCGGCGAGCCCGTCCTTGCGCGCGTAAGGCAGGCTGATCGCGATCCACGGCAGCACGCCGCGGCCGAGCGCATGCGCCGCGATCAGGCTCTGCACCACCAGGCCATCCGGAATCGCAGCGATCGCCGCCAGCTTGGCCGCAAAGCTCACCACCAGCGCCAGCGCGCCATAGGTGCCGAGCCGGCTGTCGCGCATGATCTCGAGCTTGGCCGCGACGTCGCGGCCGCCGCCGAACCCATCGGCGACATCGGCGAGCCCGTCCTCATGCAGCGCGCCGGTGAGCAGCGCAGCCCCGCCGAGCGCGAGCGCCGCCGCGGCGAGGTCCGGCACGCCGATCGCCCGGAGCAGCAGGCAGAACAGGCCGACCGCGGCCCCGATCCCGGCACCGACCAGCGGGAACAGCCGCTGCGCCCGCGCAAAGCTCTCCGGCTGCGCCCCGTCCGGATGCGGCATCGGCAGCCGGGTCAGGAAGGCCGTGGCAATCCTGAGATCGTCGAGCCATTGATTCATGGTGAGGCCTCGAAATTGCACTGGATCATGATGCGTTTCCACGGAATCGCATCATGATCTCAACTCCTTGTTTGAGCATGATCTTTTCGGAAGACCGGCTTTCCACTTTTCCGGATCATGCTCTAAAGCGCAATGAGTTCGCGCTTCAGCTTCTTGTTTGAGCATGATCCTTTCGGAAAATCGCTTCTCAGTTTTCCCGATCATGCTTTAGCTTGCGGCCCGCTCGACGAGGGAATCGCATGCAGTTCAATACACTAGACGACATTCGCAGCTTTTGTCGCGAGCTGCCCGCGGGTGACGAGGCGGCGGCGACGGCGGCAAGCGTGCGCCAGCAGAACCTGACCAAGCCGCCCGGCAGTCTCGGCCGGCTGGAAGAGGTGACGATCTGGCTGGCGCGCTGGCAGCGGCGCCAAATCCCGCGGCTCGATCAGGTCACGATCGCGGTGTTCGCCGGCAATCACGGCATTGCCGAGCGCGGCGTCTCCGCCTACCCGTCCGAGGTCACCGCGCAGATGGTGGCGAACTTCGCCGCCGGCGGCGCTGCGATCAACCAGATCGCCAGGCTTGCCGGCGCCGAGCTGCGCGTCGAGCCGCTCGAGCTCGCGCGACCGACCCGCGATTTCACGATGGCACCGGCGATGGATGGCGCCGACTTCCTGGTCGCGCTCGACACCGGCTGGCGCGCGGTGCCGGAGCAATGCGACCTGCTCGTGGTCGGCGAGATGGGCATCGCCAACACCACGGTAGCCGCCACACTGTGCGCGGCATTGATGGGCGGGCGCGGCGCGCGCTGGGCGGGCCGCGGCACCGGCGTCGATGATGCCGGCCTGCTGCGCAAGCGCACCACGATCGATACCGCGCTCAAGATGCATCGCAACCTGCTCGACGATCCCCTCGCCGTCGCGGTGGCGCTCGGCGGCCGCGAACTCGCGGCGATCTTCGGCGCCGTGCTGGCGGCGCGCGCCAGATCGATCCCGGTGCTGCTCGACGGTTTCGTCGCGACCTCGGCGGTGCTGCCGCTGGCAAGGCTTGCCCCCGATGGCCTCGCGCATTGCCGCGCCGGCCACGTGTCGGCTGAGCTCGGCCATCGCGAATTGCTGCGCGACCTCGCCCTCGCCCCACTGCTCGATCTCGAAATGCGGCTCGGCGAAGCCTCCGGCGCCGGCATCGCGATCCTGCTGCTGCGCGCCGCGCTGGCCTGCCACGGCGGCATGGCGACCTTTGCCGAGGCCGGCGTATCCGGCGCGGACTGAAGCCGGGAAGAGCCGCAAAAAGCCGGTGCATACCGGCCGCGTGGGCCTGCAATCTTCGCGTGCGCAGCATGACGTCCGCGCGGCGCTGGCTTAACCTTCGCGCCGGAGGGCGCCGGCCGGCGCCCGGCCATGCTGAAACCAGATACCGGGGAGAATCGCGTCATGTCGGGAGTTCTCATCAATCTGATCATTCAGATCATCAGCGGAGCCGTCGGCGGCAATGTCGCCGCGGGAGCGGCCAAGAACATCGATCTTGGCACGCTCGGAAACACCATCGCGGGCGCCATCGGCGGCGGCGCGGGCGGACAGCTTCTCGGCATGCTGATCCCGCTGCTTGCCAATTCCGGTGCCACGCCTGACATCGGTAGCATCATCGGACAGGTCGCCGGCGGCGGCGTTGCCGGCGCGGTGCTCACCGCGATCGTCGGCGCACTCAAGAACCGGACCGCCTGAACCGATCCGTACTGGCGAAGGGGCATCGGTCTTGACGATGCCCCATTCCGGCGCGAGCCTTGCGGCTTCGGATGCGGCGGTCCTCGACCGCATCGGCGGCAGGGATGGCGCTCATGAAAACACTTGTCGCGGCGGCAGCTCTCTGCGCAACGGTGAGCTGCGCGCAGGCCGACGTTCGCATTCTCGCCAGCCCCGGCGGACAGGTCGGCCCGTTCATCGACCTGTTCGACAAGGTGCGCGAGTCCGGCGAGCGCGTGGTGATCGACGGGCCGTGCCTGTCGGCCTGCACCCTGGTGCTCTCGATGGTGCCGGGCGATCGCATCTGCGTGACCCGGCGCGCGGTGCTCGGTTTTCATGCGGCGCGCTCGATCGACCGGCGCGGCCGCACCTATGCCGAGCCGGAAGCGTCCGAGGCGGTGCTCGAAGCCTACCCGGCCCCGGTGCGCGGCTGGATCATCCGCCGCGGCGGGTTGACCTCGCGCCTGCTGCTGCTGCGCGGCCGCGAGCTCGCCGCGATCTACCCGCGGTGCAGGTGAGCCGGCACCGATCGAGCGCAGAAACTCCCGATCGGTCGCGACACGCTTGCAAGCGGCCAGGTCAGAAACCGGTTCGGTGCCGCAAATGTCATCCGATAGGCCGGCCGCTCCCAAATCGCCGTCACGCTCGACCACGGAACTGCCCCCAAGTTGGACACGACGTCAAATCCGTCATCGTGAAACGCTCACGCGGCCTGACCGGACGACATCCTGCGACATTTTCCGACCGTGTTGCGACGATGCGCGATCCACATCGCGGCGATCGGACGAGGCCGAAGCAGAACCACGATGCAGGCGACATCGAACGCCCATCCGCGTTCACCGCTGCATTCCAGTTGGTTCTGATCGTCGTCATCTTTGACATCAGTTTCTGATGTTGTTAAGTCTCATGAACAACCAGATTGAATAGATGTCCCTGATACGTGATCAGAGGTTGCGTGTATTCCATGCGGTGGCTTTGAGAAAAAGCTTTACCGATGCTGGTCACGATCTCCATCTCACTCAACAAGCAATCTCGTTCCACATTCGCTCGATCGAGCAGGAACTCGACGTTCCGCTTTTCATCCGCAGCCATCATTCGGTGCAGTTGACCAAAGCAGGAGCGATCCTGTTTGCGCACGCAGAAAGAATTCTCGCCCTTTACGACGAAGCCTCGCGCGCGCTGGCGGAGCTTCGGGAAGAAAGCACGCGACGCCTGCGCATCGCCGCGACGAATTCCATCTCGAAGTATGCGATGCCTACCGCAATCCGGATCTTTCAGAGCAGACATCCCAAAGTTCAGGTCGTGCTTGAGATCGGGAACAGCACCCAGGTCATCGAATATCTCAATCAGGGCGCGGTCGACGCCGCGCTGGTCAGCGATGGCGTGCCCCTCTCTTCGAACTACCGCGTGACGCCGCTTTGGCGGGAGCAGATCGTATTCGTCGTCTCACCTGAGCATCCATGGGTATCCCGGGACGACCTTACGATCGATGACCTGTTGGCGACCCCCGTCATCATGCGGGAGAAGGGATCCGGAACGCGCGCGATCCTCGAGCGCGAGCTTGCTGCTCTGGGCTTGTCGTTCGACCGCCTGAAGATCGCTCTCATCGTAGGCAGCCCGGAGGCTGTCAAACAAGCGGCTCAAGCCGGCGTAGGTGTCGGCATCCTATCGACACTGCGCGCTCGCCACAGCCTCTCCTCAGACGATCTGATCCTGAAGAGAATCGACGGCTTCGACCTGACCCGCGACTTTTATGTCGTGAGACCGCAGAACGGATCCGCAGCCACCCTGCTCAACGAGTTCGTACCAATCGTCCAGGACGCCATAGCCTGACAGGGATGCGATCACCCTTCAGCTCGCGCGAGCCGCACAAGAATTATCGATAGGATCATCAGCTTCTTCTGTTGGAGATGACATCGAGAAGGCCTTACCAACGATGGAAACAGCGTTGGAGGCCGAAACTGATGTATGACGCCGTTCATCTCGCAACGTTCGAACAATATTGCCTCGTCGCCGCACTCTCGTTCATTGCAGCGATTGTCGGTGGCGTTGCCGGATACGGCACAGGGCTGATCCTTCCGCCCGTTCTCCTCCCGATCGTCGGATCGGAGGCCGTCGTCCCAATCATCAGCCTGTCTGCGCTCCTGACGAATGCAAGCCGGCTGATCGCCTTGAGGGACAAGTTTGATGTGCGAAATGCCATCATGCTGGCGAGCTGCGCGCTGCCGACCTGCATTGGGGGCGCTTACGTCTACACGACGCTCGGCGGAAAGACGGTGACGATCGTGATCGGCTTGGCGCTGATCGTCCTGGTCCCGCTGCGGCGGCTCGCAAGCAAGGCGCAATGGAGATTGACGACGCCGGGCGTAGCGGTAGCGGGAAGCGGATACGGGCTTCTGGTCGGAGCGACGTCGGGATCCGGCGTCGTCCTGCTTTCAATCCTTCTCGCGGCCGGTCTTCGCGGCTCTGCGGTGATCGCGACCGACGCCGGCATTTCGCTGTTTCTCGGGCTGGCGAAGACGGCCGTGTTTCAGACGGCGGGTGCGCTTCCGGCGTCTGCCTGGATCATGGCGATCCTGATCGGCTGTTGCGCAACGCCAGGCGCCTTCCTCGCAAAACGGCTGAGCGCCCATCTACCGATCCACGTCCACACCGACATTCTGGACGGGGTGGTCATCCTTGGCGGTGCATTGCTGATGATACAGGCGATGTGGTGACGGAAAACGAGGCGAGGAACTCATGGACCGCACGACGATCAAGCACAGCAAGGACGAGGCAAGATCGCGATCCGCGGCATGCACCCTCGCGCAGCTGATGGTCATCTATTTTCTGCTGCAGCTATTGGCGATAGCTGCAACGCGTCGGTTCGATCCCGACGCGGTGCAGTCCCTCTTGGCGTGGGACGGCATGACGCCGATTTCCCGTCCCGATCTATTCGATGGCGGCCCTGTCGATCCGGCTCGTCACATCTGCGCCGGGCAGTTCACCATCCAGGGGATGCCGAACTGATCGACGCACATGCCGAAGCCGTTCGAGAAGAAGGTCTTGCCGAACGGCATGGTGACCGCGCCGCCTTCGGACAGCGCCGTGAAGCGGCGCTCGGCCTCGGTGGGATCCTCGACCTGCAACGCGACGTGAAAGCCCTGCGGCTTCTGGAAATGGCCGGGCGGGGCATCCGAGGCCATGATGATCTCGCCGTCGATCGTGAGGCGGGCATGCATGACCTTGTCCTTCCAGCCCGGCGGGGTCTGCATTTCGGCATTGCCCTCGCCGTAGGGGAAGGTTTCCTCGATCCGCGCGCCGAGAACCTTTTCGTAGAATTTCAGCGCGGCGCCGCAATTGCCATCGTAGGAGAGATAGGGGTTGACCTGCATCGCTTGCTCCCTTGAACAGATTCTGGCTTGACACGTTTTCTTGACGCGAACCGATAACCACTTCACTCGAAAGCGCGTTATTTTTCGGTCAGCTTCTTCAGATTGGCGAGACCGACCTCGAAATCCCGGCCGATCATGTGGTCCAGGTTCATGAACACCTGCATCACCTTCGACATGAAGACGGCCGGACCATACATGGTCCATGTGACGCTGGTCGCATCTCCCTGCGGCAGCATTGTGAACTCCGCGGTGTTGTGGCCCTCGAACGGCTTCAGGAAATCCAGCTTGATGACGATCTTCGACGGCGCGGCGGATTGCAGGATTTCCATGCGGCCGGCGCCGACATTCTTGTTGCCCTCCCAGGCATAGGCCGCGCCCTGCCCGCGCTCGGTGCCGCTGTAGATGCGCCTCATGTCCGGGTCCCGGTTCTCGTAGGGCGACCAGACTGTCCACTGACGGAAATCGTCGATCAATCCAAAGATCCGTTCGGCCGGCGCGTTGATGCTGGTCGCACGCGTGACGCGGAACGTGCTCGGCTTGGTCGCCGCGAGGATGAGAATTACGGCAATCGCGATCGCAAGGATGATGGCGATGATGGCAATGGTCTCGAACATGATGGTCTCCGGAAGATGAATCGAACAACGAAAGCGTTTTCAAGCGAGCGCGTCAAACCAGACGCTTAGCGGCGGAACGGCAGCAGCGCACGCAGATTGCCGTCGCGCAGATAGAGCCCGCCCCACACCATCAGGCCGAGATAAAGCCCGAACAGCGTGTGGGAGAACAGCGGGCTGTCGATCCGCACATGCGATGCGATGGCGCCGCCGAGATAGCCGGTGAGCAGGATGGCACCGAGGATCGAGGTCGGCGGCACCGAGTAGAGCAGCGTGCAGACGATGGTGATGATGCCGAGGCTGCGCGCCAGCGTATCGCTCGCGCCCCAGCCCATCCTGTCCAAGGTCTCGGTGACGACCGGCAACGGCACCAGCTTGATCGCGCCGTCGAACAGCAGGAAGAGGACGACCACGCCGCTGATGACGCGGCCGGTGATCCGGGCGGACTTCGAGACTTCGGTGTCGACGATCGTCGGCATGGCAGGCTCCGTAACGCTTGGTGATGCTCTGTCATCAAGACGAACGGGGCGATGCGCGGCCGACAGATCGCAGGAAGAATTTTGAGAGTGGCGAATGCCGTGACCAGACTACCGGGGCCTCGTCGATGATCTCGCCCGGGGCTTACCCCTCTCCCCACCCTCCCCCGCAAGGGGGAGGGTGCCTGACCAGCGTGCTCACCTCACGCAATTGATTGGCGATGGCCCTGCGCGGGTGTGAGAGAAGCACCGGCGGAAGGGTTCCCTCCCCCCTTGCGGGGGAGGGTTAGGGAGAGGGGTGCCACGCGGGAAGTCTCTCGGCCCGGGCTTGAAAGACAGAAGCTGCGCGCCGCTACTTCGCCTTCGCATTGCGCGGCTGGCTGTCGCGCATCAGGCGGTCGATGTGCATGCGGATATGGGCGGCCTCGGCCGTGGTGTTGGCGAGTGCGATGGCGCGGTCGAAGGCGACACGGGCCTCCTCGTTGCGGCCGAGTTGCATCAGGAAGGCGCCGCGCACGCCGAAATAATGGAAATAGTTCGCGAGCCGCGGCGCCAGCGGCTCGATCATCTCGAGCGCGGCCTCGGGCCCCTGCACCTTGGAGACCGCAACCGCCCGGTTGAGCGTGATCACCGGCGACGGCTGCATGAGCTCGAGCGCGCCATAGAGCAGATCGATCTGGGTCCAGTCGGTATCCTCGGGCTTCTCCGCGCGGGCATGCAGCGCTGCGATCGCGGCCTGCACCTGATAGGGTCCGCTCTGGCGATGGCGCATCGCCTTGTCGATCAGGGCGAGGCCCTCCGCGATCAGCTTCTGATTCCACAGGCTGCGGTCCTGGTCGTCGAGCAGGATCACCTGGCCGTCCGCATCGAACCGCGCGGCGGCGCGGGCGTGCTGCAACAAGAGCAGCGCGGTCAGCCCCATGATTTCCGGCTCGCTCTGGAACAGCCGCAGCAGCAGGCGGGCGAGCCTGATCGCCTCCTCGCACAGCGGCGAGCGGATCTCCGCGGTGTCGCCGCTCGCCGAATAACCCTCGTTGAAGATCAGGTAGATCATCGCGGCGACCGAGGCGAGCCGCTCGCTGCGCTCGACCGCGCCCGGCGTCTCGAACGGCACGTTGGCATCGGCGACGCGCGCCTTGGCCCGGGTGATGCGCTGCTCCATCGCGGCTTCCGAGACCAGGAAGGCGCGCGCGATCTGCTTGACCGTGAGGCCGGAGACGATGCGCAGCGCCAGCGCGATCTGCTGCGTCGCCGGCAGGTCCTTGTGGCAGCAGATGAACAACAGCCGCAGGATGTCGTCGCGGTAGTGCGAGCCGTCGAGCCGTTCGGCGATCTCCTCCTCGGCGTCGTCGAGATCGGAGATCGACCGGTCGTCGTCGGGCAGCGCCTCCTGCTTCTTGCTGCGCCTGATGTCGTCGATCGCGACATTGCGGCCGACCATGATCAGCCACGCCGCGGGATCGCGCGGCGGGCCGTTCTGCGGCCAGCTCTTCAGCGCGCGCAAGCAGGCGTTCTGGAAGGCCTCCTCGGCGGTATCGAGATTGCGGAAGTAGCGCAGCAGCGCGCCGACCGCCTGGGGACGCGCCGATGTCAGCGCGGCGTCGATCCAGGCGGTATCGGTCACGCTCACGGCTTTGCGCTCCCCGGCGTGAAGTGGCCGACCGGGCGGATCTCATAGGTGCCGCCGGGATTGGCCTCGCCGAGGTCGCGCGCGATGTCGAGCACCTCGTCGAGGTTCTTGGCATCGACCAGGTAGAAGCCTAGCAATTGTTCCTTGGTTTCGGCGAACGGGCCGTCGAGCACCAGCGGCGGGTTTTCCTTGCGCAGCGTGGTCGCGGCGGTGGTCGGCAGCAGCCGGGCCACCGGTCCGAGCTTGCCCTCCCTGGCGAGCTTGTCCTGCACGACGGACAGTTTCTGCATGACCGAGGCGTCGTGTTCCTTGCTCCAGGAACCGACCAGGTCTTCGTCATGATAGCAGAGGATCGCGTACAGCATCGAAAAGGCATCTCCGTTCATTGCAAGAACGAACGATTATGCCCGCTGCCGACAGGCGGCGCGAAAGATTTTTGAGCGGCGAGTCAGGTCCATCGCCGCGACGGCAATTGCTACCAGTAGACGCCGTAGCGGGCGGCAATCCGGCGCGCCTTGGCTTCGTCGCTCTCGCGGTGGCGGACGCCGCTGTTCTGCACCGGACGCGACCGCCGGGGCGTCGACGCCTGAACCTGCGAGGGGGCCGGCTGTGCCTCGGCCTGTGCCGGTGCAACGGCTGCTTGCGTTTGCGCTGGCGCATCCGCCGCCGCGAGCACGAGGCCGCGGTTCTGGCCGGCATCGGCGGTGACGGCGGAGGCAAGCACGAAAGCCGAGATCAGGATCAGTTTGCGCATGGAAGTTCTCCCCTGTTGATGGCAGGAGGTTAGGGCGCGGGCCAGGCCCGCTCTGTGACTTATATCACATTGATTTTGGAGGTATCTGGATGGGTAAGGGCGCGCTCGCGCTGCTGATCAATGGCGGCTCGGAAAACTGGTCGTCGGCGCGCTGGAAGGCGCGGTTCGACACGGTCTGCCCGGACCGACCCGTGGTGCTGCTGCCGGACCCGGCGCTGGACCCCGCCGAGGTGCACTATGCCGCGGTGTGGAAGCCGAAGCCGGGCGAACTCGCGGCGTTCAAGAACCTGCGCGTCATCTTCAACCTCGGCGCCGGCGTCGACGCGCTGATGGCCGACCGCTCGCTGCCCGACGTGCCGCTGGTGCGGGTCTCGGTGTCCGACCTCACCAGCCGCATGACCGAATATGTCGTGCTGCATGTGCTGATGCATCACCGCCAGGAGCTTTATCTGCGCGAGTCGCAGCGGCAGAAGCGCTGGGCGCCGGACTATCAATGGGCGGCCAACGCCATCACCGTCGGCGTGATGGGGCTCGGCACGCTCGGCGCGGCCTCGGCGCAGGCGCTCCGCGCGCTCGGCTTCCGCGTCGTCGGCTGGAGCCGCAGCGAGAAGCGGATCGACGGCATCGCCTGCTTCCACGGCAGCGAGGGGCTCGACGCATTCCTGCGCGAGACCAACATCCTGGTCTGCCTGCTGCCGCTGACGCCGGACACCCGCCATGTGCTGAATCGCGACGCGTTCGCGAAGCTGAACCGCAACGGCCCGCTCGGCGCGCCCGTGATCATCAATGCCGGCCGCGGCGGCTTGCAGAACGAGGCCGACATCCTGCGCGCGCTCGACGACGGCACGCTGGGCGCCGCCTCGCTCGACGTCTACGAGACCGAACCGTTGCCGCAGGACAGCCCGTTCTGGAGCCACCCGAAGGTGGTGCTGACCCCGCACAACGCCGCCGACACCGATGCCGACGAGATCTCGAAATACGTCGCGCAGCAGATCGCGCGCTTCGAGCAAGGTGGTGAGTTGGAGAACGTGGTCGACCGCAACCGGGGGTATTAGGGCCTAACGGGGCGTGTCAAGGCAATGTCGTCGCGGGCAAGCGAAGCGCAACCCGGACCCATAACCACCGACGTTCGTGATCAAGAAAGCTGGGGCCCCGGCTTGCCGCAGCAACGACAAGCCGGGGTTATGGGTCCCTGCCTTCGCCGGGACGACAGGTGGAGAGGCCACGGTCTCAGCCCATCTCGGCAACCACCTCGGCGAGCCGGTCGTAGGCCGGCGCGACGCCCTTGTCGATGCCGGAGTTGAGATGGCCGTCACGCGCCTCCTTGGTGGGATGGCGGATCGTGGTGGTCAGCGTGGTGGTGCCGCCGGCCTCGACGAAGGTCGAGATGACGAGATACTCCTCGCTGGTGAAGCCCGGCATCGAGAAGGTTTCGCCGAACGCCAGCCGTTCCGGCCGCACCACCTCGCGATAGGTGCCGGTGAGTTCATGCTCGATGCCCTCGGACGAGCGGAACACGAACCGATAGGCGCCGCCGACCCGCAAATCGACTTCGCACACCGGCATCGTGAGCTGCTCGCAGCCAAGCCAGCGCACCAGATATTCCGGCCTGGTCATTGCATCGAACACGAAGCGCCGCGGCGCGTCGAACTGGCGCGTCATCGCGAATTCGAAATCCGACGGGGTGGTGATCTTCAGCGTCTTATCCACGCGTGCGTCCACGTTGCTTCTCCTTGGTTACACTGGTTTTACGCTTGCGCGGCGGGGCCTTCGCGGCCTCCTCCGCCTTCATCTCCTCGAGCAATCCGTCGAGGCGGTTGAAGCTCTCGTCCCAGAAGCGGCGGAAATTCCCGAGCCAGCCGTCGACCTGCTTGAACGAGTCGGGCGCGATCCGGCACGGCCGCCACTGCGCCTCGCGCCCGCGCGAGATCAGCCCGGCATGCTCCAGCACCTTCAGATGCTTGGAGATCGCCGGCAGGCTCATGTCGAACGGCTTCGCCAGCTCCATCACCGAGGTCTCCCCGAGCGCGAGCCGCGCCAGGATCGCGCGCCGGGTCGGATCGGCCAGCGCCGCGAAGGTCGAACTGAGGGGGTCCAGCGGCATGTACTTAGCTCATCGGTTAAATAACCTTTGGGTTAAGTACGCCCGAACACGCGCCGCGTCAACGGCCAATTTCGGCCGCTAACGCAGCCGTGCGCGAACTACGATGTGCGCGCGAAGGTGACGTGGGTGGCGTTCGGGCTCGCGACGTGTGAGACGACAGCGTAGCCGAGCGCGGGCAGATCGAGGCCGGCGAACAGATTCTCGCCGGCGCCGAGCAACACCGGCGACAGCGCCAGTTGCAATTCGTCGAGCAGGCGCGCTTGCAGGAACTGGCGCACCAGCGAGACGCCGCCGCCGACCCGGATGTCCTTGTCGCCGGCAACCGCACGCGCGCGATCGAGCGCGGCATGAATGCCATCGGTCACGAAATGGAACGTGGTGCCGCCTTCCATTTCGATGTCGGGCCGGGCGTGATGGGTCAGCACAAAGGTCGGCGTGTGATACGGCGGATTGGGGCCCCACCAGCCCTTCCAGGCATGATCCGGCCATGGCCCGCGGATCGGACCGAACATGTTACGGCCCAGAATCCAGGCGCCGATATTTTCCATCGCCCTGCGCGCGATCTCGTCGTCGAGCCCGGTGCCGCCCCCTCCTGGCCGAAGGTCTGGCGAAACGTCCGGGTCTGGAGGAACCAGCCGGGCAACACCATGCCGCCTTCGCCGAATGGATTTTCGCGGCTCTGACGCGGCGCCGCGCCAAATCCGTCGATCGAGATCGAAAACGCCGAAGTCCTGACTTTTCCCATGATTTTCTGCTTCCGTGAGTGAGGGCAACTTACGGAAGACGGGCCGGAAAACCAGCGGCCGACATTTGCCGCCGAAGAAATTTGCCGCTTCTATTTGGCCCCGCACAGCACATCGAGGGCGCCCTTCACGATCGCCTCGAGCTCCTTGCGCGGCACGCGGGCGCGGGCGCGGATCGCGATGGTGTGGATGGTGGCGGAGGCAAGATGCGCCAGCGCCGCCGGGTCCGCGCCCTCGGGCAGCTCGCCGCGCTCCCTGGCATGGCGGAAGCAGATGCCGAACGCCTTGTCGAGCTCGGTCAGGCCCTCCAGCACCATGGTGCGGATGTCAGGATCCGACACCGCCTCCGACGCGGCCGTCATCACCGTGAAGCAGCCGCGCGGACCGGACTCGCCGGACAGATAGATGTCGAGCGCGATGCGATAGATGCGCGCCAGCCGCTCGCGCAGCGGCGCATCGGCGCGGAAGATGTCGGCCATCGCGGCGCGCGCGTCGTCGCGGTAGCGCTGATAGCTCTTGATGTAGAGCTCGCGCTTGTCGCCGAACGCGCCATAGAGGCTCGGCCGGTTCATGCCAGTCGCCGCGCTGAGATCATCGAGCGAGGTCGCGGCAAAGCCGTCGCGCCGGAACAGATCGAGCGCCTTGCCGAGCGCGACATCGGGCTCATAGGCACGCGGCCGTCCGCGCCGCTTCGGTGCGACCGGCGTCGCGATTTTGGCAGCAGATGGCGGCTTGCTATTTTTTTGTACCATTTCGCACTAAATTCCTTGACGCCGGAAATATTATCCAAGACAGTACAAAATCAACAACGGCCAGAGACCTGCGCCGGATATCTCACGGAGGCACCCATGGACCTGTATTTCTCTCCCCTCGCCTGCTCGATGGCGACGCGTGTCGCGCTGTATGAAGCCGGCCAGCCGGCCAATTATCTCGAGGTCGATCCGAAGACCAAGCAGGTGCGCAATGACGGCTCAGACTTCAACAAGGTCAACCCGCTCGGTCTGGTGCCGACGCTGCGCACCGACGACGGCGTGGTGCTGACCGAGAACGCGGCGATCCTGCAATATGTCGCCGACCAGTTCCCGCGCGCCGGCCTCGGTACCGCGTCGAACGCCGAGCGTTCGAAGCTGCATCAATGGCTGTGCTTCATCGGCACCGAACTGCACAAAGGCCTGTTCCTGCCGCTGCTCGACAAGAAGGCGCCGCCGGAGGCCAAGGCCTATGCGCTGGAGAAGTACGTCTCGCGGCTCGACTATGTCGAGGACCACCTGAAGGGGCGTGACTACCTGCTCGACCATTTCAGCGTCGCCGACGCCTATCTGGTCACCGTCATCAACTGGACCATGGCGACGCCGCCGATCGAGCTTTCGAAATGGCCGGCGCTGAAGGCCTATTACGAGCGGCTGCGCGCACGTCCGTCGGTGGCGAAGGCGGTGGCGGAAGAGTTCGATCTCTACAAGGCCGAGATCGCGCGGCACAAGGCGGCGGCGTAAGGCGGTCTCTCGCGATCCGTCGTCCCGGCGAAGGCCGGGACGACAACTAAAAGGGACTATCTCCCAACCCCGGCACATCGGCCGGACGCGGGCCCGGGGCGGGCCAGTGAAAGCGGCGATCTTTCTCCGAGATCGCGATGTCGTTGATCGAGGCCTCGCGGCGGCGCATCAGGCCGTGCTCGTCGAACTCCCATTGCTCGTTGCCGTAGGAGCGAAACCAGTTGCCGGCAGCATCGTGCCATTCGTACTGGAAGCGCACCGCGATGCGGTTGCCGTCGAACGCCCGGAGGTCCTTGATCAGCCGATAATCGAGCTCCTTCTCCCATTTGCGGGTCAGGAAGGCCGTGATCGCCTCGCGGCCTTGAAATACCTCGGAGCGATTGCGCCAGCGGCTATCTACGGTATAGGCGCCGGCAACCCGAACGGGGTCGCGCGAATTCCAGGCATCTTCCGCCATGCGCGCCTTCTGCGCGGCGGTCTCGCGGGTGAAAGGCGGCAGCGGCGGGCGTGACATCGGCGATCCCTCGCGGTTGTTTTGTCCCGAGTAAATCTAGCGCCGCGTCCCGCAGAGTCGATGGGGCGTTTGCCATCGTCCGATAGCTAACCCAGATCGGCCTTCATCAGCGCGCGGATGGTCTTGGGAATCGGCTGCGCGCGGCCACCGCTGATGAAGGCGACGCGGACCTGGGCCTTCACGAGCACGTCATCGCCGCGTTTGACTTCCTGCGCCAGCATGATGGAGGCGCCCTTCACCGCGATCGGCCAGGTCACGACGTCGAGCACGTCGTCCATCCGCGCCGGCTTGAGGAAGTCGAGCGTCATCGAGCGCACGACGAAGGCGAAGCCACCGGTCTCCGCCTCGGCCTCGTCGAACAGCGCCTGCTGCTCGGCGCCCATCAGGCGCAGATGATTGGTGCGGCCGCGCTCCATGAAGCGCAGATAATTGGCGTGGTAGACGATGCCCGAAAAATCGGTGTCTTCGTAATAGACGCGGACCTGCATATGGTGGCGGCCGTCGCGGATCTGGCCGTCGAGAATGGGTGAGGTCACTTGCAGCCCCCGATTGCGCAAAACTTCGGGTTCGTATTGCGCAAAATCGCAGGCCGGCGCAAGCGCGCTCAGGACACCACCGGTCCCTTGCCGCCGAGCGTGACCTGAACGATCTCGGGCGGCACGCCGAGCCGGAACGGCATGATGCTGCAACCGAGGCCACCGGAGACGACGACGTCGCATTTCAGCTTGATGTGGCCATAGGCGAGCCGCATGCCGTGCTTGACCGGCACCGCCGGCGACCAGCCGAGCAGCCGGATCTGGCCGCCATGGGTGTGGCCGGACAGTTGCAGCGCGACGCGCGATGGCACGCGGAGCGCGACGTCGGGCTCGTGCGCAAGCAGGATCACCGGCGCATCGTCTGTGACCTTTGCCAGCGTCGCGTTGAGATCGTCGACGCCGATCCGCGCGACATGGCGATAGCGCCGCGCCGCCATGAAGGCGAGTTGGTCGCCGAGGCCGGCGAGCCAGAACGGGCGGTTGTCCTTGATGAGCCGCACCGCGTCGTTCTCGTAGACCGGAATGCCGGCGCGCTCCAGCGCACGGCGCGCGACCGGCACGCCCTGCCCTAGCCGCTGCACCGTCTTGTCTTCCCAATAGTCGTGATTGCCGAGCACGGCATGCACGCCGAGCGGCGCCTTCAGGCCCTTGAGCACCGCGGCCCATTCGGACGCCGGAATGAAACGCGTGACGTGGCGCAGTCCCGCGACATAGTCGCCGAGCAGCACGATGATGTCGGGGTTCAGCGCGTTGGTGCGCTCGACGATCTCGGCGATGCGATCGAGCGACATCCAGGGATCGCAGGCGTGGATGTCGGCGAGCGCTGCGATCTTGAGCGGAAAGTCCGCCGGCCATTGCCGCGGCGACAAGTCGTAGCGTGTCAGGGTCAGGCGGACGACCGGCTCGCTCAGGCCATAGGCCGCGGTCGAGGCGGTGGCGGCGGTCAATCCGCCGGCGGTGTACAGGAAATGACGACGTGAGATCATGGACGTGCGATCGGTGATGCCTGATCCATGATAGGCCCTTTGATTGGAGCGAAATTGGGCCGCGTTTGTGCAGACGGCCTGCAGACATTTCGCAATGGTTAGCGGGCAAGGTTACCGGTCGCGCGAGGCGCTGCGTCAACACGACTTTTCACGTGTTCGGGAGCGCGTCTTGCCTGAGCATGATCTGCGTCGGAAAGCCGCTCCGCACTTTCCGGATCATGCGTTAATCTTCATCGCCATCGTTGCCGAACAGGCCGAACTGCGACGGATCACGGTTCGGTTCGGCGAGGCCGAGATGGCGGAAGGCGTGCGTGGTCAGCAGGCGGCCGCGCGGCGTGCGTTGCAGATAACCGCACTGGATCAGATAGGGCTCGATGATGTCCTCGATCGCATCGCGCGGCTCGGACAGCGCCGCCGCCATGGTCTCGACGCCGACCGGGCCGCCGCCATAGTTCAGGGCGATGGTGGTGAGATAGCGCCGATCCATCGCATCGAGCCCGGCGCTGTCGACCTCGAGCGCGCTCAGCGCCCGGTCGGCGATACCGCGATCGACGGAATCGGCGTCGGCTGCGGAGGCGAAGTCGCGCACCCGGCGCAGCAGGCGGCCGGCGATGCGCGGCGTGCCGCGGGCGCGGCGCGCGATCTCGTTGGCGCCGTCCGGGCTCATCCCGATGTTGAGCACGCGGGCGCCACGGGTGACGATCTTCTCCAGCTCTTCGATGGTGTAGAAATTGAGCCGCACCGGAATGCCGAAACGGTCGCGCAGCGGATTGGTGAGCAGGCCGGCGCGCGTTGTCGCGCCGACCAGGGTGAATTTCGACAGCTCGATCTTCACCGAGCGCGCGGCGGGACCTTCGCCGATGATCAGGTCGAGCTGGAAATCCTCCATCGCGGGATAGAGTACTTCTTCCACCGCCGGGCTCAGGCGATGGATCTCGTCGATGAACAGCACGTCGCGCTCTTCTAGATTGGTCAGCAGCGCCGCGAGATCGCCGGCCTTCGCGATCACGGGACCGGAGGTGGCACGGAAGCCGACGCCGAGTTCGCGCGCGACGATCTGCGCCAGCGTGGTCTTGCCGAGGCCGGGAGGTCCGACGAACAGCACGTGATCGAGCGCCTCGCCGCGCTTCTTGGCCGCCTCGATGAAGATCGAGAGATTCTTGCGCGCCTGGGCCTGGCCGACGAACTCCGTCAGCGACTGCGGACGCAGCGCAGTGTCACCGACATCGTCGGAGCGGCGCTCGGGCGTGACCATGCGGGGCGGCGTGTTCACTTCGACAATTCCTTGAGCCCGAGCCGGATCAGCTGCGCGGTCTCGGCCTTCTCACCGGCACTGCGTGAGGCGGCGGCGATGGCGGCGGCGGCCTGCGGCTGGCCGTAGCCGAGATTGACCAGCGCGGAGATCGCATCGGTGACCGGACGCGGCGCGCGGTTGTTGTCGATCGCGCCGGAAAGCTGCACCACCGCGGGATCGACATCGGCAAAGCCCGGTGCCCTGTCCTTCAATTCGCTGACGATGCGTTCGGCGACCTTCGGCCCGACGCCCGGGGTGCGGGCCACCGCCGCCTTGTCGCGCAGCGCGATCGCGTTGGCGAGATCGGTCGGCGGCAGCGTGCCGAGCACCGCGAGCGCGACCTTGGCGCCGACGCCCTGCACGGTTTGCAGCAGGCGAAACCATTCACGCTCGTGATCGCTGCGGAAGCCGAACAGCTTGATCTGGTCTTCACGGACATAAGTCTCGATCGAGAGCACGGCCGCTCCGCCCGGCTGTGGCAACGCCTGCAACGTGCGGCTTGCGCAATGCACCTGATAACCGACGCCGCCGACGTCGAGGATCACATAGTCCTCGCCATAGGAATCGATCAGGCCCTTGAGCTTGCCGATCATGAGGGCAACCCCAGCTTGGCCCTCGTTCCCCGCACGATCGCTTTGCCTCCGGTGAGGGACGCACCAGCGGATGGGTTCCCTCCCCCTTGCGGGGGAGGGTTAGGGAGAGGGGTACCACACGACGGGCTCTCTCAATTTTCATTTCGACGACAGGTAGCCGATTTTGCGCGGGCCAAGCGCTCATCGAACATCTCGCCCGGGGCTTACCCCTCTCCCCAACCCTCCCCCGCAAGGGGGGAGGGAGCCTGACAAGCGTGCTCACCTCACATTGCACAGGCTTGCAACCGCCGATCATAGGTTTGCTACCTTCAGCCGGAGCGCGGCGCTCTGGCGGTGATGGGCGTGGGTGATCGCGATCGCGAGCGCGTCGGCGGCATCGGCGGACGGCGGCTCGGCTTTCGGCAGCAGGATCTTCAGCATCACCTGGATCTGGTTCTTCTCGGCGTGACCGGCACCGACCACGGTCTTCTTGACCTGGTTCGGCGCGTATTCGGCGACCGAAATACCGAACATTGCGGGCGCCAGCATGGCGACGCCGCGTGCCTGGCCGAGCTTCAGGGTCGCGACGCCGTCCTTGTTGACGAAGGTCTGCTCGACCGCGGCTTCCATCGGCTTGAAGTCGCCGAGCACGGCGGCAAGCCCCTCATGGATCGCCAGCAGCCGGCTCGCCAGCGGCAGATTGTCCGGCGGCTCGACCGAACCGCAGCCGACATAGACCAGACGGTTACCCTCGGTCTCGATCACGCCCCAGCCGGTGCGGCGGAGGCCCGGATCGATACCGATGATGCGGACGGGAGAGCGAATCGGCTGGGCTGTCATGCGGTAGTGATACCGCCTAGCCTGCGAGAACGAAACACAAACGGAAGACCATCCCCGCCTGTGTCGCGGTAGGCCTCGCTCATCATCCCGCCCTCGCTCGTCATCCCCCGCGAAAGCGGGGGATCCAGTACGCCGCGGCCTATCGGCTCAAGCACTGCTGTCTCTGGAATACTAGATCGCCGGTCGAGCCGGGCGACGACAGCAGAGCAGGTGACTTAGCCGCCCATCTTGGCGATCAGCGCGTCCGACACCTCGAAATTGGCGAACACGTTCTGCACGTCATCGTGTTCGTTGAGCAGGTCCATCAGCTTCAACAGCTTTTCGCCGGTCTCGTCGTCGACCGAGATGGTGTTCTGCGGCTTCCAGGTCAGCGCCGCCTTGCGCGGCTCGCCGAACTTGGCCTCCAGCGCCTTGGCCACTTCGCGGAAGGTGTCCTGCGAGGCATAGACCTCGTGGCTGGTCTCGCTGGAGACCACGTCGTCGGCGCCGGCCTCGATCGCGGCGTCCAGCATGGCGTCGTCGGAAGCGACCTTGGCGTCGTATTCGATGATGCCGGTGCGGTCGAACATGAAGGCGACCGAGCCGGTTTCGCCGAGATTGCCGCCGGACTTGGTGAAGAACGAGCGGATGTCGGAGGCGGCGCGGTTGCGGTTGTCGGTCAGCGCCTCGACGATGACGGCGACACCGCCGGGGCCATAGCCCTCGTAGCGGATCTCGTCATAGTTCTCGCCCTCATTGCCGGCGGCCTTCTTGATCGCACGGTCGATGTTGTCCTTGGGCATGTTCTCCGCGCGGGCCGCGACCACGGCGGCACGCAGCCGCGGGTTCATCGCCGGATCAGGGGTGCCGAGCTTGGCCGCCACGGTGATTTCGCGGGCCAGCTTGCCGAAAAGCTTCGACTTCTGGGCATCCTGCCGGCCCTTGCGGTGCATGATGTTCTTGAATTGGGAATGGCCGGCCATGCGACGTCTCTTCGAGGCTTAGGGTCTGAACGAGGGTGGAAAACGCGGCCTTATAGGCCCCTCACGGTCAAAATCAAAGGATCGGCGGGGCCCTCCGGCAAACGAATACTACCGCATGCCGGAATATGAGGCACTTGTTAACCATGACTTGCGAGGATCGCGCGTCCCGCCGCAACTTTCCAAGAGCCCCCCAATGGCGTTCGGTTTGTTTCGAAAGCAAGTGCCGGAGCCGGCTGCGCCTGCCGTCGGGCCGCAAGTTCCGGCCGCGGCTCCCGAAACCTCTGCCGAGGCTGATTCGGCCAAGGATTCATCCAAGGAAATCCTCGAACTGCTGGAACTCGAGCTCGGCGCGATGATCCGCCAGCTCGAGCGTGCCGCGAGCTCGGTCGCCGACGGGGCCGAGGCGACGGCTGCCAAGCTCGCGACCATCCGTGCCCGCACCGACGCGCTGACCGGCCGCAGCAGCGACGCGCAGAGCACCGCGACGACGTTCTCCGAGGCCGCCGACCGCTTCACCCATTCCGCCGAAGGCATCGGCGCGCAGGTGCGCAGCGCCAGCCAGCTCGCCGACGACGCCGCGACCGCGGCGCGCGAGGCCACCGCCAATGTCGACCGCTTGCGCGAGTCCTCGGCCGCGATCGGCAATGTCGTCAATCTGATCGCGCAGATCGCGCGGCAGACCACGCTGCTGGCGCTCAACTCGACGATCGAGGCGGCGCGTGCCGGCGCCGCCGGCAAGGGCTTTGCGGTGGTCGCCACCGAGGTCAAGGCACTGGCGGTGCAGACCCAGAACGCGACCGAGGAGATCACCAGGAAGATCGAGGCGTTGCAGAAGGACGCCACCGGATCGGCGGATGCCGTCCACCGCATCTCGCAAGCGATCGAAAAGATTCGCCCGGTGTTCGAGAACGTCAACGGCGCAGTCGCCGAGCAGAACCAGATCACCGGCGAGATCGGCCAGAACGCGGCCTCCGCCTCCAGCTTCATCGTCTCGGTCGGCACCAGCGCCGGCGAGATCGACAGTGCGACCCGCGAAGCCGCCGCGCATGGCGACAGCGTCGCCACGGCCGGCAAGGCCGTTACCGGCTTCGCCCAGAAGCTGAAAGCGCGCTGTGCGGTACTGTTGCGCCAGAACGAACGCGGCGATCCGCGCAGGAACGAGCGCCTGCCCTGCAGCCTCGGCATCGAGATCACGACCGCGCGCGGCATCGTCACCGCGCCGGTCTACGAGATCGCGCTGGACGGCATCCTGATCGGCGGGCCCGACGCCGGGAAGCTGCCGGCCCATGAGACCTTGAGCGCGACCTTGCAGGATGTCGGCACGTGCCGGATCAGGATCGGCGAGCGCACCAAGGCAGGCAGCCAGGCCCGCTTCGAAGCGGCGAGCGCCGAGCTGCGCGAAAAGATCGAAGACCGGATGTGGGCGATCCACGAGGAGAACACCGAGTTCGTCACCCGCGCGATGGAGGCCGGCCACGCGCTGAGCAAGATCTTCGAGAACGGACTGGCAAGCGGCGCGATTGCGATCGCGGACATGTTCGATACCGACTATGTCGAGATCGCCGGCACCACCCCGGTGCAGCATCGGACCCGGATGCTGGACTGGGCGGAGCGCACGCTGCCGGCGTTCCAGGAGGCGTTCCTCGCCAAGGATCCGCGGATGGCGTTCTGCGTCGCGATCGACCAGAACGGCTATCTGCCGGTCCACAACAAGGTCTACTCGCAGCCGCAGCGGCCGGGCGACGTCGCCTTCAACACCGCCAACAGCCGCAACCGGCGCATCTTCAACGATGCAGCCGGCCTTGCCGCCGGCCGCAACCAGCGCGCTTATCTGATCCAGACCTATGCGCGCGACATGGGCAACGGCAACACCGTGATGATGCGCGAGATCGACGTGCCGATCCGGGTGCGCGGCCGGCACTGGGGCGGCTTCCGCACCGCCTACAAGCTCTGAGCGGGCACGCGTGCGCGCTCAGGCAAGACCGGCGGCGCGAATCACGTCTTAGTCTTGGGATGGGAATGCTGTGGCCGCACGACGGCCGCGGCGATGGAAGGATCCGCCAACATGTCGGCCGCGCAGCTCGCAGTTCTGGACACGTCATCGAACCGGACGCTGGCCGAACGGCTCGTTGACCAGCTTGCCGACCGCATCGGCGGCCTCGGCGTCGAACTCGCCGACATCGCCGGCAATGTCCAGGAAGTCGCCAACCGCGTCACCAACCAGTCGGAGCGATTCCATCATTTGCAAGCCACCGCCGAGACCATGGTCTCGGCCAATCACGACATCGCCAACGCATCGCAGGCAGTGCAATCGACCGCATCCGCCGCGGTCGGCCAGATCGCCGAGTCGCGCGACGTGGTCGAGACGGCGGTCGGCCACATCGCTGAACTCGTCGCGGCGGTCGGCCGGATCGAGACCCGGCTCGCCGCGGTCGGCTCCGCGTTGAGCCAGGTCGCCAAGGTCTCCGGCTCGATCGAGGCGATCGCCAAGCAGACCAATCTGCTGGCACTCAACGCCACCATCGAGGCGGCGCGCGCCGGCACCGCCGGCCGCGGTTTTGCGGTGGTCGCAAGCGAGGTGAAGAACCTCGCCGAGGCGACCCGCCAGGCGACGCATCAGATTTCCGACACCGTGCGCGATCTCGACGGCCAGATCGGCAGCCTGATCGGCGAGAGCAGCGACGCCTCGCTGCGCGCCAGGAACGCCAGCCAAGGCGCCCGGCAGATCTCGGGCATCATCAGCCGCGTGCAGCAAGGCTTTTCCTTGGTCGGCGCCGAGATCGGCAGCGTGGCGCGCGCCGCGACCTCCAATCTCGGGCATTGCGACAGCGTGATCGCGGAGCTGAACGAGCTCGCCAAGGGGGTCGATCTGTCCTCGCGCGACCTCAAGCACGCCGACGCGCGGGTCGCGAAACTGCTCGAGCTCTCCGAAAGCCTGATCGTGACCATCGCCGACAGCGGCGTAGAGACCGGCGATACGCCGCTGATCCGCGTCGTGATCGAGACCGCGAAACGGATTTCCGACCTGTTCGAGCAGGCCATCGCGCATGGCGAGATCACGCTGGCGCAATTGATGGACGAGAACTATCGCGAGATCGCCGGCAGCAATCCGAAGCAATATCTGACCGACTACGTCGGCTTCACCGACCGCGTGCTGCCGGCGATCCAGGACCCGATCCAGAAGACCGACCCGCGCATTGTGTTCTGCGTCGCCTGGGCGCGCAGCGGCTATCTGCCGACCCACAATCCGAACTACCGGCTGCCGCAGGGGCCGGACCCCGTCTGGAACAACGCCAATTGCCGCAACCGCCGCCTCTTCAACGACCGCGCGGTGAGCAAGGTCGCGGCGAATACAAAACCGTTCCTGTTGCAGACCTATCGCCGCGACATGGGCGGCGGCAATTTCGTCTTGATGAAGGACCTGTCGTCGCCGATCACGGTGCGCGGCCGCCATTGGGGCGCGTTCCGGATGGGCTTTAGACAGGGCTAGAGCATGATCCGGAAAAGTGCGAAGCGGTTTTCCGAAACGATCATGCTTGAACAAAAACCTAAAGCGCGATGACGGTTCAGCCTCATCTCATCACGCTTTAATCCGGCAATCCCGCGTCGCGCAGCGCCGCGCCGATCTGGTCGCGCAGTTCGGCACCGCGCACCGGAAACGCTTCGCTGACATGCGAGGTGCGGAAGCCCGGATGAATCCGCAACAGCCGCCCGATCGCCTTGCGCGCCTCATCGGTCCGGCCGGCGCGGATCGCGTTGATGATGAAGGCGCCCAATGAATGCGCGTTGGTGTTGAAGCGCAGCGATCGCCGCGCGGCCTCGCAGCCCTCTTCGAAACGTCCCAGCCAGAAGTAGGCATGCGAGGTCCCGATCCAGGCGCTGATCCGCAGCGGATCGAGCGGGCTGAGCCGCATCATGTGCTCAAAGCTCCCGATCGCGCGCTCCGTATCGCCGCACATCAGCGCGACCCAGCCGCGCGAATACCAGGCGAAGCCGAGATTGGGATTGAGCGCGATCGCTTCCTCGACCATCGACGAGCCGAGGTCGTAATCGTGTCCGAGATAGGTCAGCACATGGCCCGCGGTCGACTGCACGAAGGCATCTTCCTCGCCGAGCCGCGAAGCCAGCCGCGCATGCCTGATTGCCTCGAGCCGCTCCGGGCCGTCGAGCGGTGAGCCGCTGGTGGCCTGCCGGGCCATCCAGCTCCACGCCAGGATCGCATGCGCCGCGGCGAACTGCGGATCGAGCGCGATCGCCTGCTTGAACAGCTCGTAGGCGTCGCTGAGCGATGCGCGCTGATGAATCAGCGCCATGCCGCGCAGGTAGAGGTCGTAGCTGTCGAGCTTTTCAGTCGGCTTGTGCCGTGCCCGCTCGAACTCGGCCTGCTCGAGCCTGGGCGCGATCAGGCCGACGACGCTCGAGGTCACCTTGTCCTGCAGGCCAAAAATATCTTCGAGCTCGCCATCGAACCGATCGGCCCAGATGTGGTTGCCGGTCGCCGCCTCGATCAACTGACCGGTGATGCGGACCCGGTTGCCGGCCTTGCGCACGCTGCCTTCCAGCACGTAGCGGACGCCGAGCTCGCGGCCGACGCGCTTGATGTCGATCGCCTTGTTCTTGTAGGCAAAGCTCGAATTTCGCGCGATGACGAACAATGACTTGAACCGCGACAGCGCGGTGATGATCTCCTCGACCATGCCGTCGGCAAAGTAATCCTGCTCGCGATCCCCGCTCATGTTGTCGAACGGCAGCACCGCGATCGATGGCCGGTCCGGCAGCGCAAGCGGCTCGACTGGCGCTGACGGCACCGTCGAGCGCTGCGAGCCGGGCTCGCCGCCGATCCGAATCTGCCATACGCGCATCGGCTCGGCGATGTTCTTCAGCGACTGCGAGCCCATGTCGCCGAAGTCGATATCGACCTTGCCCCGGATTTGCCGATGGGCATCGTCCGAAATGCAAATTCCGCCGGGGTCGGCCATCCCCTCGAGCCGCGCCGCGATGTTGACGCCGTCGCCGAAGATATCGTCGCTGTCGATAATGATGTCGCCGACGTGAATGCCGATGCGGAATTCGATCCTGCGATCGGGTGGCACCGCGGCGTTGCGTTCGGTCATGCCCCGCTGCACCTCGATGGCGCAGCGCGCCGCGTCGACAGCGCTGGCGAACTCGACCAGCATCCCGTCGCCGGTGGTCTTGACGATGCGGCCCCGGCAGGCCGCGACGGTCGGATCGACCAGCGTCTGGCGGGCGCCCTTCAGGTCGCCAAGCGTCCGCTCCTCGTCGCGGCCCATCAGGCGGCTGTAGCCGGCAACATCCGCCGCCACCAAGGCCACCAAACGACGTTCGACGCGCTCGGACAACGCAATCTCCGGGAAGCAAAAATCAAAGGGGGTCGAAAATCACTGCCCCATCAAAATCACTGCCCATCAAAGCACGACAAGATGTCGCAGGCTAGCT
The DNA here is from genome assembly GCF_002831585.1 of Bradyrhizobium sp. SK17. GTDB lineage: Bacteria > Pseudomonadota > Alphaproteobacteria > Rhizobiales > Xanthobacteraceae > Bradyrhizobium. Next base: position 2,432,795 of record NZ_CP025113.1, on the reverse strand, counting down.
CAGCCAGAACCCCGGCACCGCGGGCTCGAGCCGGCCGCCGGCGCGCACCGGCGCGACCTTGACCGCCAGCCCGGTCGCATCGTCGGTCTCGACCGCGATGCCGCTCAGCGTCGCGACGCCGCCGGCCGGTTCGAAGCGGCCGGACGGAATGCCGGTGAGGAAGCGCTGCAACGGCTCCTCCTTCTGCATGCCGATCACCGAATCATAATCGCCGGTCATGCCGGCATCGCTCATATAGGCGGTGCCGCCGGGCAGCACCTGATGATCGGCGGTCGGCACATGGGTATGGGTGCCGACCACGAGGCTGACGCGGCCGTCGCAGAAGAAGCCGACGCCCTGCTTCTCGCTGGTCGCCTCGGCGTGGAAGTCGAGCACGATGGCATCGGCGCCCTCGCGCAACGGGCAGGCCTCGAGCTCGCGGTCGATCGCGCTGAATGGATCGTTCGACGACGGCTCCATGAACACGCGACCGATCGCATTGAGCACGAGCGCGCGCTTGCCGTTCTTGGTATCGACCAGCGTCGCGCCGCGGCCGGGCGAATGGCGCGGAAAATTCAACGGGCGGATCAGGCGCGGCGCGCGCTCGATGAAGACCAGCGCCTCCTTCTGATTCCAGGCATGGTTGCCGAGCGTGATCGCGTCCGCTCCGGCATCGAGCAACTCCTGGTAGATCGCCTCGGTGATGCCGAAGCCGCCAGCGGAATTCTCGCCATTGACGACGACGAGATCGAGCGACCAGTCCCTGATCATGCCCGGAAGATGGTCTGTGATGGCGGTGCGGCCGGTCCTGCCGACGACGTCACCAACGAAGAGAATACGCAAGGCTAGCTACTCCGGAAATCGAACGTCTTGCGCTCCGTTAGCACATAATCGAGCGGGACGTCGTGCGACAGCGCCGGGATCGCCTTGGTTTCCTGTGCAGCAAAGGCAATCCCGGCCCCGATCACGTGCTTGGCCTTGCGCAGATGTGCAAAGGTATAGTCGTAATAGCCAGCACCATAGCCGATGCGGTGGCCGAGCTTGTCGAACGCCGCGAGCGGCACCAGCATCACGTCGGGATGCACCTCGGCCGCGGCCGGCGACGGTTCGGGAATGCCGAGCGGGCCGAGCATCAGGCGGTCCTGCGGCGACCAGCTGCGGAAGGTCAGCGACTGGCCGCGCGCATTGATGCAGGGCAGCGCCAGCCGCGCGCCCTTGTCGGCCAGCTTCTTCATCAGTGGCGCCGGATCGAGCTCGCTGCGGATCGGCGCATAGCCGGAGATGATCATGCCTTGCGTGATCTCGAACGGGGCGCCGCGCCTGGCGAGCGCCTCGGCCGCCGCGGCGCGCTGCTCGTCGCTCAGCGCATCGCGCTTGGCGAGCGCGAGGGCCCGAAGTTCGGCCTTCGATGGAGATGCGTGCATGATCCATCTTCCGCTGTCATCGTCCGCCAAATGCGGACGAGCCGGCAATTCCAGAGACGCGAGCATTCGTTTGGCCAGGCCGCGGCGCACTGGATGCCCCACGTCGCAGGGCACGACACTGCCACACAATCAGACCGCCGCAGCGCGACGACAAGGCAACAGCAAAAACCAAGTGCGAAGCCGCAGAGGCCGTTGGAGCGCTCGATCCCGGAGTTCCCTACGAAAGTAGGTGGGCACCATATGTCCGGGTCCACGGACCCGGCCAGGGACAGTTCCCTAAAGGATCGATAAGGCCCCGGGGATATTATGGCTCCTGACGCGCAACGCAGCTTCGCCCGGCCAATGTAGCGATCGTTGCCGCAATCCGCCAGCGGTACCTCGTCGTCCCGGCGAAGGCCGGGACCCTTAACCACCGCTGTCCATCGTTGCAGAGGGTACTAACTCGCGCCGCCCAAACTCGATGGGCCGCGGAGTATGGGTCCCGGCCTCCGCCGGGACGACAGTGGCTACCCGATCGCGATGCCGCCGCCGATGGTGCGGTTGAGCACCTGCGTGGTGCGCTCGATCCGTTCGGCCGCGGCGTTGAGCGCGTTGGAGACCGCGGTCTGGGTGGCGCGGGCGCGGTCGGTGGCGGCGACGCGCGCATTGCGCAGTTGCTCGACCTCCTCCTCGAGGCTGCGGATGCGCGCGCTGGCATCGACCAGCTCGTCGCAGGCGGTGAGCGCCGCCATCACGGTGAGCCGCGCGTCGCCGATCTCACCGAACTTGCCGCGCAGCGATTCGACGCGCTGCTGGAGATTCTCCGCGAGCTTCAGCAGCCGCACCTCCTGGCCTTCCTCGCAGGCCATCCGGTATTGCCGGCCATTGATGGTGACGTTGATGTGGCTCATCTGCCCTCTCCGCCCGCGAGCACGGCACGGATCGTGCCGATCGCCGCGTCGAGCTTTTCCGCGATGTCACGATTGACGCGCTCGAGCTTGCGCGTCTTCACCAGCGATCCGTCGAGCTCGTCGGCGAGGCGCGAGCGATCGGCGCCGAGTGCCTGGATCCGGCTCGCCAATTCGTTCTCGTCGCGGTCGGCCTCGCGGCGGCGCTCCACCGAGCTCTCCAGCGCATCGAGCGCGGCCATCAGCCGCTTGGTCGCAGCATCGATATCGGCAAGCGGTGCCTCGGTATTGCCAGACCCGTTGGCGAGACGATCACTCATGACACGCGGCGTAGATCCCTGGGATAGCCCGTTTGAGATAGGCCCGCCGCACGGCAAAACTGGCGGTTCGGCAAGCGTTTACGGGACGAAATTTACGTGGCAAGCGAGCCCAGCGCAACGGCGGCGCCAAACTATGCACCGTTCAATGAAATTGAGCGATTTCGAGCAACTTTTCCCCGTTTTGGGGCGTTTCATCGCCTTGGACTTGCGGAATTGAGGTGCTAATCCACCCTCCAACCCGTAAGGCCACTCCACGCGCGTATCGCGGCTGCCCGCCCCGATGCGTCCAGCAATCAGCTCCTCATTCCAGGCGGACTTTTCATCATGACGCAGGTCGATCACACCCGTATGGCCAATGCGATCCGTGGCCTTGCCATGGACGCCGTCGAGAAGGCGAATTCCGGCCATCCCGGCCTGCCGATGGGCGCCGCCGACATCGCGACCGTCCTGTTCACGAAATTCCTGAAATTCGATGCAGCCGACACGGCGTGGCCCGATCGCGATCGCTTCGTGCTGTCCGCCGGCCACGGCTCGATGCTGCTCTATGCCTTGCTGTACCTCACCGGCAACAAGGACATGACGCTCGACCAGATCAAGCATTTCCGCCAGCTCGGATCGCTGACGCCGGGACATCCGGAGAATTTCCACACCAAGGGCATCGAGACCACCACCGGTCCGCTCGGCCAGGGCATCGCGACCGCGGTCGGCATGGCGCTCGCCGAGAAAATGCTCGCCGCCGAGTTCGGCAAGAAGATCGTCAACCACCACACCTACGTACTCGCCTCCGACGGCGATCTGATGGAAGGCATCTCGCAGGAAGCGATCGCGCTCGCCGGCGTCTGGCGGCTCAACAAGATGATCGTGCTGTACGACGACAACGGCATCTCGATCGACGGCCCGACCTCGATCGCCGATTCCGTCGACCAGGTGAAGCGCTTCAAGTCCGCGGGCTGGGCCGCGGAATTGATCGACGGCCATGATCCGCAGGCGATCGCGGCTGCAATCACCCGCGCGCAGAAGTCCAACAAGCCTTCGCTGATCGCCTGCAAGACCACGATCGGCTTCGGGGCACCCACCCGGGCCGGCACCGCCAAGGCGCATGGCGAAGCGCTCGGCGCCGCCGAGCTCAAGGGCGCCAAGGAGAAGCTCGGCATCTCGCTGGAGCCGTTCTCGGTGCCCGACGACGTGCTGAAGGCCTGGCGCGAGGCGGGTGCCCGCGGCGCCGCCGAGCACAAGGCCTGGGACGAGCAGTTCAGCCAGCTCGGCAACCGCAAGCGCGCCGAGTTCGAACGCCGCATCCGTCACGAGCGGCCGCAGGCGCTCGCCAAGGGGCTGCGCGCCTTCAAGAAGGGGCTCTTGGAAAATCCGCTCAACATCGCGACCCGCAAATCGTCGGAAGCCGCGATCGAGGTGATCGCGGCCGCGATGCCGATGGAATTCGTCGCCGGCTCCGCCGACCTCACCGGCTCCAACAACAACAAGGCGAAGTCGGCGACCGCATTCGGCGCCAAGACGCCGAAGGGCCGCTTCATCCATTACGGCATCCGCGAGCACGGCATGGCGGCGTGCCTCAACGGCCTCTTCCTGCATGGCGGCTTTGCGCCGAACGGCGCCACCTTCCTGGTGTTCACCGACTACGCGCGCGGCGCGATGCGGCTGTCGGCGCTGATGGGCACCGGCGTGGTTTACGTCATGACCCACGATTCGATCGGCCTCGGCGAGGACGGCCCGACGCACCAGCCGGTGGAGCATCTCTCCGCGCTGCGCGCGATGCCCAACATGCGCGTGTTCCGTCCGTGCGACGCGGTCGAGACCGCAGAGTGCTGGGAATTGGCGCTCAACCGCATCGACGGACCGACGGTGCTGGCGCTGACCCGCCAGAACCTGCCGCAGTTGCGTACGTCAGCGCCGAACGACAATCCGTGCAGCCACGGCGCCTACGAGCTGGTCGCGGCGCAGGGTGACGCAAAAGTGTCATTGTTCGCGTCCGGTTCCGAGGTCCAGATCGCGGTCGAGGCACAGAAGCAGCTCGCCGGGCGCGGCATCCCGACGCGGGTGGTCTCGGTCCCGTCGCTGGAATTGCTGCTGGCGCAGCCTGCCGAGCGGCAAAACGCCATTATCGGCAAGGCTCCGGTCAAGATCGCGATCGAGGCTGCGGTGCGTTGGGGCTGGGACGCCGTGATCGGCCACGACGGCGATTTCATCGGCATGCACGGATTCGGCGCCAGCGCCCCGGCGAAGGACCTTTTCCCGCATTTCGGCATTACCGCCGAGGCTGTCGTTAACGCTGCCACGAAGCGCGCCTGACGCTGGCCTGACACCCGCCTGCCGAAGGTTGAGCTTGCCGCAAAAAAGGATTACCAAAGCTCCATCTTTTCCGTACGCGCCCGGCTGAACCGGGCGTTCCGCCGTAAAACCCTCGTGGGAGCCCTCCCGCGGGGCCGGCAGCAGCTATTAGAGGAGAGACGAGCCATGGCAGTCCGCGTCGCGATCAACGGGTTTGGGCGTATCGGCCGCAATGTGTTGCGCGCCATCGCCGAGTCCGGCCGCAAGGACATCGAGGTTGTCGGCATCAACGACCTCGGTCCGGTCGAGACCAATGCGCACCTGCTGCGCTTCGATTCCGTGCACGGCCGCTTCCCCGGCACCGTGACCGTGGACGGCGACTCGATCGACCTCGGTAGCGGCAAGATCAAGGTCTCGGCCGAACGCGATCCCTCCAAGCTGCCCTGGAAGGCGCTCGGCGTCGACGTCGCGCTGGAATGCACCGGCATCTTCACCGCCAAGGACAAGGCCTCCGCGCACCTGACCGCCGGCGCCAAGCGCGTGCTCGTCTCGGCGCCCGCCGACGGCGCGGACGCCACCATCGTCTACGGCGTCAACCACGACACGCTGACCAAGGATCACCTGGTGATCTCCAACGGTTCGTGCACCACCAACTGCCTGGCGCCGGTTGCCAAGGTCCTGAACGACACTGTCGGCATCGAGACCGGCTTCATGACCACGATCCACGCCTATACCGGCGACCAGCCGACGCTCGACACCCTGCACAAGGACCTCTATCGCGGCCGCGCGGCTGCGATGTCGATGATCCCGACCTCGACCGGTGCCGCCAAGGCGATCGGCCTGGTGCTGCCGGAGCTGAAGGGCAAGCTCGACGGCGTCTCGGTTCGCGTCCCCACGCCGAACGTGTCGGTCATCGACCTCAAGATCGTCGCCAAGCGCGAAACCAACGTTGCGGAGATCAACGAGGCGATGAAGCGCGCCGCCGAGCAGCAGCTCAAGGGCATCCTCGGCTACACCAACGCGCCGAACGTCTCGATCGACTTCAACCACGATCCGCACTCGTCGACCTTCCACATGGACCAGACCAAGGTGCAGAACGGCAATTTCGTGCGCGTGATGTCCTGGTACGACAATGAGTGGGGCTTCTCGAACCGCATGGCCGACACCGCCGTCGCGATCGGCAAGCTGATTTAAGCCCAGACTGCTCTTAACCAGGTGTCGACGCTTCCACCCTGGATCGGAATTCCCGGCGCGATCTTGCTTCTCGGCTTGATCGCGTACGGCATCCGCCAGGGCATGAAGGTTACGTCCCGGCAGGAAGGCGACCCGCCCCAGCGCGATCCGCCGTAGTGCCGCAAGTCAGCGAGTGATCAGACATGGCCAGATTCCGCACCCTCGACGACGTCAACGTGAAGGGCAAGCGCGTGCTGCTGCGCGTCGACCTCAACGTCCCCATGGAGGGCGGCCGCGTCACCGACGCTACCCGGCTCGAGCGCGTTGCCCCCACCATCACCGAGATTTCCGACAAGGGCGGCAAGGTGATCCTGCTCGCCCATTTCGGCCGGCCCAAGGGCCGCGATGCCAAGGACTCGCTGAAGCCGGTCGCCGAAGCGCTGTCGAAGGTCATCAAGCGCCCGGTGGCCTTCGCCGAGGATTGCATCGGAGAGGCCGCGGCCAATGCGGTCGCGGCGCTCAAGGATGGCGACATCCTCTGCCTCGAGAACACCCGCTTCCACAAGGAAGAGGAAAAGAACGACGCCGGATTCGTCGCAGAGCTGGCAAAGCTCGGCGACATCTGGGTCAACGACGCCTTCTCCGCCGCGCATCGCGCCCACGCCTCGACCGAAGGCCTCGGCCACAAGCTGCCGGCCTATGCCGGCCGCACCATGCAGGCCGAGCTCGACGCGCTCGGCAAGGCGCTGGAAGCGCCGACCAAACCTGTCATCGCGATCATCGGCGGCGCCAAGGTCTCGACCAAGATCGACCTGCTGGAAAACCTCGTGACCAAGGTCGACGCGCTGGTGATCGGCGGCGGCATGGCCAACACCTTCCTGCACGCGCAGGGCATTCCGGTCGGCAAGTCGCTCGCCGAGAAGGACCTCGCCGCGACCGCGCTGCGGATCATGGAGAAGGCCAACGCGGCGAATTGCGCGATCATCCTTCCGGTCGACGCCGTGGTCGCCAGCCAGTTCGCCGCCAACGCGCCGTCGCATGCCTACGGCCTCGACGCGATCCCGGCCGACGGCATGATCCTCGACGTCGGCCCGCAATCGATCGCGCGGATCCATTCCGCGATCGACGACGCGGCGACGCTGGTCTGGAACGGGCCGCTCGGCGCCTTCGAATTGACGCCGTTCGACCGCGGCACCGTGGTGTCGGCCAAGCATGCCGCCGAGCGTACCAAGGCCAGGAAGCTGGTTTCGGTCGCCGGCGGCGGCGACACCGTCGCGGCGCTGAACCAGGCGGGCGTGGCGGGTGACTTTTCCTACGTCTCGACCGCGGGCGGCGCGTTTCTTGAATGGATGGAAGGTAAGCCGCTGCCGGGCGTCGAAGTTTTGAAAAACCGTTGATTTAGTTCGAATCCGAACACGTACTACAGGGAGAAAATGGAATGGCTCGCATAACGTTGCGGCAACTGCTCGATCACGCGGCCGAGCACGATTACGGCGTACCCGCCTTCAACATCAACAACATGGAGCAGGCGCTGTCGATCATGGCCGCCGCCTCCGAGGTCGACGCCCCGGTCATCATCCAGGCCTCGCGCGGCGCGCGCTCCTACGCCAACGACGTCATGCTCAAGCACATGATGGACGCCGTCACCGAGATCTACCCGCAGATCCCGGTTTGCGTGCATCTCGACCACGGCAACGAGCCCGCCACCTGCATGACCGCGATCCAGGCCGGCTTCACCTCGGTCATGATGGACGGCTCGCTGAAGGCCGACGGCAAGACCCCCGGCGACTGGGACTACAATGTCGGCGTCACCAGGACCGTGACCGGCATGGCCCATCTCGGCGGCATCTCGGTGGAAGGCGAGCTCGGCGTGCTCGGCTCGCTCGAGACCGGCATGGGCGACAAGGAAGACGGCCACGGCGCCGAGGGCAAGCTGTCGCATGACCAGTTGCTGACCAATCCGGACGAAGCCGTGAAGTTCGTCAAGGAGACCAAGGTCGACGCGCTGGCGATCGCGATGGGCACCTCGCACGGTGCCTACAAATTCACCCGCAAGCCCGACGGCGACATCCTCGCCATGAACGTGATCGAGGAGATCCACCGCAAGCTGCCGAACACGCATCTCGTGATGCACGGCTCCTCGTCGGTGCCGCAGGAGTTGCAGGAGATCATCAACGCCAATGGCGGCAAGATGAAGCCGACCTGGGGCGTGCCGGTCGCCGAGATCCAGCGCGGCATCAAGAACGGCGTACGCAAGATCAACATCGACACCGACAACCGGATGGCGATGACCGGCCAGATCCGCAAGGTGCTGAAGGACAACCCGGAAGAGTTCGATCCGCGCAAATACCTGAAGCCCGCGATGGAAGCGATGACCAAGCTGTGCAAGCAGCGCCTGCAGGAGTTCAACACCGCGGGCCAGGCCAGCAAGATCAAGAAGGTCCTGACCACGGCCGAAATGGCCAAGCGCTACGCCAAGGGCGAGCTCGATCCCAAGGTCGCCTGACAACGGATCGCCCTCAATCATTAAGGCGGGACACCGGTTCTGACGCAGTTGGAAACGGTGTCCCGGGGCTTGATCGCCGGCTGCGACAAACACCTGCCGCGACGAACGTTTTCTAGGCAATTGCCCGAGAACCGCCTATTTTGGCTCGCAAAGGCAATGGCTCTGGAGGACGTTCCCCAATGAACCTCGCTGACCTCAACAAAGTTGCACTTGCCATGGTTACCCCGGGCAAGGGCCTTCTCGCCGCCGACGAATCCTCCGGCACCATCAAGAAGCGGTTCGACGCCATCAAGGTCGATTCGACCGAGGACAATCGCCGCGACTATCGCGAGATGTTGTTCCGCTCGCAGGAGGCGATGAGCAAGTACATCTCCGGCGTCATCCTCTACGACGAGACGATCTGGCAAAACGCCAAGGACGGCACGCCGCTGGTCAAGCTGATCGAGCAGGCAGGCGCGATCCCCGGCATCAAGGTCGACGAAGGCACCCAGGCGCTGCCGAACTGCCCCGGCGAACTCGTCACTGTCGGCCTCGACAAGCTCGCCGAGCGGCTGAAGAAATATTACGACCGCGGAGCGCGCTTTGCGAAATGGCGCGCGGTGATCGATATCGGATCCGGCGCCGGCAGCCGCGGCATTCCCACCATGACCGCGATCCGCGTCAATGCCCACGCGCTGGCGCGCTACGCCGCGCTGTGCCAGGCCGCGCAGATCGTACCGATCGTCGAGCCGGAAGTGCTGATGGACGGCGATCACGACATCGACCGCTGCTATGAGGTGACGCAGCGGGTGCTGAACCGCACCTTCCAGGAATTGCGGGTGCAGCGGGTCGCGCTCGAAGGCATGATCCTGAAGCCGAACATGGCGATTTCCGGCAAGAAATGCCCCAAGCAGGCGCCGGTGCAGGAAGTCGCCGAGAAGACCATCCGCCTGCTCAAGAGCTGCGTGCCGGCCGCAGTGCCCGGCATCGCCTTCCTCTCCGGCGGGCAGAGCGACGAGGAAGCGACCGCGCATCTCGACGCCATGAACAAGATCGGCCATCTGCCGTGGAAGCTGACCTTCTCCTATGGCCGCGCGCTACAGGCCGCGCCGCAGCAGGCGTGGTCCGGCAAGCCCGACAATGTCCCCGCCGGCCAGCGCGCCTTCTCGCATCGCGCCCGGATGAACGGGCTGGCCAGCACCGGCAATTGGGAAGCCGGCCTCGAAAAACAGGCGGCATAGTTGGCCACCAAGCCCGTTCCACCGCGGCCGGCGCCGCGTCTCTATCTGGCGACGCCGCCGGTCGACGAGCCGGCGCAGCTCGCGGCCGCGCTGCCCGAATTGCTCGCCGCGGCCGACGTCGCGGCGGTTCTGGTGCGGCTGCGCGAGAGCGACCCGCGCAGCATGATCTCCACTGTCAAGGCGCTGGCGCCTGCGATCCAGAGCGCCGGCGCGGCGCTGCTGATCGACGGCCATCCTGACATCGTGGCCCGCGCCGGCGCCGATGGTGCGCATCTGGGCGGCATTGCCGCGATGGATGAGGCAATGCCCTCGCTGAAGCCCGACCGCATCGTCGGCGTCGGCGGGCTCGCGACGCGCCACGATTCGATGGCCGCGGGCGAAGCCGGCGCCGACTACGTGCTGTTCGGCGAGCCCGACGCCAAGGGGCAGCGGCCTTCGCCTGAGGCGATCGCCGAGCGGCTGGAATGGTGGGACGAATTGTTCGAGCCGCCGTGCGTCGGGTTCGCGACCTCGCGCGAGGAGGCCGAGGCATTCGCGGCCGCCGGCGCCGATTTCGTGCTGGTCGGCGAGATCGTCTGGTCCGATCCGCGCGGCGCGAAGGCCGCCCTCGTCGAGATCGGCGAGGCGATCGCGCGGGCGCATGCCGGCACGTTCGGAACGGCCAAGGCCGAGGGATGACGCCGGAATGAAATGCCTGCGTCCGATAGGTGTTGCGCTCGGCTGCATGATGCTGGCGAGCGGCGCGGCCGCGCAGCTTTCGATCACGCCGCCGGCGCAGACGCCGCCGCCTGCGAAGAAGGAGGAAAAGCCGAAGCCGAAAGTGCATTCGCCGGTCGCGAAGAAGCCCACGCCGAAGCCTGCCGCGACGCCGAAGCCCGGCGCATCGGCGACCCCCACTCCGACGCCGTCGCCGACCCCGGACGATCCCAATGTCGACCTCGTCTACGGCGCCTATCAGCGCGGCATGTACAAGACCGCATTCGACCTCGCGACGGTGCGCGCGCAGAACAACGATGCCAAGGCCATGACGATGCTGGGCGAGCTCTATGCCAACGGGCTCGGCGTCAAGCGCGACTATGCCAAGGCCGACGACTGGTACAAGCGCGCCTCCGATGCCGGCGACCGCGAGGCGATGTTCGCGCTGGCCATGATGAAGATCGCCGGCCGCGGCGGCACGGTGGACAAGGATGCCGCGGTCAAGCTTTTGGCCTCGGCCGCCAAGCTCGGCGAGCCCAAAGCGGCCTATAATCTGGCGCTGCTCTATCTCGACGGCCAGACCCTGCCGCAGGATCTCAAGCGCTCCGCCGAGTTGCTGCGGATGGCCGCGGACGCCGGCAGCCCCGAGGCGCAATACGCGCTCGCGACCTTTTACAAGGAAGGCACCGGCGTGCCGAAGGACCTCGAAAAGGCGGCGCGGCTGCTACAGGCGGCCTCGCTGGCCGACAATGTCGATGCCGAAGTCGAGTATGCCATCGCGCTCTACAACGGCTCCGGAACCCCGCGCAACGTCCCGGCGGCGATCGCGCTGCTGCGCAAGGCCGCCCGGCAGAACAGCCCGATCGCGCAAAACCGCCTCGCCCACGTGCTGGCGACCGGCGCCGGCGCTCCGGTCGACAAGGTCGAGGCGCTGAAATGGCACACCGTCGCCAAGACCGCCGGCAAGGGCGACCCCGAGCTCGACGACATCCTCGCCGATATGACCCCCGAGGACCGCGCCAAGGGCGAGGCAGCCGCGCGCAAATGGATCGGAAACAACGTCAAATGACGCCTTGACGGCGCCACTTCCAGAGGGCACCCAGTTCGAAGCCTAGGTGGCCGCGTTCCGTTCTCTTTTCGCCCGTCATCCTGAGGTGCGAGCGGAGCGAGCCTCGAAGGATGCACGGCCCCGGACCGGGCCGTCGATCCTTCGAGACGCGCTTCGCGCTCCTCAGGATGACGGGCTGAGATTTGCGCCCGCCGCCTTATCGACATTCACAATCTCTCGGTCACAAGCGTTCTCATCATGCTCTACTCCGCCCTCATCAATGTCATGGTCAAGGCCGCGCGCCGCGCCGGCCGCAGCCTCAAGCGCGACCTCGGCGAGATCGAACATCTCCAGGTCTCGCTGAAGGGACCGGCGAACTTCGTCTCGCTCGCCGACAAGCGCGCCGAGGAGATGCTCTACACCGACCTCGAAAAGGCTCGGCCCGGCTACGGGTTCCTCGGCGAGGAAGGCGGCAAGCGCGAGGGCTCGGACAAGAGTCACACCTGGATCGTCGATCCGCTCGACGGCACCACCAATTTCCTGCACGGCATCCCGCAATTCGCGATCTCGATCGGGTTGTTGCGCGAGGACACCGTGATCGCGGGCGTGATCTACAACCCCGCCAATGACGAGCTATACATCGCCGAGCGCGGCAAGGGCGCATTCCTCAACGACCAGCGGCTGCGCGTCGCCGGCCGCCGCCAGCTCAACGAATGCGTGGTCGCCTGCGGCCTGCCGCATATCGGCCGCGGCAACCACCAGCTCGCGCTACAGGAGATGGCAGCGCTGCAAAGCAAGGTCGCGGGCTTCCGCCGCTTCGGCGCCGCCTCGCTCGATCTCGCCTTCGTCGCCGCCGGCCGCTTCGACGGCTTCTGGGAACGCAATCTGCAACCCTGGGACCTTGCGGCCGGGCTGCTGATGGTGCGGGAAGCCGGCGGCACCGTCTCGGGCATCCAGGGCAATGACGATCCGCTGCAAACCGGCCACGTCGTCTGCGGCAACGAGACCGTGCACGGCGAGCTGATCAAGATCCTGAAACCGCTCGGGCAGTAGCGCGGCGGCGCAGTCTAATCGTCGTCGTCCTCGGATTCGTCGTCATCGGCCTCGACGTCGCGAAATTCGCCGCCGATGCTCAGGCCTTCGATGGCGGTCGCACCCTTCACCTTGACCACCCGGCGCAGCGGGACCGAACTCTCGCTGCGCAGCGCATCCATCAAATGGTCCGAGTGGGTGACGATCCAGATGTCGGCGCGGCGCGAGGCCTTGGCGATCAGCCGCGCCAACGGTGCCAGCAGCGATGAATGCAGGCTCGCCTCCGGCTCGTTCAGCACGATGAACGGGGGCAGCCGGTAGCCCATGAACACGGCGAGCAGGCAGATATATTTCAGCGTGCCGTCGGATAGTTCGTGGGCCTTGAACGGGCGCGGCATGTCCGCGAGTTGCAGGTCGAACTCGCACCGGCCGTTTTCCACCCAGGCGCGGAGCTCCGCGTCCGGGAATGCATCCTCGATCGCGGCCTGCAACTCGGCGGCGTCCTGCCGGATGGAATAGAGCGTCGCCAGCGTCGCGGCCAGATCGCTGCCGTCGGCACTCAGCGACGGCGTCGTGACCGCGAGGCAGGGTTTCCGGATCGGTGACGCCTGATCGGTGCGGAAGTCGTGATAGAAGCGCCAGCCCAGCATCGCGTTTCTGATCTGGTCGATCTCGGGAGAGTTCTTGCCGTCGAAGAAGCCGGCCAGCACGGTTTCAGACGGCAGCAGCGCATCCTTGTGGCTTTCCCAGACGCCGCTCTCGTTGCGGATGCTGACCAGCGCGTTGGTCCTCTCGACCATCAGGACGTTCCGCTTGCCACTGATCATCTCGATCCGCTCGGACCTGATCATCGGCTCGCCGGCAAACGCCGCCTCGACCGGGCCGGGATATCCGAGCTCGATCGAATATCTGATGTCGTCGAATCGGGCGGCCAGCCGCAGTCGGGGATCATCGCCCCGCTTGCGCATGCCGGACCAGGAGACCGAATTCAATCCGCCCTCGTCGGCGATGGTATGGGTGATCCGGCCCGTCGCCGCGTCCCGCAACAGCGACATCGACTTGTAGAGATTGGATTTTCCGACGCCGTTCTCGCCGACGAACACCGACAGCGGATGGATGGGCAAGAGGAGCCGGCGAATGGAACGATAATTCGCGATCTCGATATCGGTCGGGCGCATCACCTGCTCTCGATCGGCCGATGCCTGCGCATTCCGTCACCGTGCCAAGGACAATCCGTTCGATCCGGAGATGCAGTCTGGATTGACGATGTACCGAAAGCAAGCCGGTCCCGAGTCAATCAGGACCGGCCCCGATGTCAGTGGCCGCCCCTCGCCGGCGCAGGCGGGCCGTAGATCTCGGCCTTCTCCGCCGCCTGCTCGCGATCGCCGGCGAGCACGCGCTGCACGCTGACGAAGAACACCGGCACCAGCAGCAGCGCGAGGATGACGACGGCGATCATGCCGCCCATCACCGACGTGCCGAGCGCCTGCTGGCTGGCACCGCCGGCGCCGGTCGCGATCGCCATCGGCAGCACGCCGCAGACGAAGGCAAGGCCGGTCATCAGGATCGGACGGAACCGCAAGCTACACGCCTCGATCGTCGCCTCGACCAGCGGCTTACCCTGCGCGCGCAGATCCTTGGCGAACTCGATGATCAGGATCGCGTCCTTCGCGGCCAGACCGATGATGGTGATCAGACCGACCGTGAAATACACGTCGTTGGACAGTCCGCGCAGCGTCGCCGCCACCACGGCGCCGAAGATGCCGAGCGGAATGGTGAGCAGCACCGCGAGCGGAATAGTCCAGCTCTCATAGAGCGCGGCCAGCAACAGGAACACCACCAGCACCGACAGCGCGAGCAGGAACGGCGCCTGCGAGCCCGACAGTTTCTCCTGCAACGACTGGCCGGTCCATTCATAGCCGAAGCCGCGCGGCAGCTTGTCGGCAAGCCGCTCCATCTCCGCGATCGCGTCACCCGAGGTGAAGCCGGGCTTCGCCTCGCCGGAGATGCGCACCGCCGGATAATAGTTGAAGCCCGCGATCTGCGTCGGCCCCTTCGACCATTCGATGGTGGCGAAGGCCGAGAACGGCACCAATTGCCCGCGGCTGTTCTTGACATTGTAGTTCAGGATGTCGTCCGCGTTCATGCGGCTGGTCTTGTCGGCCTGCACGATGACGCGCTGCATGCGCCCGCGGTTCGGGAAGTCGTTGATGTAGTTCGAGCCGAGATTGGTCGAGATCGTGTTGTTGATGTCCTCGAACGTCAGACCAAATGCGCCGGCCTTCTCGCGGTCGATCATCAGATTGACCTGCGGCGCCGGCGGCAGGCCCTCGACATAGACCTTTTGCAGGATCGGGCTGGCATTGGCCTCCGCGATCAGGCGGTCGGAGGCGGCGATCAGCGCCGCATAGCCCTTCTGGCCACGATCCTGCAAGCGGAACGAGAAGCCCGAGGAGTTGCCGAGGTTGTCGATCGGCGGCGGTTGCAGCGCCGAGATCCTGGCGTCGCGGATCGACGACAGCTCGCGGTTGATGTCGGCGACGATCGCGGCGGCGGAATCCTTCGCGCCGCGCTCCGACCAGTCCTTCAGCGTGATGAAGGCCTGCGCAGTGTTCATGCCCTGGCCGAGGAAGCTGAAGCCGGTGAGGAAGGTGACGTTCTCGATGCCGGCGCGGGTCTTCAGGTACTTCTCGACCTGCTCGACGGCGGCTTCGGTACGTGCATAGGAGGATTCCGACGGCGTCTGCACGTCGGTCGTGATGAAGCCCTGGTCGTCGACCGGCAGGAAGCCGCCGGGCAGCCGCACGAAGCCGTAGGCGACGCCCGCGAACAGCACGAGATAGATCGCCATTAGCCGGCCGGTGCGCTTCAGCGAGCCCTGCACGGTGCGCGTATAGCCGGCGCGGCTGGTATCGAGCACGCGGTTGAACCAGCCGAACACGCCCTTTCGCGCATGGCCATGGCCCTTCTCGACCGGCTTGAGCAAGGTCGCGCACAGCGCCGGCGTCAGCGACAGCGCGAGCAGCGCCGAGAACGCGATCGCCGCCACCATGGTGACCGAGAACTGGCGATAGATGATGCCGACCGAGCCGGGGAAGAACGCCATCGGCACGAACACCGCCATCAGCACCAGCGTGATGCCGATGATCGCGCTGGTGATCTGCGACATCGCCTTCCGGGTCGCTTCCTTCGGCGGCAGGCCTTCCTCGGCCATGATGCGTTCGACGTTCTCGACCACGACGATGGCGTCGTCGACCAGGATGCCGACCGCGAGCACCATGCCGAACATGGTCAGCATGTTGATCGAGAAGCCGACCGCCATCAGGGTCGCGCAGGTGCCGAGCAACGCCACCGGGACCACGATGGTCGGAATGATGGTGTAGCGGATGTTCTGCAGGAACAGGAACATCACGATGAACACCAGCACCACCGCCTCGACCAGGGTCATCAGGACCTTCTCGATCGAGGCCTTCACCACCGGCGTGATGTTGTAGGGGATCTCATAGGAGATGTTGGCCGGGAAGAAGCGCGACAGCTCCTTCATCTTGGCTTCGACCGCGCTCGCGGTCGCCAGCGCATTGCCCTTCGGCGACAGCAGCACCGAGAGGCCGGCCGTCGGCTTGCCGTCGAGACGGGTGTTGAACTGGTAGCTGAGGCCGCCGATCTCGATCCGTGCGACGTCGCGCAGCCGGACCGTCGAGCCATCGGCATTGGCGCGCAGGATGATCGCGCCGAACTCGTCGGGCGAGGAGAGCTGGCCCTTGACCAGCACCTGCGCGGAGATCTTCTGGGTGTCCGTGCTCGGCTCGGCGCCGATGCTGCCGGAGGCGACCTGGGCGTTCTGCGCCGTGATCGCGCGGTTGACGTCGTCGGCCGACAGGCCGTAGCCGACCAGCTTGGCCGGATCGATCCAGATGCGCAGCGAACGTTCGGTCGAATACAGCGTGGCTCGGCCGACGCCGGGGATGCGGCGCACCTCGCCCAGCACGTTGCGGATCATGAAGTCGCCGAGGCCCACTTCATCCAGCGAACCGTCGGTCGAGTTCAGCGTGATGATCTGCAGCACGGCCGAGGACGCTTCCTCGACCAGGATGCCCTGCTGGATCACGGCGCGCGGCAGCCGCGCCTCGACGCGCTTGAGGCGGTTCTGCACCTCGACCGAGGCCTGGCTGGTGTCGGTGCCCGGCTTGAAGTTGGCGATGATCTCGACCTGGCCGAGCGAGTCGGAGGTCGATTCGAAGTTCAGGATGTTGGCGGCGCCATTGAGCTCCTCCTCGATCAACCGCGTCACGCTGTTGTAGAGGTTCTCCGGCGACGCGCCGGGATAGCTGGTCGAGATCGAGATCGAGGGCGGCGCGATGATCGGGTACTGCGCGACGGCGAGCAGCGGGATCGAGATCGCGCCGATCAGACAGATGAACAGCGCGACGACCCAGGCGAAGATCGGCCTGTCGATGAAGAAACTAGGCATCTCGGATCACCGCCGCGCGTGCGCGGTCTGTTGCGAATCCGGCTGTGCGGCAGCCGCGTCGGCCTCGTGCCAGGCCCGCGGCCGCACCTTGTCGCCGGCAGCGAATTTCTGGAACCCCTCGACGACGACCTTGTCGCCGGCCTTCAGGCCCTCGGTCACGAACCAGGTGCCGCCCTGCAACGAGCCGGTACGCACCGGCTGCACCGCGACGAGATTGTCGTCCTTGACGACGAACACCTCGCTGCCGCCGCCGCCATTGCGCTGGATCGCCTGCTGCGGCACGGCGATCGCGTCGGTGTCGATGCCCTGCTCGATCTGGACGCGGACATACATGCCCGGCAGCAGGACCCGCTTCGGATTCGGGAATTCACCGCGCAACGTGACCTGCCCGGTGTGGGCGTCGACCTTGGCGTCGGAGAACAGCAGCTTGCCCGGCAGGGCGTAGATCGAGCCGTCGTCGAGCACGAGGCGAACCTTCATCGCATCGGACTCGATGCGATCGAGATCGCCACTCTCGAAGTCGCGGCGAAGCTGGCTCAACTCGGTGACCGACTGCTGGAAGTCGGCGTAGATCGGGTCGAGCTGCTGGATGGTGGCAAGGCTCGCGGCGTCGTTCTGCACGACGAGCGCGCCTTCAGAGACCAGCGCGGCACCAATGGTGCCGTCGATCGGCGCGCGGATGGTGGCGTAATCCAGGTTGAGCTTTGCGCGCGCAACGTCGGCCTCGCGGCCCTGCACGTCGGCCTCGGCTCCCTTCAGCGTCGCGATCGCCTTTTCGTTCTCGGCTTCCGGCGCCGCACGCTGGCTGGTCAGGGTGGCGATACGGCGGGCCTGCAACGAGGCCTGTTCGAGCACGGCCTTGGCGCGCGCCAACGCCGCCTCGGTTGACTGCACCTCGACCTCGAACGGACGCGGATCGATCTGATACAGCGGGTCGCCGACCTTCACCTCGCTGCCCTGATGGAACATGCGGTTGACCACGATGCCGGAGACGCGCGGGCGTACCTCGGAGACGCGGGTCGGCGCGATGCGGCCCGGCAGTTCGCGCACCATCGCGCGTGCCTGCGGCTTCACGGTGACGACGCTGACGTCCGGCTCAGGCGCTTGCACGGCCGCGGTTGCGGAATTCGGCTCGTTACAGCCAGCAAGCAGTGGCGCCGTTACGGCCAGCATCAGAGCAATGCATGCCGATTGCGCGCGAAGACCAGACATCGAAGAAATCGCCCCCTGTAGGTTCAGACAAACCAACGGCGGTGTCACGACGACACCGCGCGTGTTGTTGCGGTGAAAATAAATCTCGCTTGCTGCGACGCAATGCGTTTGCCGGGCGGCTCATTGTCACACAAACCTATCGCACTGATATCGCGGCATGTTTTATCGACTCACCGGATTGTGAGCGGGTTCCATCGGAGGCTGCGGGAATGCGTTAACGAATACATGAGCGGGAACAGGGCAGTTCGGTGCGCATCCATGCGGCACATCGCATGACGAGCCCTTTGGCCCGAATCAGCCACCGCACCACCCGGCTCCTCGGCAAGGCATGCCGCCGCGGCGGCGCCTTGCGCTCGCAAGCGGGACCGGCCGCCGCCGCGGATGACGCGGCACCGAGCCCCGGAAGGCGGGATACGGCTGCGGCCAGTGCCGGATTCAGCCCAAGGTTCTGTCCACCGCCCTTGGATTCGGCTTTCCTCACTGCACCGCTGTGCCATATTGCGCACAGATGCGGCCTTCGCGAACGGATGACTAGGCAATGCCCACTACCCGCTCCGACATGGAGATCGAACTGAGCAAGCTGTCCTCGCCCCGGATCTTCCTGGTGCGGATGCTGGTCTTCCTGGTGCTCTGCGGGCTGGTCGGGGTCGTGCTGTACAAGCAGATCGTCACCGCATTCTTCGCCAATCCCGGGCTCAACGCCCTGATCGGCGCGGTGCTCCTGATCGGCGTCATCCTGGCGTTCCGCCAGGTGATCCGGCTCTATCCTGAAGTGGCCTGGGTCAACAATTTTCGCATCGCCGATCCCGGCCTTGCGATCGAGCGCCGTCCGACGCTGCTTGCTCCGATGGCAGCCATTCTCGGCGGCGAGCGCACCGGGCGGATGTCGATCACGCAGCAGACCATGCGGCATCTGCTGGATTCGATCGCGACCCGCCTGGATGAAGCCCGCGATATCTCGCGCTACATGACCGGCCTGCTCGTGTTCCTCGGCCTGCTCGGCACCTTCTGGGGCCTGATCGAGACGGTCGGCTCGGTCGGCAAGGTGATTGACGGGCTCAAGGTCGGCGGCGACGCCGGCGCGCTGTTCGATACGCTGAAGGAAGGGCTGGCCGCTCCGCTCGGCGGCATGGGCATCTCGTTCTCGTCGTCGCTGTTCGGCCTCGCCGGCTCGCTGATCCTCGGCTTCCTCGACCTGCAATCGAGCCAGGCCCAGAACCGCTTCTACACCGACCTCGAGGACTGGCTTGCCACCACGGTACGCGGCATTTCCGGCGATGAGACCGGCGCCTCCGGCGACATGCAGGGCGCGATCGATCGCCTCCGCACCACGCTCGAGGAAGGCAGCGGCGGCGGCCGCAACACCACGGCCGCGATGGCCAATCTGGCCGAGGCGATCCAGGGCCTGGTGGCGCATATGCGCACCGAGCAGCAGATGATCCGCGAATGGGCCGACGGCCAGGGCGAGCAGAACCGCGAGATCAAGCGGCTGCTCGAACGCCTCGCCCGCCAGCCCGAGAAGAGCTAGCCGGGGCGCACCAAGTCCAGGGAGACATTTCATGGCCCTCGCCCGCTCGCGCCGCAGCGAATCCGGCTTCAACTACTGGCCCGGCTTCGTCGACGCGCTGTCGACGCTGGTACTGTCGATCGTGTTCCTGCTTTCGGTGTTCCTCGTCGTGCAGTTCTTCCTGTCGCAGGAGGTCACCGGCAAGGACAAGGCGCTGGAGCAGCTCACCGCCAAGATCGCCCAGCTCAACGACTTGCTGTCGCTGGAGAAGCTCTCCAAGCTGACGCTCGACGACCAGGTGTCGCAGCTACGCGCCGGCCTGGCTTCGGCCGAAGGCGAGCGCGACCGCATGAAGGGGCTCTATGAAGGGCTCGCCAATTCCGGCAACGACGCACAGGGCCGCGCCACCGAGCTCAACAAGGCGCTGGAATCCGAGAAGAGCGTGTCGTCGCGCGCGCTGGCGCAGATCGAGGTCTTGAACCAGCAGATCAGCGCGCTGCGCCGCCAGCTCGCTGCGCTCGAGGAGGCGCTCGATGCCTCCGAGAAGCGCGACAAGGAATCGCAGAACCGGATCGCCGATCTCGGCTCGCGCCTCAACGTGGCCCTGGCGCAGCGGGTGCAGGAGCTGTCGAAGTACCGCTCGGAATTCTTCGGCCGGCTGCGCGCCATCCTCGGCAACCGCCCCGATATCCGCGTCGTCGGCGACCGCTTCGTGTTCCAGTCCGAAGTGTTCTTCGACACCGGCCAGGCGACGCTGCTGCCGGAGGGCAAGACCGAACTCGATACCGTGGCGAGTGCGCTGGTCGATCTCGACAAGAAGATCCCGAGCGAGATCGGCTGGGTGCTGCGCGTCGACGGTCATACCGACGTTCGGCCGATCAACAGCCCGCTGTTCAAGTCGAACTGGGAATTGTCCTCGGCGCGCGCGATCTCGGTGGTGCAGTATCTGGTCTCGCTCGGCGTGCCGGCGCAGCGCCTGGTCGCCGCCGGCTTCGCCGAATTCCAGCCGCTCGACACCGCGCAGACCGAAGACGCCTACAAGCGCAACCGCCGCATCGAGCTGAAGCTGACGGAACGCTGATCGCGCCGTGGGGTTGGCGGTAACGCGCCGACCATCCGCCGTCCTGGCGAAAGCCAGGACGACGCCGAGTCTCTCCCTCGTCATTCCGGGGCTCGCGAAGCGAGAGCCCGGAATCCATTTCACGACGGGTGATGCGGCCTGATGGGACTCCGGGTTCGTGCTTCGCACGCCCCGGAATGACGGAGGAAAAGACGCGTTCAGCGTCCGACCATCTGTTGCAGATGCTCCGGATAGCGCGCGCCCTGCACCTCGACCTCGGCCACCGCCTTGCCGATCTCGGCGAGATCCGCTGCGGTCAGTTCGACGCGCGCGGCGCCGATATTCTCCTCGAGTCGATTGAGCTTCGTGGTGCCCGGGATCGGCACGATCCACGGCTTCTGCGCAAGCAGCCAGGCCAGCGCGATCTGGGCCGCCGTCGCGCCCTTGCCGGCGGCGATCCGGCCGAGCTGATCGACCAGCGCCTGATTGGCGCGGCGGGCTTCCGGCGTGAAGCGCGGCACCAGGTTGCGGAAGTCGTCGCTCGCGAATGTGGTGCTGGCGCTGATCGCGCCGGTGAGGAAGCCGCGGCCGAGCGGGCTGTACGGCACGAAGCCGATGCCGAGCTCTTCCAGCAGCGGCAGGATCTCCGCTTCCACCCCGCGCTCCCACAGCGAATATTCGCTCTGCAAGGCCGTCACCTTCTGCACGGCATGGGCGCGCCGAATGGTCTGCGCGCCGGCCTCCGACAGGCCGAAATGGCGGACCTTGCCGGCGGCAATCAGGTCCTTCACGGCGCCGGCGACGTCCTCGATCGGCACGTTGGGATCGACGCGGTGCTGGTAGAACAGATCGATCACATCGATGTTCAGCCGCTTCAGCGAGGCGTCCGCCACCGCCTTGATGTGCTCGGGCCGGCTGTTCAGCGATCGGTGCCGCTCGGCCATGCTCCCGATGTCGAAACCGAACTTGGTGGCGATCACGACCTCGTTGCGCACCGGCGCCAGCGCCTCGCCGACCAGTTCCTCATTGACGAACGGACCGTAGACCTCGGCGGTGTCGAAGAAGGTGATGCCGCGTTCGACCGCGCCGCGGAGCACCGCGATGCCCTGCTCCTTCTCGAGCGCCTGGCCGTAGGCGAAGCTCAGGCCCATGCAGCCGAGGCCGATCGCCGAGACTTCGAGGTTGCCGTTGCCGAGTTTGCGCTTCTGCATGATGTCTCTCCGCGTCGATGACTGGATTGGTCGCAACGGGATTTAGGGCGTGCACCGGTGGGCAATTAGACGTAAAAATCGGGATGGACTTATGAGCAGGACTCATGAATGCCGCGGCATGACGTCAACGACCTGATCGCCTTCCTCGCGGTTGCGCGCGAGCGCAGCTTCACCCGCGCCGCGGCGAGGCTCGGGGTGTCGCAATCGGCGCTCAGCCACACCATTCGCGCGCTCGAGGAGCGGCTGGGCGTGCGGCTCCTGACCCGCACCACGCGCAGCGTCGCGCCGACCGCGGCCGGCGAAAGGCTGCTGCACGGCATCGGCCCGCGCTTCGAGGAGATCGACGCCGAGCTGGCCGCACTGACCGCCCTGCGCGACAAACCCGCCGGGATCATCCGCATCAACGCCGGCGAGCATGCGGCCGAGACCCTCCTGTGGCCGGTGCTGGCCGGATTCCTGCCGCGCTATCCCGACATCAAGGTAGAGGTGACGGTCGACAACGGGCTCGCGGATATCGTCGCGGAGCGCTTCGACGCCGGGGTTCGGCTCGGCGAGCAGCTCGCCAAGGACATGATCGCGGTGCGGATCGGTCCGGATTTCCGCATGGTCGTGGTCGGCGCACCCTCTTATTTCAAGCAGCGGGAGCGCCCGAAGCGGCCGCAGGACCTGACGCAGCATGCCTGCATCAACATCCGCCTGCCGACCCTTGGCGGCATCTACGCCTGGGAATTCGAGCGGCGTGGCCGTCCGCTCAAGGTCCGCGTCGACGGACAATTGGTGTTCAACAGCACCGCATTGCGGATCAAGGCCGCGTTGGCCGGGCTGGGGCTTGCCTATGTCGCCGAGGATCAGGTGCGCGGGCCGCTCGCCAAGGGACAGCTGATCCAGGTGCTCGACGACTGGTGCGCGCCGTTTCCGGGCTATCACCTCTATTACCCGAGCCGCCGCCAATCCGCACCGGCCTTCGCGTTGCTGGTCGAGGCACTGCGCTATCGGGGCTAATCGTGAACGGCAGCATCGCCTGAAAAAGCCCGCTCGCTAGAGATTGTTTGAGCGCGGCTTCGTGATCGTCGTCGAGATATGTCACACGGATATTTGGTTCGCCGTGGTGATGCCGCACGGAACGCATCCATTACGGATGACGTTATACGAGTGATTGGAAATCTACGTCGCGGCTGTGCATACCGCTCCAGCCTCACCGCGCTATTTCGGACCAGCACATGCTTAGAAACAAATTCACCATCCTCCTCGCCGCCGGCCTCGCGTTGGCACCGGTCCAACTTCTTGCGCAAAGCACCGGAGGCACCCCGCTGCCGCCGCGGCCGGGTGACCGCGCCGCACCGTCGAACGGTGTCGGCGGCACCGCGCTCCCGACCCAGTCCGGCCAGCGCTACGCGCCGTCGTCCGGCAGCAGTGCCGGCAGCGCGGCGCCAGCACCTCCCGGCGGTTCGTCCAACACATCGGGGCGATGAAGCGGGCGTTCGTGCGCGGAGCGGTCAGTGAGATGAGGTTGAATCGTCATCTCGCTTTGGCTTCTTCTTTGCGCATGATCTTTTCGGAAAACCGCTTCACTTTTCCGGATCATGCTTTTAGATCGCGCCGGCCGGCTCCGTGGCCGCCGCTTGGTCGGGCTCGGCTTCCGCCATCACGAATTTGAGCCCGTAGGTCTTGCCGCGGCGCCAGACCACCTCGCAGGGGTAGCGCTTGGCATGATCGGCGAGCAGCGTCAGCGCGAGGCGATCCTTGACCTCGAACGCGACTTCGGTGGTGATCTTGGCGCCGCCTGGCGAAATGTCGACCACGGCGCAGGCGCTTTCGGTGGCGCCATCATCGACCGTGATCCACGCCGCACGGTTGTTGAGCTGGCGCCGCGGCTCGCGACTGACCTTGGTCCGTGCCCCATTGCTCGCCATCGTCATCGCCCTTGAAGACATTGGTCATTGAAAAACTTTGACACTGCGCAGGTCGATCGACGCGCCCGGCACACAACTGCACCGGCCACAATGCCGTCGCCCCGTAAAGTCCGCCTTAGCGCGATCGCTTGAACTTTACCGGAATCTTGACGGAGCTTTTATCAAACGGGAATTCTACAGGTCCATCAGCGGGATACCGGTTACCTCGGCAGCCATCCGCTTGACATGGAGACCGCAGTCTTGGTGAAGTGGCGGCGGTGGCCTTAAGGGCACCATCCCTGCAACAAGAGCGCTTCGAACCGCCTCTCCGTCCGGAAACGATCCATGCTTCTCCCTCTCGCCGACGTGCCGCGCTGGTATGCCGAACGCAAGCCCGCTGACGCGATCGCCATCAGTCACGGCGCCGATGCGCTGACCTGGCATGAGCTTGAGCGCCGCGCCAATGCGCGGGCGCGGGCCTTCGCTGCCAAGGGCGTCAAACCTGGCGACTTCGTCGCGATCGGGCTGCCCAACAGCAACGCATTCTTCGAGACCAGTTTCGCGGTGTGGAAATGCGGCGCGACGCCGACCTCGCTGTCATGGCGGCTGCCGCGCGGCGAAGCCGCCGCGGTGCTCGAGATCCTCAAACCCTCGCTGGTGGTCGGCGGCGAGGCCGACTGGAACGCGCCGAACTCGCTGCCGGTGAATTTCGTGCCGGAGGGATTCTCCGAGGAGCCGCTCGATGCGCCGGTCGCGCGCTACTGGAAGGCGATGACGAGCGGCGGCTCGACCGGACGGCCCAAGGTGATCCTCGATCACAACCCCGCGGTGATCGAAACCACGACGCCGCTGATGCTCGGAATTCCGCATCAGGCTTCGCTGCTCAACCCGGGTCCGCTCTATCACAACGCGCCGTTCATCCTGTCGCACTCCGCTCTGTTCGGTGGCGGCAAGCTGACCGGCATGGTGAAGTTCGACGCCGAGGAGACACTGCGGCTGATCGCGCGTGAGCGCGTGCAATGGGTCAACTTCGTGCCGACCATGATGCATCGGATCTGGGCGCTGCCCGAGGAGGTGCGCAACCGCTACGATGTCTCCAGCCTGCAGATCGTGTTTCACATGGCGGCGCCGATGCCGCCCTGGCTGAAGGAGAAGTGGATCGAATGGCTCGGGCCGGAACGGGTCTGGGAGCTCTATGGCGGCACCGAGCGGCAGGGCGCCTGCGTGATCTCGGGCGTCGAGTGGATGGCGCACAAGGGCTCGGTTGGCAAGATCGGCGAGACCGCGCGCTTACGCATCATCGGCGAGGACGGCAACGACGTCGCGCCGGGCGAGACCGGCGAGATCTATTTCCTGCCCAATGACGGCGCCGGCTCCACCTATCACTATCTCGGCGCTGCACCGAAGCGGCGGCCGGACGGCTGGGAATCACTCGGCGACATCGGACGTCTGGACGAGGAAGGCTATCTCTATCTCGGCGACCGGCTCGCCGACATGGTGCTGCGCGGCGGCGCCAACATCTATCCGGCCGAGGTCGAGGCCGCGGTCAGCGAACATCCCGAGGTGCGCTCCTGCGTGGTGGTGGGATTGCCCGATCTGGAATTCGGCCAGCGCGTGCATGCGATCCTCGAACTCGCCGACAAAGCCGACGCGCAGACAATCGCCGACGGCATGGGCGATTTCCTCAAAGACCGGCTGAGCCGCTACAAGCATCCGGAGAGTTTCGAGCGCGTCGGCGTCGCGCCGCGCGACGATTCCGGAAAGGTCCGCCGCACTATGCTGCGCGACGAGCGCGCCGCGTGGATCAAGGAAAATCGCGCCTTCCGCATCATGCCGGCGCGCGCTTCGACGAAAAGCGAGTAGTTCATTTCATCTTGCGAGAGGCAGGTCTGCACGCCACATGAGCTGTGCAGCCGGCCATGCAAGGTATATCATTCCATCTTCCCTGCCGGCATAACCTCGGACTAGCTTGAGGTTCCAGCGCCCTGCACGCCAGGAGATCCTGATGCCCGCCACCACCGAATGGAAAGTGCCACCGGCCTTTCAGCCTCGCCCCGAAGATTACCGCTTCGATCTCGATCGCGCGCTGAGGAGTGTGGTCGGACTGCATTCGATCATTCCACCCGACGCCTTCAGCGCCGAGACGCTCGGCACCGAGCGCGCCGGCAACGGCGTTCTGATCGACGACGGGCTGGTGCTGACGATCGGCTATCTGATCACCGAGGCGGCCACGGTATGGCTGCATCTCGGCGACGGCCGCGCGGTCGAGGGCCACGCGCTCGGCTTCGATTTCGAATCGGGCTTCGGCCTGGTGCAAGTGCTCGGCAGGCTCGACCTTGATCCGCTGCCGATCGGCTCCTCGGCGGCGACGCGGATCGGTGACAATGTCGTGCTCGGCGGCGCCGGCGGCCGCACCCGATCGGTCGCGAGCCAGATCGCCGCGAAGCAGGAATTCGCGGGCTACTGGGAGTACCTGCTCGACGAGGCGATCTTCACCCATCCGTCGCACCCGAACTGGGGCGGCACCGGATTGCTCAACAATGCCGGCGAGCTGATCGGCATCGGCTCGCTGCAGCTCGAACGCGAGCGCTCGGGCCGCGCCGAGCATGTCAACATGATCGTTCCGATCGATCTGCTCAATCCTGTGCTCGACGACCTGCGCAGATTCGGCCGTGTCAACAAGCCGGCGCGGCCCTGGCTCGGCATGCACACGATGGAGATCGACAACCGCCTCGTGGTGATCGGCGTCGCCAGCATGGGACCTGCGGCGCGTGCCGAATTGAAGACCGGCGACGTGATCCTCGCGGTCGCCGGCGAGAAGGTGACGGATCAGACCGGCTTCTACAGGAAGCTCTGGTCGCTCGGCACGGCCGGCGTCGACGTGCCGCTGACGGTCTATCATGAGGGCGTCACTTTCGACGTGACGCTGGCCTCGATCGACCGCATGAAGCTCTTGAAGGCACCGCGGCTACACTAGGACAGGGGACAGCGGCGATGAGCGAGGCCGTGGTTGACGATATCGTGGCCGTGCTGCCGCCGCTGTTGCAGACGCTGGAATCGCTGGCCTTCGTCGCGCGCAACCTCAACCCGCCGGACTTCGACCGGGTGATGCAGATCGCGGGCGAGCCCGAGGCGGCGCTGCAAGCGGTGCGGCCACGGCTGGCCGACTGGCCGGAGAAGTTCGCGCACATCAAGGTCGCATTGGAAGCATCGATCGAACCAGCGTTGGCGGGCTATGCGGGGCTGCGCGCGGTACAGAACGGCGAAGGCGATCTGGTCAGCGTGTTCCGCGCGCTGCGCTACCTGCCACGGGCGCAGGAGGCGCTGTATCCGTTGACCGAGTTGCCGCCGGTCAGCGGCTTCTTCATCACGCCCGAGTTGCGCGAGGACACCGATCTGCAGGCCAGGCTCGCGGCGAAGCCCAACGACGACACCGGCATCTTCCATGAGCGCAACGAGCCGGGCAGCCGCGGCGGCTTCTCGATGTATGTGCCGGAATATTACACGCCGGATCGCTCGTGGCCGCTGGTGATGGCGCTGCATGGCGGCAGCGGCAATGGCCGCGGCTTCCTGTGGAGCTGGCTGCGCGACGCGCGCAGCCGCGGCGCCATCCTGGTGGCGCCGACCGCGACCGGCCAGACCTGGGCGCTGATGGGCGACGACACCGACACGCCGAACCTCAACCGCATCGTCGACCAGGTGCGCGCGCGCTGGAACATCGACGAGCGGCGCATGCTGCTGACCGGCATGAGCGATGGCGGCACGTTCAGTTATGTCACCGGGCTCGACGGCGCCTCGCGTTTCACGCATCTCGCCCCGGTCGCGGCGACCTTCCATCCGCTGATGGCCGAGATGGCCGATGCGGAGCGGCTGCGCGGCCTGCCGATCTTCATCACCCATGGCCGGCAGGACTGGATGTTCCCGGTGCAGACCGCGCGGCAGACCCAGAGCCTGCTGTCGGCCACCGGCGCCAAGGTCGTCTATCGCGAGATCGACGATCTCAGCCATACTTATCCGCGCGAGATCAATGCGGAGATACTTCGCTGGCTGGACTGCGCTCCAGCCGGCGGCGCCTAAAACATCCTCGGCTGGTTGCGGCTCCATCCCCGTCATTGCGAGCGAAGCGAAGCAATCCATCGCGCCGCAAGCGGAGGCATGGATTGCTTCGTCGCTGTCGCTCCTCGCAATGACGTGGCGAGAGTGCGCCCAAAGCGAGATGAGGGTTGAATCGTCATTTCGCTTTGGCTTCTTGTTTGCGGATGATCTTTTCGGAAAACCGCTTCGCATTTGTCCGGATCATGCTTTGGTTACTCATTCACCCGCGGCTTGAGCAGGTCTGCGAACCCGACCCGGTGCAGCATCTCGTTGCGGACGCGGTCGATCACGCCGAATGCGACCTCAGCGCCGTCCTGGGTCGGATCGATGTGGACACGGAACGGCCGTTTGCCGAACGGCGTGTCAACGACTTTGACGATCGCGTCCGCGACCAGCGACGCATCGGCGTCTTCGGGCACGATGGCCGCGAACGCCTTCATGATCTGCTCGCCGAAGCCGGCATAGGGGCCGGCTTCGTATTCGGCGACGCGCGCCTCGTCAGCGGGACGGCCGGAATGCGCGAAGTGGTTGGTGCCGCCGGTGAAGGCGCCGGGCACGATGATCGAGGTCTCAATGCCCCAGCGCGTGAGCTCGCGGGCATAGATCACGGCCATCGCATCCATGCCGGCCTTCGCCGCGAAATACGGCGCGAGGTAAGGCGGCGTGCCGCCGGCCGAAGAGCTGCTCGACACCCAGACCACGAGCCCCCTGCCCTGCTTGCGCAGCTGTGGCAGCGCCGCTCGGTTGACGCGTTGAGTCGAGAGCACATTGATGTCATAGAGCTCGGCAAGCTGTTCGAGTGTGAACGCCTCCGCCGGACCGAACACCATGTGACCGGCATTGTGCATCACGACATCGAGGCGGCCTTCCTCGGCGACGATCTGAGCGATCGCCGCATCGACCGACGCCTGCGAGCCGACATCGAGCTCGATTGCGCGCAGATCGACCTTGTTGTCCCTGGCGAACTCCTCGATATCGGCGACCGCGGCGGCGTTGCGACCGGTGGTGTGGCGCATCGAGGCGTAGACGGTGTGGCCGGCCCTGGCGAGTGCGTTGGCGGTGAGGCGGCCAAAGCCGCTCGACGCGCCGGTGATGACGATGACTTGCTTCATGACACGTTTCCTTGTGATGACGAGTTGAACGAGTGTTGGGTTGAAAACGTCAGACCAGGCCGCCATTGGCGCGCAGGGTCTGCCCGTTGATCCACGCGCCGTCGGGGCCGGCGAGGAACGACACCACGCCGGCGATGTCCTCGGGCGTGCCGAGCCGCTCCAGCGGGACCATCTTGGCGAAGCGATCGATCAATTCGTCCGACTTGCCGTGCAGGAACAGATCGGTCGCCGTCGGGCCCGGCGCGACCGCATTCACGGTGATGCCGCGGCCGCGCAATTCCTTGGACAGGATCGCGGTCAGGGATTCGATCGCGGATTTGGTGGCGACATAGATGCCGTAGGTTTCGAGCCTGGTGCCGACGACGCTGGTCGAGAAATTGACGATGCGTCCGCCGTTGCGCAGCCGGCGCGCCGCCTCGCGCATGGTGTTGAAGCTGCCCTTCAGGTTGACCGCGACCTGCTGGTCGAACGTTGCATCGTCGCTATCGGCGATCCTGCCGAGCTTCATGATGCCGGCATTGTTGACCAGGACGTCGACGCCGCCGAACGCCGCTTCCGCCGCGTCGAACATGCCGCGCACGGCACTGGCGTCGCTGACATCGGCCTTCGCGGTCAGCGCCCGGCCGCCGGCGGCCTCGATCCGGTCGGCGACCGCCTGGGCTGGCTGGGCATCGCCGGAATAGTTG
Organism: Bradyrhizobium sp. SK17; assembly: GCF_002831585.1. Lineage (GTDB taxonomy): Bacteria > Pseudomonadota > Alphaproteobacteria > Rhizobiales > Xanthobacteraceae > Bradyrhizobium. The sequence continues at coordinate 2,402,978 of NZ_CP025113.1, read as the reverse complement.
ATGACGACGGTAAAGCCGTCCCTGGCGAGCCGTTCGGCCACCGCCGCGCCGATCCCGCGCGAAGCTCCCGTCACCAGAGCTACCTTTTTGGTTTGGCTAGTCATTTTGAATCTCCGATCAAAAGTGCGGCCGAGCCGCGTTCGATGGGAGGACGCTATGGCTTGGCAACTATCGGATAATCAGGCATAATTTGGCATCACTATTCGTGCTAGTCGGATAATAGATGGACCGCTTCGACGCCATGCGCGTGTTCGTCAGGGTGGTGGAGCGGCGAAGCTTTTCGCTCGCTGCCGACGATCTGGGGCTGCCGCGCTCGACAGTGACCGACGCGGTGAAGGGCCTGGAGGCGCGGCTCGGCGTGCGGCTGCTGGAGCGCACCACGCGCACCGTGCGCCCGACGCTCGACGGCGAGGCGCACCACCGCCGCTGCCTGGCGCTGATCTCGGACCTCGAGGACGCCGAGGGCGCGTTCGGCGGCGCGCGGCCGAAGGGGCTGTTGCGGCTCGAAGTGCAGGGCACCTTGGCGCGACATTTCCTGCTGCCGAACCTGCCGGGCTTCTTTGCGGAGTATCCCGACATCGAGATCAACATGAGCGAGAGCGACCGCTTCATCGATCTGATCCGCGAAGGCGTCGACTGCGTGCTGCGCTTCGGCAAGCTGCCCGACAGCGACATGATTGCGCGGCAGGTTACGATGCTGGAGCGGCTGACCTGCGCCACGCCGGACTATTTCGCGCGCTTCGGCACACCGACCGATCCGTTCGCGCTCGACGGTCATCGCATGATTGGCATCCGCTCGCTGACGACGGGGCGATTGCGGCCGATGGAGTTCGTGATCGACGGCGAGCTGAAGCAGTTTCCGCTGCCCGCGCCGATGGCGGTGACCGGCCCCGAAAGCTATCTGGCGTGCGCCAAGCTCGGCCTCGGCCTCGTGCAGGTGCCGCGCTTCCACGCCGAAGCCGATCTCGCCAACGGCACGCTGATCCCGGTGTTGCAGCGATGGCCACCGCCGTCGGTCCCGGTCAACCTGCTCTATCCACGCAACCGCCAGCTCTCGCCGCGGGTCCGCGTGTTCATCGATTATGTGATGCGGATGTTCGCGCGGAGTTGATCGATCGCCGGAACCACACCCGGTCCCGCGACGTTACCCCGCCGACACCGGAGGGATTAGCGATGCGGACTTTTTTCAACATGATTTTGGGCGCGCTGCTGCTGGTTTGCGGCGTCTATGTCTATGATTCGGCTCGGACGTCGAGCGTCGCCAATGGCGATATGGCGCAGGGCACGCGCACCATCGTCAATTGGGACGTCGCGGCGCATGACTGGAATCTGCTGAAGTCTCGCGCACGTGAGGAATGGACCAGGGTCGCGTCGAAGTAACGGCTGACGTTTACAATCCGATCGCCGACGCCGCGAGGGCCGCGCCGAACCCCGCTCCCAGCGCGGCCCATTCTTTCGATGTGATCGCCATTGTCGCGATTGCGACCGCGGTCCCGACAAGGCCTGCCAGCCCGCCTGACAGGCAGCCGCCGACAATGAACGCAATGAACAGATTGCCGGGCGCAAGCCGGAGAAACCGGGCGGCGATGCCGTCCTCGCGCATCGATGCGGCGAGGACGTATCCGCCGGCGCGCATGGCGTAGCAGGTGACGCCGAGGACGCAGATCACGCCGAGCACCTGCAAGTCGAGCACCTGCAAGTCATGCATCGGCAGGCTCCATCATGCTCACGAGCGTACCGCATCCACCCCCGATCAACATGGACCAGCTCGGATCCACGAACCGGGCAACGAGAAGCGCTGCGACGGCCGAGGTCAGCCACGGCCACGGCGATCTCGCGGTCTTCCACTGGCTCGGCAGCAGGGTCGCGATGAACATCGTCGGCAGCAACGCGGCGGCGAGCTTGAGCGGTTCGTTCGACCCGAGCGGGGCGGCATAGGCGAGCGCGGTGCCGCCGACCCAGCCGACCGCCATTGGGATGCTCGATCCGAGCAGATAGCCCGCGTCGGGTCCGTTGCGCTCGGCATCCGAGTTGGTCATCAGCCATGACGCGTCGGCCAGCAGGAACAGCGTGGGCAGCATCCTCCGGGGTGCCAGCGCTCCAAACATCTGGCGTAGATGGGCGCCCATCAGTAAGTATCGCGAATTCGTGGCAATGCAGGCAACCACCATGGCGGCGATCGGCAGCGGATGAGCCCACATGCTCAGTGTGATCGCCTGGGCCGTGGCGGAGTAGACCAGCAGGCTGAACAGAATGGCGTGTGGTGCCCCCAGCCCAAGTCCCTTGTAGGTCAGCCCCATCACCAGGCCGGCGGCGCCGTTGCTGAGCAGGAAGGGCAGCGCCGCGACCAGGCCCCGCCTGAAGCCGGCGGCGGTCATCGTTGGGGCACCTGGCGAGCGGCGAGCACTTGTAATGGTCATGACCATTAGATTAGACTTTGTGAGAGGCCGTGATGTCAAGAGATCCCGCGCGGGCAGCGACCCAGTTTTTCGGTGGACGGGTCTGCCTTGACTTCGCGAACACGCTGGACTGGCGCACCTCGGACGATCCGCAGGAGCTGATCCCGGATTATGCGGCGCTGCTGTCCTGGAGCGAACGCCGCGGGACCTTGCCGCTTGCCGCGACCAGGAAGCTGAGAGCACGTTCGGCAAGCAGCGAGGCCGCAGCCGCGATGCAGACGGCGTATGAGCTGCGCCGCGACATCTGGACCATCTCGGATGCGCTGCGCGACGGTCGCGGTGCGGACCTTCGTCTGGTCAATCAATTGCTCTCAGTGGCGCCCCGGCAGCCCGACCTGGTGCGGCAGGATCGAGCATATCGCCATGCGCTGGCGGGGATCGACCTGAAGGAGCCGTTATGGCCGGTGCTCTGGTCGCTGACGGCGCTGCTCGCCTCCGACGATGCCAGGCGGATCGGATGCTGCGAGGCTGACGGCTGCGGCTGGTTCTTCGTCGACGAGAGCCCGAACCGGACCCGCAGATGGTGTTCGAGCGAAGTCTGCGGCAATCGCGAGCGGGCGCGGCGCGCTTATGCCAAGCGCAAGGGCTCCGCGTGAGCGAACGCGAAGGCGCTTAGTTCTGCTCGGTCTTGCGGCCCATATTGGCCTTGCGGGCGTCCGCGATCACCTGCTCGAACTGGTCGATGCTAAGCACGCCGGGCACGCGATACTTGCCGACGATGAATGACGGCGTGCCGTTGAAGCCGAACGCCAGCGCCTGCTCGTTGTTGCGGGACAGGAGCGCGTCGATCGCCTTGGCGTTGGCGTCGAGATCCTTCTTCAGCCGGTCCATGTCGAGACCGGCGCCCGAGAGCAGTTCGGTGATGCGCGGCTCGGTGATGCGCGAATTGACCGAGATCATCGCTTCATGCGCGGCTTCGAACTTGTCCTGGTACTTCGCCGCCAGCGCCATCCGCGCCGCGACCTTGGACACCGGCCCGAGGATCGGCCAGTCCTTCAGCACCAGGCGGACCTTGCCGTCGTCCTGCACCACCTGGCGGAGCTCCGGCGCAAGCTTGCGGCAATACGGGCAATTGTAGTCGAACCATTCGACGATGGTGATGTCGCCCTTGGGGTTGCCGATCACGGGAATCTCCGGATCGCGCAGCACCTGCTCCTCGGTCAGGACCTTGTCGTCGTCAGCGCGCACGCCGCCCGCGGCCAGCAGCGCGATGCCGGCACCGATCAGGCCGAGCGCACCGCGGCGGCTGGCGCCGGCGTCGATCAGGGGCGATTTGGTCAATTGGTTCATGGCTGGCTTTCGCAAGGGCTGCTCGCCCTTCTACGTTCAGGACAGATTGATGTTACGCAGCAGCATATAGATCGCCACGACGATAATCACAGTCGCAAACACGATATTCAGCGCGCCGCGCCGTTCCGACAGGTGCCGGGCGCTGCGGGTGCCCAGCAGGCCGCCCGCGATGCCGCCGGCGACGAATAGCCCCGCCAGGCCCCATGACACCAGCCCGGACCACGCATAGCTCAGGGCCGTGGTCATGCCAAAGGCGGTCACGGCCACCAGCGAGGAACTGACCGCGTTCATGATCGGCATCCCGGTCGCCAGCATCAACGCGGGCACGATCAGGAATCCACCGCCGATGCCAAAGAAGCCGGACATGGTTCCGGTGGCCAGTCCGAGGCCCACGATCGCGGGCATGTTGGACATCGAGATCTTGACGTCGGTCAGCCCGACCCGCGCGCGGGTCTTCAGCATCAGGCCGGCGATGACCAGCATCACCAGCGAGAACAGCGCCAGCAGCTTCTGCCCGTCCAGCATCTTGCCGAGGATCGAGCCGCCGAAAGCGCCGAACATGCCCGACAGCGCGAACACCAGCGCGCAGGACCATATCACGGTGCCGCCGCGAGCATGGTTGGACAGGTTGATGGCGGCGTTGGCGGCGACAGCGATCGCCGAGGTGCCGATCGCGACATGCGGCTGGGGCACCCCGACCACATAGACCATCAGCGGCACGGCCAGGATCGACCCGCCGCCGCCGACGAGGCCCAGCGAAAAGCCGACCAGCATGCCGGATACCAGCCCAAGCACGCTTTGAGTTGCGGAGAAGACCAAGGGAATAGACTCGCGTTTGAGGCGGTACCCTAGAAGGATTTGCTATCTGACGCCATACCAACAGCACAAAACTGCCCTGCAACCGCAGTCAGCGCAGCAAATATGTCACGGCCAGCGGCACCAGCAGCGAGGTGACCAGCGCATTCAGGCTCATCGCGATGCCGGCGAAGACGCCCGCCACCTCGTCGACCTGGAACGCCCGCGCGGTGCCAATGCCATGGGCGGCGATCCCGGCGGCAAAGCCGCGGCCGCGATAATCGGTGATCCCGGTGAGGTTCATCAAGGGCGTGACGATGATCGCCCCCATGATGCCGGTGAGGATCACCGACACCGCGGTCAGCGAGGGATCGGCATGCAGCGATTCGCTGATGCCCATCGCGACGCCGGCGGTGACCGATTTCGGCGCCAGTGACAGGATGATGTCGCGTGGCAGGCCGAAGGCCTTCGCCAGCAGCACCACCGAGACGATCGCGGTGAGCGAGCCGACCGCGAGCGCGACCAGCATCGGCAGCACCGCGGCCGCGACCCGCCTGCGGTTCTCGTAGAGCGGCACCGCCAGCGCCACCGTCGCCGGACCGAGCAGGAAATGCACGAACTGCGCACCGGCGAAATAGGTGGTGTAGGACGTGTTGGTCAGCAGCAGGAACAGGCCGATGATCCAGAGTGAATGCAGCACCGGATTGGCGAGCGGATGCCGGTGGGTCCGCAACGACACCGCGTCGGTTACTGCATAGGTCACGAGCGTCACCGTCAACCAGAGCAGCGGCGACTGCGAGAGATAGACCCAGAGCGCGAACGGGTTGTCGCTCACGGCGGCGTCTCCTCCTCGCGCGACAACAGGCTGCTCGCCGCAACGAAGGTCGCGACCGTCGCCAGCAGCGTGACGATGACCGACACTGCGAGGATCACCAGGATCGCGACACCATGCTCGGCGAGCAGATCGAGCTTCTGCACCACACCGACGCCGGCCGGAATGAACAGCAGCGAGAGGTTGGCCAGCATGCCGCGGCTCGCGTTCTCGACGCCGTCATTGCCGAGCGGCCCGCGTGCCAGCGCCGGATATCGGTCGCGTGCCAGCAGCAGCAACAGCAACAACACGAGGCCAACCACCGGGCCGGGCACCGGCACCGCGAGCGCGCGCACGGCAACCTCACCGGCGAGTTGGCAGAGCAGGATCAGGCTGAGGCTGGCGATCATGACAGGGCGCTCGCGCGAAGCATGCGCCTATCAGGTCGTTGCGCGGAAGGCTTGTCAATGTGTCGGCCCGAAGCGCGTGCGCAAATGCTGAGCACTCGCTCCCTCTCAGACCCGTTGCGCCTTCTCAAACCCGTCATCCTGAGGAGCGCGCAGCGCGTCTCGAAGGATCGATGGCCACCAGCCGGGCCGTGCATGCTTCGAGACGCGCTGCGCGCTCCTCAGCATGACGGTGATGGGCCTTGCGCTTCCTCGTCTACCCCTCCCGCCGCGGCAGCGCCATCAGGGTGCCGGTCATGGTCGCGACCAGGGTTTCGACGCCGTCCTGCACGGCATAGGCGCGGCCGTCGCAGACGGTCAGCGTGCGGCCGGGCTTGACCACGACGCCGCGGAACAGGAAGCGCTCACCGCGCGCCGGCGCCAGCAGATTGGTCTTGAACTCCACGGTGAGGATGTCGGAGCCTTCAGGCATCAGCGTGAAGGCGGCAATCCCGCAGGCATTGTCGAGACCCGCGGTGATGATTCCGGCATGCATGAAGCCGTTCTGCTGGGTGAACTCCGGCGCGTAGGGCATCGCGAGATCGACCTCGCCCAGCTCCATGCGCGCGATCGAAATGCCAAGCGTCCGCATCGCGCGCTGGCGCTCGAACGTCTCGGTCGCGACCGCGCGATAGTCGGGATTCCTGGGTTCGAAGCCGGACATGGCGGTCACGCGCTCACCGGCTCGGACGGAACGAGATGCGGCATCGCCGCATAGCGGATCGCCGGCGCAAACGGCGTCGACTGGCGCGCGGTGCGATCGATGTGCACGGCCGCGATCTCGCAGGTCGCGGCGATCTCGCCGGTCTCCGCGTTGCGCATCTCGTGCAGGATGCGGATCGACTTGTCGCGAAACTCGACCAGCCGGCTCTTGACCTCGACGAGGTCGCCGGCGAACAGCTCGCGCTTGTAGGAGATGTTCTGCTGCACGGCGGCCATGCCGCGACCGGACTCGCGCAGATAGCTCGGCGTCAAGCCGAGCCGCGCGAACATGTTCCAGCTCGCCTCGTCGAACTTGCCGACATACCACATGACGTTCATGTGGCCGATATGATCGCAGTGCCAGGGATAGACCGTGCCGCGATAGGTCGCCTCGCCCTCCATCGAACCCTCCCCGATGTCTGATACGGTAGCGTATCAAGGCCGAGCCGGGCTAGCAATACGGTGGCGTATCAGGGGAGGTCCCCGGAGATCACATGACTGAGAACAAGGGCGATGTCTGGCTCGCGGCGGGCTTCGCCGAACTGGCGCATAGCGGCATCGACGGCGTGCGGGTCGAGGTGCTGGCGAAGAATCTCGGCGTCACCAAGGGCGGCTTCTACCGCCGCTTCCGGGATCGCGCCGCGCTGCTGGAGGCCATGCTGACGCGCTGGCGCGATGGCCGCATCGCCACGATCGAGAAGCAGACCGCGCTCGACGGCGCGAGCGCGCGGGAGCGGCTGAAGGCGATCATCACGCTGTATTCCGAGCGCATGAACACCGAGGCGATGGCGATCGAGCTCGCGATCCGGCAATGGGCGCGCACCGACGAGGCCGCCGCGGCCGCCGCCGCGAGCGTCGACGCCGCACGGCTGAAGAATGTCGGCCAGCTCTATCGCGCCACCGGCCTGCCCACCGACGAGGCCGACGCCCAGGCCTTCCTGTTCTACTGCTTCATCTTCGGCCAGAGCCTGCTGTTTCTCGAACGCGGCCCGCGCAAGCGCGCGCAATTGCTGGCCCGATCGGCGGACAAGTTGCTCGACGACGGCAAATGAAAGGGCGGCCAGCTCGGTGCCGGCCGCCCCCTTTGGATCACCGTCGAATCGCTCAGGCGCCCTTCAGGCGCTTGTTGCATTCGCTGTAATAGCCGCCGCCCTTCTGGATCCACTTCAGGCCGCCATTGCCGCCGGTGGTCTTGTTGGCATTGTACTGGTCGACGCAGGTGTGCATGCGCTGCTTGCCTTCGGATTCCTTGGCGTATTTGGGATCGACGGCGTTCGGAAACACCGCGGGTCCCGCCGGCATGGCCGGGGCCGCAGCCGGGGCGGCTTCGCGCTTGGCTTCCTTCGGCGCGGCCGGGGCAGGCGCGGCGGCGGCTGGGGGCGGCGCGGCGGGGGCCGCAGCCGGCGTCGCATCGGCACTGCACTGGCTCTTGCGGAATTCATTCCACTTCTGGCCATTGAGGGTGCCGGCCGACTTGGCTGCCTGGTACTTGGCGCTGCACTCCTGCGCGGTCAGGGCCTGCGCCGGCGCGCTCGCCGCGAAGACTGCAAAGCCCGACACCGCAATCGCACACAACAATCTGGTCTGAATGGTCATCCCTGGTCTCCCTTGGGGCGCATTGGCATAAGACCATTATCCTAGCGCAACCCCGACTTGCGACAATGTGCGGCTGCGCCCGCGCGCTAAAATATTGTGGCGGCGGGATCGCGGCATGTTCATCCACGGTTCAGCATCGCCGCGCGACGTTTCCGCCTCCTTTCCTCACGAGGTGCCCCATGAAGACCATTTCCTCGCTCGCTACCGCGACCGCCGTTGCCTCCCTGCTGCTGATGGGCGGAGCCTTTGCTCAAACCGCCGCGCCGGCCGCCAAGGAGGCCGCCCCGGCCGCCACCACCGCCAAGCCGGCGAAGGAAGCCAAGCCGCGCAGCGCCGCTTCGCTTGACTGCTCGAAGCAGGCCGACGAGAAGGGCCTCAAGGGCAAGGAGCGCAAGAAGTTTCGCAAAGCGTGCATCAAGGAAGCCGGCGACAAGGCCGCGCCGGCTGCCGCCCCGGCGACCAAGCAGTAAAGCCCGCAGGGCCAGCGCGCCGCTCCGGCCATCGACGGCATCGGAGCGGCGCGTGCGCCGCTCCCTGCCCGCGCTGTCGGCGTGAATCCGTCGGCGGTGCATTGCTGCACCGCGTGGTTGCAATTGTCCCGCGGGTGCGAATTTGCCATAACGCGGCGTGACTCAGATCCGCGCTTCGATGGCCCTGGCCATTCCCGACCGCAGCAAGGTCCTGAACGGGCTCGAGACTCTCGTCATCGGCGCCGGCGGCGGCCTGTTGTTTCTGTGGGCGGGATTGCCGGGCGGCCTGATCTCGGGGGCGATGTGCGCGGTCGGGATCGCGGCGTTGGCCGGCCGGCCGCTCGCGGTGCCGCCGGTGCTGACGCAGACGGTGCTGCTGCTGCTCGGCATTTCGCTGGGCTCGCTGATGTCGCAGCAATTGTTGCAGCACATGAGCTCCTATCCGCTCACCATCGGCCTGCTGGCACTGGCGACGTTCTGCGCCACCTTCGGCTCGAGCCTGTACCTCCAGCGCGTGCATGGCTGGGACCAGACCTCGGCCTTCCTCGCCGGCAGCCCCGGGGCGCTCTCGCAGATCACCATCCTGGCCGCGGAAAAGGGCGCCGACGTCGCGGCGATCGCCGTGGTGCAGACCATGCGCGTCATCATCCTGACCGCGGCGCTGCCGCTGGTGCTGGCGCTGACCGGCGTGACGCATGCCGCGCCGCCGCCTTTGCCGACCTCGGTTGCCTCGCCGCTTGGCCTGATCCTTCTGGTCGCGGCGTCGGTCGCCGTCTCGCTGCTGCTGCGCTGGATCAAATTCCCGGCGAGCTGGATGTTCGGCGCGATGCTCGCCTCCAGCCTGCTGCACGGCTCCGGCCTGGTCGATGGCGGCCTGCCGCCCTGGCTCCGCAATGTCGCGCTGGTCGGCATCGGCGCATTGATCGGCACCCGCTTCGCGCGGATGAAGACCTCGACCCTGCTCAGCCACGTCAATGCCGGGCTCGGCTCGTTTGCGATCGCCATCCTGATCTCGGCCGTGTTCGTCGCGGTGATCGCCTTCACCACCCATGTGCGGCTCGCCGACGTCGTGGTTGCCTTCGCGCCGGGTGCGATGGACGCGATGCTGGCGCTGGCGCTGACACTGCACATCGACCCGATCTTCGTCGGGGCGCATCATCTGTCACGGTTTCTGTTCGTCACCATCTCGACGCCTGGCATCATCCATCTGTTCGGACGGCCGCAGGACGACGTCGACGATTAGCTGGAAAGCGCAGCAGCGTAGGGTGGGTTAGCGAAGCGTAACCCACCACCTTCTCACCGCGACAGGGTGGGTTACGCCTTCGGCTAACCCACCCTACAGGTCAGGCCTTCGCGGCCTTCACCATGCCCCAGCCGGCGATCGCGGCCATCAGCAGCGAGATCAGCACGTTGTAGCCGGCCAGCGAGACGCCGAGGAAGCGAAACTGCACCTCGTCGCAGCGCACCACCTTGACCTTGTCGAGTTGCTCCAGCAGCGAGCCGGCCTTGCCGAAATCCACCATCGGGCCGGTGCAATCGGTCGGCCCCGGCCAGAAGCCCCATTCGACGCCGGCGTGATAGCCGCCGAGCCCGGCATTGGCGAGCGCGGCGAGGCCAAGGATCGCAAGCCCGGCGAGCAGCACCGGCCGCGACGCGCCGCGGGCGGCGGCCACCGCAACCAGGGCGCCGAGCGGGACCGCGAGGTAATAGGCATAGCGCTGCTCGAGACAAAGCGGACAGGGCATGATCTCCAGCACCAGCTGGAAGAACCAGGCGCCGGCCAGCGTCGCCGCCGCGATCACCGCAATCGCGAGCGCCGAGGTCAGCGCTGGATTGACGGCGGCGGAAGCATGCGACGGATGGGCGGTGGCGGTTGTCACGGGCAGTCCTCCTGGGAGCATCGATCGGGAGCGCCGTGGCCCCTGCTCCATGCTCGATCCGGGTCGTATCGCGCCAAAATATCGCTGTCGAGGCACGGGACAATCACTTCCGCGCGGGTTGACCGTGACGGGCCGCCCGCTATAGTCCGCCGCGCTTCGCGACCCCGGCCCTTCCCGGTCCGGTCCATCGCGAATGCCCCTGTGGCGGAACTGGTAGACGCGCTCGACTCAAAATCGAGTTCCGCAAGGAGTGCTGGTTCGATTCCGGCCAGGGGCACCAACTAGGTTGTTCGGGCCCGTTCGCAAGCGTCCGCAGCCGTCCGCGCAGCGCTCCAAACCCTTGCAAAATAGGCACTTCTGCATAAATCGATGTTCGTCACCGTTTGTTCTCATCCGATCCCAGCTGCTCGATTTGTTGGTATTTTTGTTGGTACTGGGAGAACAGACGTTCACGGTGGATTCCGCTATTCCGAACGAAGGAATTGAGCAGGTGGCACGCAAGAACGACGTCACGCCCGTCAACCCAAAGCAAATCAGGACCGACATCGACTGCCGCGCCGCGCGACCGAAATTCAGTGATGGTGTGTGGAGCCCGGCCAAGATTTCCGACGTGACCGGCGGCGGCCTCTATCTCTTCGTCACGCCGGATGTGAGCAGGCCCGGCAACGCCGCTTCCAAACTCTGGCGGATGAGCTACCGCTACCACGGCCGCCAGAAAACCTACTCCATCGGCCCTTACGGCAACGGCAAGGATGGCACGTTCTCGCTCGCCGACGCGCGGCGCGAACGCGACAAGGCCAAAGACCAGATCAAGGAAGGTAAAGACCCGAGCACGGAGAAGCAGCTCGATAAGCACAGGCAGGCGGCCGCCCGGCTTTTCGGGCAATGGGCCGATGAATGGCTCGCAAAGAAGAAGATCGAGAAAGTCAAACGGGGCAGGATCGTCGCGGTGCGTGACTCCAAGACCATCGAGGTTCTTGAACTTCGTGTCGGCTACGTCAAGGATCGCTTCGGCAAGCTTTGCAGGCAGGACATCAAGCGTCCGGACGTACTCGCTTTCATGCGTTCGTACGAAGCCGAGGGAAAACTGGAAACGCGCGATCGCGTGCGCAGCATCGGTGAGCAAATCTGCAACTATGCCGATGTCGAAGGCGACGGCTACAATCCATTCCGAAACCTGAATGGGCAGATGATTGCCAACATTTCAACGCCGCGTCCCGGCGTCACTGAACCACGTGACGTAACGCGCGTCTTCAAGCTCATCAGTGCACCGTGGACGAGAGCGAGATTTGGTGACGTTGTTGGCCTTGCCTTGCGCTTCGATGCACTGACCATTCCCCGCCCCGGCATGGTCAATGAAATGGAGTGGAGCGAGGTCGATTGGGACGCCGAACGCTGGATTGTTCCCGCCGCCAAGATGAAGACCGGCTGGGACCACGTCGTGCCTTTGTCACGGCAGGCACTCGCAATCCTGCGGAGCGTTCAGAAGCTAACCGGCCATCGCCGATACGCGTTTTCCTGCTCGAGAGACACGCCGCTTTCAAACAACACGCTCAACAAGCGCTTGCGGCTACTTGGTATTGACACCAAGACTGATCATTGCGCCCACGGATTCCGGACCACTTTCTCAACCCTGTCTCACCACGAAGAGATTAAGGACGCCAAGGCATGGGACGGCGATGTCGTCGAGCTGCAGCTCGCGCATCTGGATAACTCTACTGTGGAAGGTCTCTACAAGAAGCACGGACCACTTGCGTTGATCGGCTCGCGCACAAAGCTGATGCAGCATTGGGCTGATCGGATCGACCACTGGCTTGATCCCAAGAAGGTGATTCCGATCAAGGGAGGCACGCAGAGCTGAGTTGCCCATCGGGCTGATTAAGGTTGGTCACGCTGAGATAGCTGTATCCACAAGTTCAAGAAGCGATCGCACTATCACCAGGCGCCGACGTCCAATCGTTGTCGTCTTAAGCTGGCCAGATCCTATTAACTCGTAAAGCTTTGTGCGCCCCAAGCCCGTTACAATGCAAGCTTCGTCCACTGTGCAGCTGAGTCGCTCGCGAAACGGGACCACTTTTTCGTCGCGATCATTTGTAGGCGAGAACGGCGGTCTCCGCCCATCCTCCCTCAGGTTAGCATCCGTCATTGCCTCTCCTTCACGAAGGTGATCGCTTGGCTAAAGCGCGCTAGAGACAGATCGGATGATACAAAACGCAATAGTGAGACACTTCAACAGCTTTGAAGAACTGGCGAATTGAGCTGCAGCAATTTCAGCGAGCTACGCCACATGCAGATCAAGCTCTGGCAACCTTCGACGCAGGTGGTGCAACAGTTCAATAGGGCGTGAGCGGTCTAAGCGCATAAAGGGCCGGCCTGTAAGATTGATGCGCCAAGATATTTCCAGGTCGCGTCAGCCCAACCGCTCATAACGGTCTGGTTGCAGGTTCGAGTCCTGCCGGGCCCACTAACGTGATCAATAGCTTGCTTAATTCTCGTTGCTCGCAGCGCGACCACCGCACCAGGAAACCGCACCAGATACGCGCTCTCTTCGTTCATCAGAACGGCTCGCGCCCCCACTCCACTGCTGTGATCTTCCTCGCAGCGAGTCTGGGGTCCGCTAAGGGTCCAATCTCGGAAATGAATTTTTGGACCTAGGTTGTCCGCCATGGGCAATTTCGGACGCTTGTCGAAGCACGTGGAACCATCGCGGACTCGCCGACCTGGGCAATCGCAACAGGCAAGAGCGGGCGGATATCTTCCTCTTTCCTCTCACCCATAGCAGCGTTACGCTCGGCAAGCGTTGATGCGTACTCCGCAACCTGATTTCCTGTCCTCGGCCACCGAAACCAATGCCAGAGCTCACCGCCCGTTACGACTGCGCAAGTCCAATCTCATTCAGTGCAAAGACCTGCCCGCATTGCGGATCTACTGAACTTGCAGGCCCTACCAGCACAGCGCTCGAGAAAAGAGGCGGCTCGGAGCGGAAGCTCGGAATGATCACACCCTGATGGTAACAGTCCTCGGGCTTGCATTGATCGGCAGTGCCTACGGGTATGCATTCCAGTCGGGAGTTTGGGCGTTATTCGCGGCGACCTGCTACGGGCTGCTTGGCGCAGTTGTCGGAGCGCCGTTAGGAATGCTGATCAACCTGATCCGCTCCGTGTAACGCGGCATTTGTCCTCGCCGGCAGCTTGCCCGCTCTTCGCTTGTCGCTCACCACGCGCCGCTCTTTAGTTGCAAAGGGGACGTTCCGCTACCGAGCTGATTGCCGGATAAGAAATTGGGTGCTGTCCTGATTAGGACACCCAGAAGAACAAACTGGGAATACTACGTGGTTTTACGGAATTGCTGCGGCTGCGAAATGAGCTACGATTTTTGCGCCGGGGCTAGTTTTTATAGCAATCCGTTTTGAGAATTTCCGGTAGGGGGCCGTTTACGCGAGCGGCCCCTTTTCATTTTGCCCGCTTGCTGGGGCCGTACCCCGACTCGTCGCACGTTGGCTCGCCAAGATGGTCCTCGGCGTCGACCCTCAATGAGCAGACACGATCAAATGCCAGAGCATAGTCTGGCACGCATATACGACCAGCGCCGTCCCGCCTGATAGCAAGCAGACCGCCAAGACGTCTCGTGCCGTCATACCCTAATCCGATGTTCTCCGGCCGCGAACAGCTTAGCTCTCAAGGTTGGCACATCTATAAGAAGCTTCAATGTGGAAACAATTGATGCCGAGCCATCGATTCCGTTCGCTTAATCCGGACCAGGACGCTCCAAAATCGTTAAACACAAGAGCACGGCGGCGTCTAAGGGTATCGAGCCCTGGCATCGTGCCACGCTAGTCGCACCAGGGCGCTGGGGCCGCTTTCTCGAAAGCCATTTAGGTTGCCACTACGGTGATTGAAGGCCGGGAGGCCGAAGCCATTCGCTCATGCTCGGACCCGCCTCGGCCTGTCGGGCGAGCTTTAGCAGAGCTTCCCTCTCCGCACTTGGGAGCAGAGCTGCGGCCTGCTGGCGAAGCTTCTTGGCGCGCTCTAAGAGCCTCGTTTGAAGCGTCTCTGTTTGCTTCACGCGCCGTCGAATTTGACTCATCGTTACACCTCAAGCCGGGTTCCGCACCGGGAACACCGCTTCAAACTGTCAGTCGGGCTTAATGTTCCTATTTCGCGTTCAATTGCCCCACCGACGTCGACAACGGGCTTTGACCGAGAAAAACCAGGACGGCGTACGAAGACGCCCGGCAACGTTAGATTGCCGGGCGGTAACTGTTTTTCCCAAGTGGCGAAGAAAATTAAGGTAGGCGCTAGGCCAGCACTCGCTCGCGCTTGCGACTCCGGCGATAGGCCAGCGAGCCGACGCCGAAGAATCCGAGGATCATCATCGCCCAGGTCGAGGGCTCGGGAACGGCCGCCGTCAACGCAACATCGGCGCTCACGTCGAGCTGCGCGCCGGTCCGTTCACGATCGGCGTAGAAGATTTCCAGCGTGTTCACACCGGCGTTGGCGTTGCCTGTGAACGTGACGTCGGTGGTCGCGTGAATGCCGGGATTCTGTCCGATCAAGACGCCGTTCAGGTAAACGAAGGCGTCGTCGTCCCGTCGTCCGAACCGACGGTGAAGTGGACCGCTCCGGCGGATGACAGCGTGAACCGGGCGACTCTTCATGACACTGAGCGGAGATGCGGCGAGAAAGCGGCATTCCGAATTGGAGCAACTTATGGGTGAATTGATTGAGGGAGCTTTGCCGTCTCTTCCACCGCATGTTCAGCTAATACAGATGGGGACGAGTCAAAATCCCAGGTCGGATTGTTGAAATGATTCCGTATCAGCCTGGCAAGCGCTGCCTGAGCCATCGCGCTGCCTTCGATGAGGCTCAATAGCCCCTTACCGTCATCGAGTTTGTCGACGCCGAATAGCGCGAAGGCCCCTCTAACAATTCGATCGCACTCCGCATCTTCTTTAAGAGGACCTGAGTATTTCACATGGTCCAAGATGATCCAAAGCCAGCCGCTGGCCATATCCAAGATCGCATTCCGTCCGCCGCCATCCGGCTTGAGATGATTGTCGAGATCATGGACGCCAAAGGAAAGAATGTAAGCGAGCAACTTACCCGATGTTGTTTGAGGCGAGGGATTTGCGTCTTGTTCGACACATTTTGACTTAGTGCGGCAGTACTTTTGATTGTGATGCACAAAATTGATACCGACGGTCTCCGACAAGAAAAAGTCCTCGGCAATCATGAACTCCGAACAATAGTCCGGATGCCAACGCCACTTTCCATCCACCTTCTTGAGAGGTCCGTCATCTTTTTCCGGATCGTACTTCGTCACGAACGGCGACGAAATCTCATCTAAGGTCAGCAAGAAACGATAGGCCGCTGGATGGTAGTTCGGCATCGCCTCCACCCAATAGATGTGCTTGTACTGGACCAGTCTTTCCCAGGAGAACTGAAATTCGACCGTGCCGTACAGAGACCCCAGCGACCAATCATTGGCTGAAAGCCAGGTCACGCTGATCCGCGATTTTCTGAGACGGCTCTTATCGAAGATCAGCCCCGATTTTATCCTTCCGTCTTCAATAATCCGGCGCGCGACCGGAAGATGGACTATATGCTTCACCGTGGTCAGTTCAGCGTACTTGTCAGTTATTTTGTACTGTTCCCATTCTGCAGAGGACATGCGGAAGCTCAAATTCTGAAAGTTCACAGCAAGAGCCGTGGACGAGCCAAAGCTCCGCTATAGCACGTCAACTGGAGATTGCGAGTCCATGAGGAATGGAGGCCGCTACGGCCAAATGGTATTCATAATCTCCGCCAGGCGAGCGCCGGCCTTCGCGAGCTGTTTGCGCTTGATCGCGTCGGCGGCGCGATCATAGGCAACGCGATCAGTAAACGAGACCGACCACTTTCCGTCGCCCGACTTGACGTAGCTGGTGCCAATCAGCGCTTCCTGCGCCACAAGGATGGTATCAGAAGCCCAAGTGGCGGCCCAGTTTTCCATCCGCCCGTGGTCCAGTGGCAACGCTTTTGCGGTTGCGACCAGTTCTGGCGGCGCTGTGTCACCCAGATCCTTCGGGATACCGTCCCACTCCGAGTGGAATGCCGTCGTCCCGTCGAAGATGAGGTTGGCCCCAGCAGTCTCGGTCGATGGATCGATGGTGTGGCTTACATCTGGATCCGCCAAGGCCCCTTCTCGTCGAGATAGAGCGCGCCGACATGCAACGGCTGCGTCATATCGCCCACAAGATGAGCCAGCATGAACAGCGCCTCCTTCTTGTCTTTGATCGAGAAGGGTGGCGGCGCTGGCCGACCGAGGAGAACCGCCATCGCCGCGTTAGTCGCAGCTACGAGATCATGGTCGTTCGTGCCGGCATAGTTCCTGTCGAAACGATCCCGCTGAATTGCCACATCGTCGAAGTGGTACGTCTGATGGCATCCTCTATTCTTCGTCTCATCGACCACGCCTTCTGGATATACGCAGTCTATCCAGTTGCGTGCCACGTAATCGATCATCGCGGCATGATCGTTGGCAAATGGAGTACACGGTGGCTCGAAGGCCGGGTTTACGACATACGCCAAAGAGCCATCCGCTTGACGTTGGACACTCTTGACACAGTCGAGCCAAGGACCAGCGGTCCTAAGATCGACTCCCACAATCGCCGCTATCTGCTGCTTGGCGTTGTCCGTGAGCAATTGGTCGGCAACAGAGCCGACGACTCTGTGTCCGTCTGGACCCCATGCAAAGGCAGGCGGCACAAATGCGAACAAGACTGCAGTCACAACCACCCGAGCGAACTTCGACATGTTCCACGCCTCAATATGCCTTTGCACCGTTCCCGAAAGATGCCAGCCCCGCTGGGGGCTTCTGCAGGGTTAGAACGAGTATTGGATTTTCGCCACCGGATAGAAGGCCAAACTGTTATACTGCGCGGTCCGAAGCGTAGAAAATGACTGAAGAGCCTGGACAAGGAAGCTCAAAGTGAATGGGCCATCAATCCAGTCAGCCCGAGCGCTCGCCTGCAGTATGAGATCCTGTCTTCCGCCGAGTACCTCAGTGAAGTATTTGCCCTGAATATAACCCGATGCCGTGACGGATAACCCCTGGACCGAAGTCTGCCAGGTAACGTTGGTCTGGGCCTTCAATGCAACGTTGCGTTGGCTCGCCACATCCGACGTGGTGAAATCGAGCTCGCCGGCGACGCCCTGCGCAGCGCAGAACACCTCCTTATCCGGCGCTCCACAGATCGCTCCGCCCCCGACATCGACGTTCGTCCTGCCTAGGGCCGCCGAGGCCGTAGCCAACTCGATCTGGTACGGATGGAATCCGGATCCAAAAACAGTGCTGGAGGAGATCCCGAGGTTCAGAAGATCGCTTACGGTCGTGCCACTCGAAACGACCTTGTCTGATCCCCTCACCGCGTTCAAAACATGCGAGTAAGTCGCGGAGTTGGCAAATACCTCAGAATCCTTGGACACCAGCGTGGCATAGCGCTGATCCAATACCTGCGAGGTTAGAATGACCGAGTCCAACGCAGCGACCGGGATAATCGCAGTCACGCCAGCCGACGTATTCAACACTCCATCGCTTTTCCCAGGGTTCGCCTTCAGCGCATTCGTGTCGAACCCCGGTTGAGTTTGGAACGCGAATGAAACGCTCGTTTGGCGCGGCTTCGGCTTCTCAATTGTCTGGCTTACAACCTTGTGGCGTACGACCTTTTCCTTCTTGAGTCCGACGAACGTCTGCAGCTCCTTGCACGATACCTTGCTATCCACCAACATCGCCTGCTTCTCAGGCGCTAATTTGGCCCTGAGTTCCGGCGATGGACTACGGATCTCAGCGCACGTGTATGGACGCTCGATCGTGGTCGTGAAAGTCTTCGTCCGCTGGACCGTGATCCGTTCGGTCTCAGGCAGATGAGGCTTAATCTCGGGTTGAGGCAGTGCCGTTTCGATGCGAACCTGAATGTTCGGGTCGACTGCTTGCCCGAACGATGGAGCGCTCGCAAATGACAGTATTCCAATGACAAAAAAACGAACTGCACTCGCCCGCATGGCACCCCTCTCCATGTGTCGGATGGGAAATTCTGCGTGCCGGTATCGTTCGACGTTGTTCATGGCCTCTTTGGCCATCCTCGCCAGCGTCGTAGGCTCCGGGCTTCACGCCCAGCCTTCTGGAGTGGACCCGAACATCGGATCAAGGATTGAGCAATCCTTGCCAAGTCCGGCTGACCGACTCCTCAATACCCCGCCTCAAAATATGCCCATCGCGTCTCCGCGACCAAAAATCAGAAAGAACGAATCCAAACACAATCGGCGTCGTCGATAATAACCCCGTCGATGACGCTCTTCCCGCCCAGTTTGGGCAGCTTAGCGAGTTCCCGGCCAAACACAACCCTTGCGCGCGGAATTCACCAAGCTTGAATTCCCAAGGTTTCGATCCGGCGTCCTTCTACGGTCCGCGATGAAAAGGCCCACTGGGTACCAGTGGAAGGGGGGCCCACCGATAGCCCCGCAGCAGTCAATAGGCGAAGTCAACGCCCCGGAGCGACATGCCGCCTCGCCCTACTGCCACTAGCCTGGGTCCCTAGTCCTTCGTCCTCGACCTGAGACGTCGACCGGCGGGTGCCGCGACTCAACCGACCGCCGATATTCGAGTCAACCAACCAATTCGACACCGGTGGGATAAGGCCGAGAGCCTGAGCTCCTGGCCGACGCGCCTGTGGCGGAATCGTGCCGCATTCGGCATATCGGCTGCTGGGTCGGTAGCGGAAGGAATCGCCATGAATCTCAAGACGCCTCATGCAAACTTTGCACATGAGCCCACGCTCAACTGCCCGAACTGTCGCCACGAAATCCGACTAACGGAGTCGCTGGCCGCTCCCCTTATCGAGAAAACCCGTCGAAGCTTTCAGGAACAGCTTGCCCACAAAGATGCCGAAGTAGCCCGAAACCTCGACCTTGTACGCAAGGAGCGAGAAGATCTCGCCAAGGCGCGCGAGCAGGTCGATGACCAAGTCGCCCACAAGATTGCCGCCGAACGCGCTCAGGTGATCACCGCCGAGGCAAAGAAGGCTCGCGAAGCGGTCTTAACCGAACTGCAAGCGAAGGAAACTGAGACCGCCGAACTCCGTCGTAATTTGGAAGCGAACAATGCCAAACTTGCTGAGGCTCAGCAGGCCCATGCCGGCGTTTTACGCAAGCAGCGCGAACTCGAGGAAGAGAAGCGCGAACTGGACCTCACGGTCGAAAAGCGGGTGCTGGCCTCGGTTGAGGAAGTTCGTACGAAGGCCAAGCAGGATGCAGACGAAGCAGCTCGCCTTCGTGTCATGGAGAAGGATCAGACCATTGAATCCATGGCTCGTACTATCGAGGAGCTCAAACGGAAAGCAGAGCAAGGCTCGCAGCAATCTCAGGGAGAAGTGCTCGAACTCGAGCTGGAGGAGATCCTTCGGAGTAGATTTCCGACCGACGTCATTGACCCCGTCGGCAAGGGCGAACTCGGTGCCGATCTAGTCCAACAGGTTAATGCTGGTATCGGACAGTCGGCCGGCACGATCCTCTGGGAATCGAAGCGGACGAAGGCATGGCATGATGGCTGGCTACCGAAGCTGCGCGACGACCAGCGGCGCTGTGCAGCCGACGTCGCGCTGATCGTCTCCCAGGTATTGCCAAAGAACGTAGACAGCTTCGATCTCATCGATGGCGTCTGGATCGCACACCCGCGCACCGCTATTCCGTTAGCGATCGCGCTCTGCCAAACGTTGATTGAAGTCCATGGCACTCGGCTAGTTCAGCAAGGCCATCCGAGCGAGCCTGTCCCAGCTGAGCACCTCCGCGCGGGCCTTGAGTTTCAGCTCCTTGGCGCAGCGCAACATCTCAGTCACGCCAATGGTGACGCCACCAAATTGATGACGGATCTGCTCGGGATCAACCGCAACCTGATGATATCGCAGCAGGAGCTGCAGACACTGCAATCCCGAGATATCGTTCGTCGCTTCCGGCACCGTGACCTCGCGCAAACTACAGACCATTACCGGCACGCCGAGACGGCGCCCCGCCGGACATCAAGCCGCAAGCCCATCGCTCACAGCTTCTCGTTGCTATTGGGTCGACCGCGAACTCACGCGATTCTTGAATGAACCGGTGCGATGCGCGCCCGTAGATCGCTTCTGCGCCCAACCCTTGGTGCAGGCGGCGCTTGCTGGGACAATCTCGAGATTCCACCTCGCACTCAGCTATTTTGCCGATGATGCACCAACTTCATCAAATCCGCGGAGACCTGATCGAACACGTGGTCCCAATCGCCCTCCGCTCGTGGCCGATAGAGCTTCATGGAAGGGTACCACGGGCTATCTGAACGGTTCTCAAGCCAAAGCCAGTGGGCCGAATGACCAAGCAAAACCCATACAGGCTTGCCCAGCGCCCCCGTTAGGTGCGCGACGGCGCTATCTGTCATCACGACCAAGTCCAGGTGAGATATCGCTGCTGCCGTGTCAGCAAAATCGTGAAGGTATGGCGCCAAATCCTTGATCGGACCACCACGCGGAAGAGAAGTAAGCTCCTTGATTGGGGGGCCCTTCTGCAAACTATACAGTTCCACACCCGGGAGCGCGCAGGCTTGGAAGAAATTCAGTAGCTTCTGCGCTCGCCGCCGATTCTTTCCGAATGTGACACTTCCGGACCAAACAATTCCGACCTTAAGCTGCCGCCCCGCGCCCGCGAATAGGGGAGACATCTCCCGGACTCGCCCCGGTGCAGCCGAAAGATACGGCGCACCGGGAATTGTTGCGAACTCTTGCGTGAAAAACGACGGCAAGCTGCAAACATATGCGTGCAGATCAGCATCGACGCTTGTTCCTGGCGCGATGATGCGATCGGCGACTCCCATCCGTTCGATCAGCGGAGCAAGCTCACTTCTGCATTCGATGGTAAGATCACCGCCGAGCGCCTTAACGCGCGGCAGATACCGGGCAATCCAGATCGCATCTCCAAACCCCTGTTCGGAAACCAGCAGGAGACGCCTGCCCGAATAAGGAGCTCCGTTCCATTCGACACCAGGGAGTTTACGTGTTGGAAGCTGGCCGGTAAGTTTGCGCGCCTCGTAATCTGGCCAGGCTTCACGGTAGTTTCCGAGTACGAGACGGCTTAGAGCGCGATCCCAGCGTGCCGTGTGATAATCAGGCTTGAGTTCGATGGCTTTGCTGAAAGCAATCACAGCCTCGCCGTGGCGCCCTGCCTCGGCCAATGACACGCCCAGATTCTGGAATAGAAGAGGATCCGTCTCGGACGAGAGCGAGATTGCCGTTTGGTGACAGACGATTGCAGAATCGAGGTAATTTAGCTGCGTCAGGACGTTGCCGAGATTTGACCAAACACCGCCGGCCGTCGGGTCACACTTCAGAGCGTCACGATAGCACCACACAGCATCGAGATGTCGCCTCATCGAAGCGAACATCACTCCTCTTGCATTGCGCAGACTGACGTCTGTTGGCCACTCTATAACGGCCTCGCTGAGTAGGCGCTCTGCTTCCACAAAGCGACCCTCGCCGTGCAGCCTCTCCGCCGCCGCGAAAGTCGCTTTGGCATCACGCACGGGGCGTTCGATCGCGCTTGTCATCGGGCTCACGTATGCCATGAGCTTCCTATCGCACTTGTTAGAGCGGCATCCGTCGGCATCGACGTCGCCAAACTAGGATCGAATCCGGGATTGGCAGCTGAGTACGTTGCCATGGCCGACACGAGTTGAGCAATTTGGCTATCGATCCTCATGCCGTCCGCCAGAGCAAACGTCTGGACTTGTGCCCGATCGTTACCGTACCAGTTGGAGACAGTAACGCTGTCCTGCGTACCGAGCTTGTCGATCTGGAGATCATTTCCGACCTGTTGGAACCACAGATCTTGATCGGCTATCCCAGCACCAAAATCGACCTCACCCATTGCGGCCATCACACCATCAGAAGCATTATTCTGGATGACGTCCTGCCCGAAGGAAGAGCCGACTCGATATGTGTCGGATCCCCCGCCGCCGACTAGCGTATCATTGCCGCTGTTAGCCACGAGCAGGTTGTTTCCGCTATTGCCGACGATCGTATCGGAAGCGTTCGTGTCCTTGAAGGTAAAGTTCGCACTACCAAGTTGTGTCTCGGCCACGCCCGCAAGCATGATCGCTTGACCCGAGCCAAGGCCGATCTCGAGATAGGAAGCACCTCCATACGAAACTGTATCAAAGATGAGATCGGCCAGAGAGCTCACCCCGTTGACGTGAGAAAGGTCGATGACATCGCGGCTCGGATCAAAATCCGCAATCAGATTCTGGGGTTGATCGAGACCGTCATTGACGACGGCACTCTCTACCGTAAACGTATTCTGACCATCGCCACCGTAGAAGGTATTGTTGCCACTATTGATAAACAGCGTGTCGTTGCCCGCGCCGCCCAGTACGATATCATCCGAGCCGGTAGCGGTGAGTTGGTCCCCGCCGTTGCTTCCAACTAGCGTATCGTTTGAGCCGCTGACCCAAGCAGCCTCAAATCCGACCAAAGTATCGCTGAGCGATGAGCCGCTGATCGTCGCGGTCCCTTGGCTCAAATCGACAACGGTATTGTCCGAGGAGTAAGTAGCGACGCCAAGAAAGCTACCCGTACCTACAAGCTTGCTCCCTTGGCCATTGCCAACCAAGATATCAAGTCCACCGGTCGAGACCAGAGTATCCGCACCGGACTGAGCGATGAGCGTGTTTCCAACGCCGCTCGAGGACAACGTGTCACCCGCCTGGCTCGCTATCAACGTATCGCCGAGGCCGGATGATGTGACAAGATCGTTCCCCGCGCCACCGATCAGCAGGTTATAGCTGCCAGAGGATGACAGCGTATCCTTGCCGCTTGAGCCGACAAGTGTGTCGCTCTCCCCAGAGGCCTCCAAGACCGAACCAGCCGCCGCTGCTTGCACTTGATCATTAGACCCAGTGACAAGGGCCGCCGTCAGACCAATCAGAGTGTCCGAAGCGCCGGATCCCGCAATGGAAGCTGATCCCGATCCGAGATCGACGATCGCATGGTCAACATCGTATTCGGCGATTGCCGCGATTCCCGTGGATGCAATCAACGTGCTTCCAGCGCCGCTTCCGACCAGCGTGTCGCCCGTCCCCGTCGAAATGAGCGTCGCCGTCGTCGCGCCGGCGATCAGGGTGTTATTGGCGCCGGTCGAGAGAAGCGTGTCTTGATTGGTCCCCGCGGTCAACGTGTTCGACGAGCCACTGGATGAAAGGGTACCTGCTGATGTGCCGCCATGAACGATCTCATTCTGACCGGCAGCATCGACTGCACTAATGCCGATTAGGCTGTCATAGGTGCCGGTGCGGCTCGTCGCTCTGCCGGCGGCGAGGTCTATCGTGATAAAGCTCTTCGTATACCGCGCCAGTGCGCCAGAAGACGCTCCAGAGGCAATTAGAGTTGAGCCGGCGGCTTGCCCCTCAAGCGTGTCACTGGTCCCCGACGCGACGAGTGTTGCGGCGAACGTTCCCGCTCTGGCAACGTCATTCGTACCGGAAAGGACGATATGATTCAGACCAATAATCTGATCCGCCTGCGCGTCGCCCGCGACGGCGGCCGATCCCACGGCAAGGTCAACCAACACGTCGTCGTTGGAATACTCCAGCGTATTTGAGGTGCTTGCACTTATCAGCGTATTTCCGCTTCCATTGCTGACAATAGTTCCATCGACGCCAGTCAGGTCGACGGTCTGAACACCAATTAGGGTATCGTGCCGGCCAGATCCTTGAACGCCCGCCGTCCCACCCGGGAGATCAATAAGCATGTCGTCCGCGGAATAGAGTACCTCGACCGTATTGGACGACGTCCTCAGCGTGTTCCCGTTGGCATTGCTGAACAGCGTGTTGTTGCCGCTGAGCGAAATCAATGTATCGCCGCTTCCCAAGGCCGCGGCCCCAACGAATCCTGATAGCGTGTCCGTACCCGAAGAACCGCTGGCGGTCCCGTTGTCGAGATCGACCGTCACTCCGTCGATTGAATAAGCGACCACAGTGCCCTGAGAGTCACTTTGCAATACGCTTGAAGCCAGATTGCCGAACAGCGTGTCATTCGTCCCACTGGAAACGAGCGAAACGGCCGCGGTGCCGGCAATGAGAGTGTTTTCGGAGCCGCTAGATTGCAATGTCTGCGACGCTGTCCCGCCTATCAGCGTATCGCCGTGTCCCGTCACAGTTGCGTTCGAGATGCCAACGAGCGTGTCGTAGGCCGACGAGCCGTTAACCCGAGCGATTTGAGCCGACAAATCTACCGTAACGCCGTTACCGCCATACTCAGCGATTGTGCCTGTTCCGCCGCCAACAAGGGTATTTCCAGCGCCGCTGCTGATGAGTGTGGAAACTCCAGTCGACCCCTGCAGCGTGTCTCCGACGCCAAGCGCCTCCGCTGCATTGATTCCGATCAGAACGTCAGAGCTTCCGGTACCCGCGATGCTCGCCAGACCGGTCTCCAAGTTGACGGTCACGTTGTCGAGCGCATAGGCGGCAACAGCGTCGGCCCCGTTCAATGCCTGCAAGGTACTACCGGCGACGTTTCCGACGAGCGTTGCTTGGGTCGCGCCGTCTGCCACCAAGTGATCCGCACCGGCGGAAGCCAGGAGTGTGTCGCTGGTTCCCGACGTAATCAGTGTGTTGTTTGTACTTTGGGCGACCAAAGTATTGTGTTGCCCCGAAGAAACTAGTGAATTGCCGCCAGATCCACCCAACAATGTCTCAAATTGCCCGGTCGCCTGGAGTGTCGAGGCCCCCGAACCACCGATAAGCACGTCGGAGGCTCCTGCCGCCGTGAGAACAAAGCTGGCGGAGCCGGCGGCAATGGTGTCAGCTGTTCCGGAAACAGTGGCAGCCGAGACATCGGAAAGCGTATCAAATCCGGTCGACGACGAGGCCGTGTTGGCAGCAAGGTCAACGTAAACGTTGTCAATCGTGTACTCGATAGTGGCTTGGCCGCTACCGCCGATCAGCGTATTTCCTGTCGTGTTTCCGATGAGCGTCGTATCCGCACCGCCACCAATCAACGTGTCGTTCGTTCCTGATGCCGAGACGGCATGAACGCCGATGAGTACGTCATTGAGCGAGCTTCCGTTCACGTAAGCAGTGTTCGCCGAAAGATCGACCACAACATTGTTTTTGGTGTAAGTGACCAGCGACCCACTGCCTTGAGATGCATCAAGGGTGCTTCCCGTCCCGCTGCCGACCAACGTGTCTGAAGAGCCGGTGTCAATCAGCACACCACGGGCTGCGCCGGCAATAAGCGTATCGTTCGAACCGGCTGCTGTGATGGTGTAGGTGTTATCATCGCTTCCAACGATGATGATGTCATCAGCGGCTGCGACGACGTTGGTTATGCCGATCAGAACGTCCGTAGCGAAATCCGTCCCAAGCCTTCCCGCGATTCCCGCACGGAGATCGACGGTAGTGCCTGAGGTCTGGTACAAGGCTGTTGCGTTGGTGCCGCTCCCGATCAGCGTGGTGCCATTCTCGGAGCCAATCAGCGTATCGTTGGTTCCTGTGCTGATAAGAGTGTTGTGTCCGGAAACATCGGTAAGGAGGTTCAAGCTGCCGCTGGAGCTGAGTGTTTCGTTCGCTCCATGGGCGGTCAGTTCGTTGTGAGATGTGCCGGCCTCGAGCAGATCGTGACTGCCGCTTGCGCTGAGCGTGTTGCGACTATTCATCGAAACGATGGTATCGTTGGCTCCATCTATTTCCAGAAATTCTCGAAACCCAGTTCCGAGAAGTGTATCGTAAGCGCCAGTTGCCTGCGTGAAGGAGAAGTTAGTCGTAATAGTATCGGTCACATAGTCGTCTGAAACGAACGCAACATTTGTCACCGATGTTGGCGTAGGGCCGGCATCGTCCACAGAGGCCAGGTCGATACGACCTGCAAGATTGTTCGTCGGCTGAGTGGCCCAAACTCGTACGTTGTCGCCGAGATCGGATGAATTCGATTGATAGTCACCGAGAGAGAACTGCCTCGTGGTACCAGACGAAGGCAGCCCGAACTGGCCCGATGAGCTTCCGATCGGATCAAGGTCTTCGTAGTTATTTGGATCGGCCAAGTTGTAGTAGATTGGATTGTAAGCAGGATCGGACGGCCAGGAATAATAGCCTTGGAGTAGGCTGCTAACCGCGTGTCCGTTCAAAGTAAGTGTGAAGCTGGGCGTTGGATTGATGATGAATATGTCTTCCCCAGCGTATTCCTGAAAGTTGTAGCCGGGGAAATATGAGTTCTCGACGCCCTTCGCAAAGGCGTCAAGATCGAGATTCTCGACCGTCTGCAGCGACGCATCAGGCGCGTTTACAACCCAGATTGTCGCGCCGCCGAGATCGTTCAAGGTGTCGTTCCCACCGTTCCCCCAGATGACGGCCGTATCCTGTCCGCCCGCACCAAAATTGAAGATATCGTTTCCAGCGCCACCGATCATGATCGTATTAGTAGGGTGGTCCACGACAGCGTTAGTCGGATTGACAATGAACGTATTGTTCCCGGCCGCAGGACTGTCTGGTGTCGAATTGCCGGCAACGGCAGCAGCTGCTGCAGTGTCGCCTGTTCCCCCCACCAGGATCTGCTTGGCGCCATCCCCGGCATAGAGCGTGTTGTTCCCGTCTCCACCAAACATAAGGTCGGTGCCGCCGCCGCCATAGATCGTGTCATTGCCCCCTCCGCCATCGATCAGCGCGTCACCTGAGAGAGGCGCGTAAATGACGTCATTGTTGGAGCCACCGGTCATTACCGTCGTACGGTCATCGTCGGGGGCGGACAAATCTGAGTCCGGCGCGACCGTTCCAGCGACGTACTGAATTCCTTGGTGGCCGCCGAAAGCCATGCGAAGGAACGCCCCCCAAAGTTGACCGCCGGTCGTTTGGGAGAAAAGCATATCCTCCGACGACGGAATCCACTCGCTCTTGGGAGCCAATCCGTAATAGGTCTGAAAAAACGACTGCGTGGTCTTTGCGAGCGGCGCCTGATTGCTCACGATGGCGCCCTGCGGACCGCCAATGAGAGACCGCACCCCTTCGATCGCATCGAACAAATTGAACTTACTCGCATGCGGATCAGAAAGGTCTTGGCTCGTCTTCTGCGCCGCTTCGATGCTTGAAATCAGATCGTAGGTGCCACTTTCGTGCTTGTACGTCACAGACTGAATTGCGCCGGCAGCGCCCTGTTGCGTTCCGCTGAACGGTTCAGTATTGAGCAGCCAGTTGTCGTAAAAACTGCTGACACCAAGGTACGGGAAGAGCAACGTACCCGCCCAACCAGCGTAGTCACCGTCCGGTGTATCCGTATCAGTAAAAACCGCCGACGCGGCGGCACCGGCGTCAATTACGCCAAGGCCTTCGATGCTGGGAAGCTGACCGCCACTTTTCTCCAAGCCATCGATCAAGTTAAAGGCAATATTGTTCGAAGCTTTCTGCGCTAGTTCTTCAGGCGAATCACCAACGTCAGCGGCGCCATCTCGTAAACTCTTTTCTTCGACGGTATATGTCGCGATAAAGTCGGCCGCAAATCCATTCTGGTTGTTGATGTTGACTGCGTTGAAGATCCAGTTGTAGACCGCAGGATCCACACCCGCCTTAGGCGTGTAGACATCATGTCCATTCACGTTCGTGACATCGCTGATGTCGTTAAGCAACGTCGCATAGAGAGGCAAACCCAAGCCCACTCGAAAGTTATTGTCTGCATACAGGAGTCTTTGCTGATCGAGCAGACCTTGCAGGTCCACAAGCTGGTCCGCGGTCAACAACTGATTCCAGCCGCTCCCATACGAATAGGTCGCCATTACTGATCACTCCCATGCCTGGTTAGCAGCGGCCCCGGCCACTTGTATTCGTGAACAGTCGCCTCACCGAGGCGCTGTCGTAGATTCCTGTCAAAGCCAATGACCGCATCGATCGAGAGCGGTTTAGCGCCATGATAAGGATTGAATTTATAGGAGATGCCCAAAGCGGGGGTGGCCGCGTAATTCACTTCACAGTCGCCTATGCGCGTACTGAAAATTCCCGGGCCACAATCAACGACGAACGGACGCCCCAAAGGCGTAGCGTATTGTCTGGGATCCGAGCTAAACGTGGCCGCCCAATCTTCAACGCGGGCTTCGGGAGGATTACTCGGCTTGATTCGACAAGCCTTCAATCCATTCGGCAGAACTTCGATGGTCGTCGCTTTAGCGCAGACACCGCGAAGAGCATGAAGTCCTAGATCTTCCCGCGCCATTCCGATTTGTCATCGTCCGCGTTCGACTGTGGACGCCAATTCCAGTACAACGTCACTGCCACTCCTGGCTCCGCTTCGGCCCCCCTCCAGAGCACTCCGCTGAGGGAACCGAACATCCAGACCTGTAGTGGATTGCTCTCGCATCCAGATTGCTCGGAGGCGTCGGGCGGCATCCTCTGCTCTGCAGGCGGAATGCTATTGAGGAAGTAGCTGGCTCTGCTCGACCACGGCAAGTGGACAACAATGTCTCCCAGCGCGATGTACAGATCGCTGACCCCGGCCTGCTTGCATTTGCCTGGGTCGAAGCGAAATTCGTCCTTCGCATCAGCGGAAGGTGGATAAAACGCGGCTAAAATTGTCCAGACGCACAGCAGGAATATTCTTAAGTCGAGGATTCGCTTGGTCGTCCTATCGACTCGTTCACTGTGCAGACTGGGTCTGCATCCTTTGAGACCAAACGGTCTGCTTTTCCACTTGCTGTCAGCCCTCGTGCCGCCGAGCGGTCGAGCACGAATATCACACAACAGCCGCCAGCAAGGCATTTCAACTTCCAAGGGCATTCCAACTGCGATTCATGCTGAACTAGTCCGCGACGGAATTCAACCTCTGATTTATACCATCACGCGAAATCGAATCGGCCCAACCCGAGACTTTACGGGCGAGAAGCAACCTTCGCGGTTCGACACACAAGCGAGAGCATTTTGCTCTCTCGAGATTTCGAAGCGACTGGATGCCGCCCGCGGTACCTCCCTAAACCAGTGTGAATTCGCATGCTACTGGAAGGACCGCCCTTACAGTTTGTAGTTGTCTGGAAGCCGCACCATCAGGCTCGTGCATTTTCCAGACGCTGCCTCAGATAGAGGACCCGGCAGCCACCTTCCATTGGGGGATGCCGAGCGACAGGGCAGACTTGCGGATAACATCGGACGCCAGACAAGGCATCTCGTCGTCGTCCTGAACATGAACAGGCAATCGCAGTGCGATGAGTGATAGTTGGGCGATGGCGGAGGATGACGACGGACGTTGGTTACTGGGCATCACTCATTTTGGTCATCACACCTTCGACTGAGCTGCGGCCGGTTTGATGGACACCGAGATTAGGTGTTTCATGAAGCCGGAGGTGGCGATGAAAAGACGAAAGTTCAGCCGCGAGTTCAAGGTCGAGGCGGTCAAGCTGGTGCGGGAACGTGGGGTGTCGGTGGCGCAAGCTGGCCGTGACCTGGATGTTCATGAGAATGTTCTCCGCAAATGGGTGAAGGAGTTGGGCTCCAACCCGGCGCAAGCCTTTCCCGGCCACGGGCAGATGAAGCCGGAGCAGCAGGAGATCGAGCGGCTGCGCCGTGAGGTCGCCAAGCTGAAGGCCGAGCGGGATATCCTAAAAAAGGCCGCAGCCTACTTCGCGAAGGAAGCGACATGAAGTTCGCCTTCGTCGCGAAGCACCGGGCGATCTGGCCGGTGGCATGGCTATGCGATGCGCTGGGAGTGTCGCGGTCGGGCTTCCATGCCTGGCTGAACCGCTCTCCCAGCGCCAGATCTCGCAGCGACGAGGAGCTCGGCGGCAAGGTCAAGGCCAGCTTCGCCGCCAGCTACCGCACCTATGGCGCACGCCGGGTGTGGCGTGACCTGCTCGCCGACGGGGCGGATTGCGGCCTGCACCGGATTGAGCGGCTGATGCGCCTGCAAGGCTTGCGGGCGCGGCCGCGACGTCGGCGCTTACCGAAGGACAGCGGCGATCGACAGATCGAGACCGTACCGGCGAACCTCCTTGACCGGCAGTTCGCCGCCGAGCGGCCGAACCAGAGGTGGATCGCCGACTTCACCTATCTCTGGACGGCCGAAGGCTGGCTCTATGTCGCAGCGGTGATCGACCTGTTCTCACGCCGCGTGGTGGGCTGGTCGATGAGTGCCGCCATGACGGCACAGCTCGTGACGGACGCATTGTTGATGGCCGTCTGGCGGCGCGGCAAGCCGGATGCGCTGTTGCATCACTCCGACCAGGGCAGCCAGTACACCAGCGAGCAGTTCCAGCGCCTGATGGCCGACCAAGGCATCGTTTGCAGCATGAGCCGCTCCGGCAACGTCTGGGACAACGCGGCGATGGAGAGCTTCTTCTCCTCGTTCAAGACCGAGCGTACGGCCAACAAGATTTATCGAACCAGAGATGAGGCACGCGCCGATGTGTTCGACTACATCGAACGATTTTACAACACGACCCGCAGGCACTCGACCATCGGCTATCTCAGCCCGGTTGAGTTCGAGCGCAAGGTGGGATTAGCTTAAGCGGGTGTCCATCAAACCGGCAGCAGCTCATCTGTCATCGTCGTGGAGCTTGGCACGAACAACGCTGCGGGGACGATCAGCAGTCGCTACCGCTCCCTACTGCAAAAATTGAAGGGCACGTCCGCAATGTTGCTAGCCATCGGCGTGACGCCTCGGGCGAGCGCCGCGGAAAAGAACGCCGAAATTAGAGCGGCCGCCGAAAGTGAAGGCGTACGTTTCTTAGAGGTTAACGTCCCCTCTGGAGCCAGACTTCCAAATGACGTCCACCTCACAACTTCGAGCTATGCCGTTTGGACTCCAGCTATCGTTACGGCAATCTCGGATCTGATCAGCTAGAACAATCCGCATCGATCTAGCTGGAATACAGGCGCCCGATGATTTGAGTTCAAAAGAGACCCAGTGGCGGCGAGCCGGAAAATTCCGCTTGATGCGGAATGGCGCAACTACGCTTGATATCTCCGTTTCGGGGCCCATGAATACAGTACGTACTTTCCTCGTCGCCGCCGCGCTACTTGCTATCGAACCGGCAAACGCTGAAGAGATCGCGGGGCGCGCCGGCGTGATCGACGGCGACACAATCGAGATCCACGGCAAACGGATTCGCTTGTGGGCGATAGACGCGCCCGAGAGCGATCAGCTTTGTCGAAACGACGATAGCCAATCGCATCCGCAAGTCCGTCGGCGCCGAGAATACGTTCTTTGCGGACCTGACAGAGCTCGCCGCAATGGTCGCAGAGCTTCAGCCCTGATCGACAAGGTCTGGCGACACTGCGAGACGACTGGGACCGAGGGCGAACAATGACGCTCAAAGTGAAGTTCGCCGACTTCGAAATCATCACGCGCAGCCGATCGGTATCTACGGCTATCGCGAACCGCGAAGATCTCGCGCAGCTGGCGATCGGCCTGCTTGAGGACGCCATGCCTTTGCCGAAGGCGGTGCGCCTGCTCGGCGTATCGCTCTCGTCCCTGCAGAGCGAGAGCGATACGGACTCGCAGCTGGATTTCGGAGTTCGAATCGAACCAGCTCAGCACTTCCAGGACATCCGAAACAGTCTCGTGTTCGGATGCGCGCCGTGATGGCTGGACCCGACAGTGACCCGGACGTGACGACGCAGGCATTGAGCTGGAGGACCGGCACCTCCGAACCATCCAGCTTCGGCTGCGCTCGCGGGTCCTGGGGGCGATAGCCCGGGCCAGGCGTTACTTAGGCGTTGGTTGTACCCGAAACGAGTTACAATCTTCCTTGCAGTCCCGGAAAAGACGGCTTAACGTTACCGTCCATACTTGAGCATCAATTTGCGCTGCGTCTTGTTTAGCCCCATTGATTTGCGGTGCAGCCATGGCGGGAACGGACTCCCGTTCTTCATCATCTTCGGGACCGGCGACCAAAGCGGTGCCGTTGGCCGGAAAGCCGACCTTCCTAATCTAGGACAATGAGATCCAACGATGAAACGTATTATCGTCTGCTGTGATGGCACCTGGAATTCGGACGACACCCAGACCGATGACACGAACGTCGCGCTTCTCGCGCGGTCAATCCACGGCTCCCAACAGACCGGCGGCACGTTGCAGATCGTCCTCTATTTGCGTGGCGTAGGAACGACAGGCCTGAAGCTCGAGAGTTGGATCGAAGGCGCCACCGGCGTCGGCGTCGATGACAACATCCGCTCCGCCTATCAATTCATCGCGCAGAACTATCTGCCCGGCGACGAGATCTATCTTTTCGGATTCTCGCGCGGTGCATTCACCGCTCGCAGCCTTGCCGGCCTGATCACCGCTTGCGGTATTCTGTTTCGCCAGTCGCTGGGCGCCCTGCCCAACGCCTGGAAATACTATCGCAGCCCGAAGCCGCACTCGCCCGCGGCCTTTACCGAATTGTACAAGAACGACAGGGTGCAGTCGCATCAGGATCCCTGCATAACCTTTCTCGGGGTCTGGGACACAGTTGGGAGCCTCGGCATTCCCGGCAGCCTTCTGGCGGCCAGCAACAAGGAGAAGTTCGCGTTTCACGACACGACCCCGTCGCCGTTCGTGAAGCACGCCGTGCATGCACTCGCCATCGATGAGCACCGGCACGACTTCACGCCCACGTTCTGGACCGGCGAGGTCCCCGCAGGTGCCGCGATTCAACAGGTCTGGTTCGCCGGCGCGCACTCCGACGTCGGCGGCGGTTACAACACACGCACCCTTGCCGACATTCCGCTGGTTTGGATGGCCAAGCAGGCCGAAGCAATTGGCCTCGCTTTAGACTGGACCTGCCTGCCCGACGCCACCATGCTCGACCCAACGGCGCCCTCACATGACTCCTCTTCCGGCCTCTTCGCTCTGGACCGTTACCATCCGACCATCCGCGACGTCGGAATGAAGAAATGCCCGGTCAAGTTCAACGAAAGCCTTTATTGCGCGCTCGATGAGAACGGCAAGCCGACCACCACCATCAACGAGGGTGTCCACCGCAGCGTTCTGACCCGCTACTCGCGCTCGGCGCAGATCTGTTCGGACGACGCCAAAGGCATTTGCAGCATGGGGCCCTATAAACCGGAAAACCTGGCGCCCCTGTTCAGCGGCAGCACGTTCAACGGTCTGCCAATTGTCGAGTGAAGCGAGCCGGACGTGAGCGGATTGTGGGTCAGCGATGCGCTCAGAGGGAAAACCCATCTGCATGCAATCTTCCAGAGCTCGCGCAATGGTCTCGGCGAAACTTGCCGCTCTACGCCAAGCGCCAGAGGTGTCCTGACCACCTTGGAGTCCGTCCTGACGACGTGAACAGATTGTGGGCTTATTGTGCGCTCGGAGGGAATTCGTATTTTCTGCCATTTCAACGGATTACGGAGGTCGATGACGAATTTAAGTGCATGTCGGGCCCATAGACATCATCGGTCCGCACCGATGCCGAACTTGAAATCGAACCGCACGGATGGTTCGCTTGCAGCCCTCTACGAAACATTGAAAGCACAGTCGCGCTGCGCCGACCATGCACTACAAGCGCTCATAGGCGAGCATGCTATTCATAGCGGTTGAAACATAAATCCGGCTTTCATCCGCCGAGATAGCGACAGCATTCGTGATCGCGTCGGGAAGTTGCAACAAGCCGGCAACCTCCAAGCTCGTAATATCAATCTCGTACACCCGACCGCCAGCCGTCCCGAATATCACCCGATTCCCGATCCGCTGCGGCGATGAATACACTCTCCCGCCGCACTCGATCGTCTTCAGAACCTTCATCGTGTCCAGATCAATAACGTACAACTTCCGATCGCCGGATCCGCAAAACAACCGACTACCGACAATCAGGGGGGTGGTGTAACAGATGTCGCCAGTCTCCCAGGCACCGAGCTTGCGACCCGATTTCAGATCAAGCACGTAGATGTGTTTGTCAAAGGAGGCAAACGCAGCAATCCCGCGAGCCTCATCGATTGTCGGTGCATACTTCACCGACCGTCCGGTCTTCATGCTCCAGACCACCTTGCCGCTCCTTGGCTCCAGCGCCAACATGTCGTGATCGGCGCTCCCCCAGATGATCAGATCACCGCCTTCCCAATAAGCGGGCGATCCGTGTTGAAGCTTTTGAACCAGCCGCTCCCATACTTTTTCCCCGGTGGCCAGATCCAGGGCACAGAGCGCTCCTTGCGCCCACGGTCTTGCAAACTCCAGCCCGAAATACGCAAGCCCGTGCTTTGGTATCACGAGCGGCGAAGCCCCAATCCATTCGCAGAGCGACTGGCTCCATATCGGTTGGCCTGTCGCCGCATCAAGGCAATAGGCAACGCCGTTGTAGGCACCAAAGTAGACGCGCTCTTGGTTGATAGCAGGGGTCGACCAGATTCCCTTGTTTCCCGGCTTGGTGGCGCCGGTCGCCTGGAACTCCCACAGGACATCACCTGATCCGGCACTGAAGGCGTGCAACTTCGCCGAGTCCGCCCCCCTAAAGATCATGTCACCGACGAGTACGGGCGCTGACTTGGGTACGACATGGTAGGGGAAACCGCCGGGGATGTCCGTTTGCCAAAGCTTACGATATTGCTGCCGCGGTGGAGGGGAATCATTTTCCAGCGAGAGGCCGAACTCCGATAAGGAAAATAATGCTCGCACGTCGATATGGTTGGTAGCCCGCCAGGCAAGGCCTCTTCGCGATCGATAATCGATCACGACGGCCATTTCCGATACCCGTCCGCCATGGGCCGCGACGATCGAGCGGGCCTTCTCGGCCGATGTCGCAGAATTCAGAATATCATCGATCAGGATGACGGGATCCGTGGTCAGCTTCCCTTCCAGGGAACGACCGAGCCCGGTAGGTTTGCGGTCCTTCCTCAAAATGACGCCGTTGATGCCCGCATGCTGCGGAGGCGCCGTCAGAAGCAGAGTGCTCAATAGCGGGATAGCCGCTGTCTCCATCGCCGCCAGCTGAAAACGGCCGCGATTGCCGTATATCGCCCAGAACAGAAAGGCGAATCTCCAGAGATTGTCACGGCGAAGGAAGACGGCCCGCAGATCAATCAGCCATCGCTGCGTCCCGCCGTTCGAGCTGATCATCAGCTCGTCGCCCTGATGAATGCCGAGTTCGCGAATGCTCTGACGAAGCTCGTCCAGCTTCAGCCTGAGATCACGGTTCTCGCTGGCGGCAGCCATGGTCATTCGCGGAAATCCAACCCAATATCAGCAGCGGGTGACAAAAAGCAGGGGAGCACGGGATCTGGCACCGAGCGATCGCGCTCTCAGCCAAGAACGGGATTTTCAACAACATTCATCAATGCAGCCGATGCGGCATCGAATACATGGTCCCAATCTCCCTCTCCTCGCGGCCGAAAGAGCCGCATCGACGGATACCAGGGACTATCTGTTCGATCGAGTAACCACAGCCAATGAGCAACGTGCCCGAGCAGCAGCCAGACGGGTTTTCCCATGCTCCCCGCAAGGTGCGCGACCGCGCTATCGGTCATGATGATCAGATCAAGATGTTGAAGAGCCGCGGCCGTGTCGGCAAAATCGCCAATAAAGGGAGAAAGATCGAAGATGGGCCCCCTCGCGGCAGCGCACGCAATTCCTGCTCAGGTGGCCCCTTCTGCAAGCTGAACAGCTGAACGCCGGGCAGAGCAAACGCCTGAAAAAACTTCAACAGCGATTGAGCTCGCTCCTGGTTGCGCTTGAACGTCACGCTCCCCGACCACACGATCCCGACTTTCAAGCGGGACGGCGCCCGATTTATCAGTTCGTGAAACCGTCGCACACGATCGATTGGAGCCCTGACGAACGGCGCGCTCGGAATCGATGAGCTGTCTTTGGTAAACAGTCCCGGAAGACTGCAAAAATAGCAATGGAAGTCGCCCTCCGGGAGAGTAGCGCCGCGTACGACGAGGCGATCCGCAACGCCGAGCGCGTCCAGGAGCGGGATCAGTTCAGCTGGGCACTCGACGATCAGCTCGCCGCCGAGTGCCTTTACCCTAGACAGATATCGCGCCGCCCAAATGACATCGCCAAAGCCTTGCTCGGCAACGAGGACAAGACGCTTCCCTGCATAGGATCTGCGGTCCCAAGCCTGTCCCGGCAACTCTCTGGCCGGCAATTGGCCGGTGACCGTCCTCGCCTCATAGTCCAAGAAGCCCTGACGGTAGTTGGCGAGATAGAGGTAGCTTCGAGCCCGATCCCATCTCGCGCCGTGCCTTGAGGGTTCGATCTCGAGTGCACGGGAAAAGGCAACAAGTGCCTCGGCATGGTCGGAGGCTTCAGCAAGCGCATTGCCGAGATTGTGATGCAGCAACGCATCGTCCTCCCGGGCGAGCGACAAGGCGCGGCGATGACAACCAATGGCGGTTCGCAAATGCTTCAAGCATGTCAGCGCGTTGCCAAGGTTCGTCCAGATCGTCGGATCGGCTGGATTGCACGCAGCCGCGTCCCGATAACACCATAGGGCGTCCAGGTGGCGTCCCGTGGCGGCGAACATGACCCCACGAGCGTTGTGCAAATCGGCATTGCCGGCATCCCGCGAGACGGCATCACGAAGCAACGCCTCGGCTTCGTCAAAGCGTCCCTCCTCGCGCAGAACGATCGCCCGGCGGAACGCTTTCTGCGAAGCATCCGCCTCCCTTTCGTTGGTACGCCCCCCGAACTGCTCCTCAAGCATGCCAGGCGGTACCGATGGCGCCCTGCAGGGTAGGATCATTGGGCGCCTGGGCGACCGACGTCGGGTCGAAGCCGGAATGGCCCGCCGTGTAAGTCGCCATTGCCTGCACGAGTTGCGAGACTTCGCCATCGAGCTTTTGGCCACCCGCCGTGATCTCCTGCAGTTGATTGCCTGGGCTCGCAAACCAGTTCGCGACGGTCACCGTCTTGTTGGTACCGATCACGTCGATCTGAAGGTTGTTTCCGACCTGCAGGAACCACAGGTTCTCCTTCGAAATACCCGCTCCGAAATCCAGCTCGTTCGATGTACTGGAGTTCGTACTCGCACCGTTCTGAATGATTGTCGATCCGGCCGTGGAGCCAAACTGATAGATACCATTGCTGGCACTATCAATCATCGTGTTGACGCCACTGCCAGCGGTAAGGGTCTCCCCGCTCCCATACGCCGTCAGCGTGGTTGTACCGCTGCCGCCGACCAACACGTCGCCTGAACCGCTGCCGATCAGCACATTCGTGCCGGAGCCTCCAACCAGCGTGCTGTTGGCGCCATAGCTCGTCAGGGTGCTATTGCCGCCTCCAGCGATCAGCACGTCGTTCTGACCGCTGCTTGTGAGAACGTCCGCACCGCTGCCTGCGGTCAGCGTCGAGGCCGAGCCGTAAGCAACCAGCGTATTTGCTCCGCTGCCCGCGGTCAGAACGTCGTTGTTGCCGCCGCCCTGCAGGATATCAGCGCCGCTGCCACCGAACAGGGTGTCTCCACCATTCAGTGCCTCTAGCGTGTTCGATCCCGAATCAGATCGCAGAACAGCGCCCGCCCCGTTGGCAATCAGGATGTTGCCACTTCCCTGGAGGACTTCCAGGGTCCCGCCTCCAGGAGTGGTCAGCTGATTGTTGTTACCCGATACGATCGCTCTGGTGATGCCAACCAGCTGATCGCTCACTGTCCCGCCGGAAACGCTCGCGGTTCCATTCACCAAATTGAGCGCGAGGTTGTTGGCGCTGTACGACGCGACAGTCGTACCCGTTCCAGCTTTCAACGTGTTGCCGTTGACGTTTCCGACCAACGTGCTGGTCCCGCTCCCACCCGTCAGCGTCTCATTGCTGCCGAGAGCGGTCAGCGTGTTCTGGCCGCTGCCACCAAGCAGGACATCGCCGGCGCCGCTGGCGATCAACACACTTGTGCCGGCACCTCCGACCAGCGTGCTGTTGGCGCCATAGCTCGTCAGGGTGCCGTTGCCGCTTCCACCGATCAGCAGGTCGTTCTGTCCGCTGCTCGTGAGAACGTCCGCACCACTGCCTGCCGTCAGCGTCGAGGCCGAGCCGTAGGCAATCAGCGTGTTTGCTCCGCTGCCTGCGGTCAGAACGTCGTCGTTGCCTCCGCCCTGCAGGATATCAGCGCCGCTGCCACCGAACAGGGTGTCACCACCATTCAGTGCCTCTAGCGTGTTCGATCCCGAATCAGATCGCAGAACAGCGCCCGCCCCGTTGGCAATCAGGATGTTGCCACTTCCCTGGACGACCTCCAGGGTCCCGCCTCCAGGAGTGGTCAGCTGATTGTTGTTACCCGATACGATCGCTCTGGTGATGCCAACCAGCTGATCGCTCACTGTCCCGCCGGAAACGCTCGCGGTTCCATTCACCAAATTGAGCGCGAGGTTGTTGGCGCTGTACGACGCGACGGTCGTACCCGTTCCAGCTTTCAACGTGTTGCCGTTGACGTTTCCGACCAACGTGCTGGTCCCGCTCCCACCCGTCAGCGTCTCATTGCTGCCGAGCGCGGTGAGCGTGTTCTGGCCGCTGCCACCAAGCAGGACATCGCCGGCGCCGCTGGCGATCAACACACTTGTGCCGGCACCTCCGACCAGCGTGCTGTTGGCGCCATAGCTCGTCAGGGTGCTGTTGCCGCCTCCGCCGATCAGCACATCGTTCTGTCCACTGCCTGTGAGGATATCCGCGCCGCTGCCTGCCGTCAGTGTCGAGGCCGAGCCGTAAGCAATCAGCGTATTTGCGCCGCTACCCGCCGTCATTACCTCATTGTTGCCGCCACCCTGCAGGATATCCGAACCACTGCCGCCGAGCAGCGTGACCGAATTCGCGACGGCAATCAGTGTGTTCGAACCGGCGTCTGATTTCAGGACGTTATTCGCACCATGCGCCGTCAACGTGTTGCTATTGCCGCTGGTTACCTCCACCGTGTCGCTGGAGCCCACGACATTCACGTTGGAGGAATTGCCGAACAGTGCGTCGCTCTCCCCGTTCCCGTTCAACGTCAAGCTCGAGCCCGCAAGCTGCAAGATCTGATTGTTGTTTCCGTTCAGGGTTTCCGAGCTGCCCGCCTCCAGCGTTACCGTAGCTCCGCCCACCGTCGTGATATTTCCCGCTCCGAGAATATCCACGATATCGGAAACACCGTTGATCGTAACGGTGGTACCCGTTCCCTGCGAGATGCGATCGTTCGCGCCGGTGATGGTGGCGGACGCAAACTGCTGCAGGAGGATTCCTCCTCTCGCAAGCACGATGGTCTCGTTCGCCCCAGTCACTGTGATCGTCGAGCCATCCGCCAGCGTCACGGAGTCCTGGTTCCCCGAGATCGTGGCCGCAATCGTATCACTCGACGAGAGCGCGCTGCTCGATGCCGCCAATCCAACTGTGGCGCCCTTCGACGCAGACACATGGAGGCTCGAACCGAACAGAGTCGCACTGCTGCCGCCTTCAAGCGTGATTGTCGTACCCGTCCCAGATATCGAAGCGGACGTCCCTGACACATCAAGGACCGTCGAGCTACTCATATTGGTGACCGTATCCGACTTGCCGGACACCTCAATCGTCGAGCTACCCTGCGCCGCACTAACGGTCACGTTCACACCGGCGGCCAAGATCGTGTTGGTCCCCGAGCCCGAAATGACGGATTCATTGTCGCCCAGCGCGACCAAGGTGTCCGCGCCGGTGCCGCCGACCAGCGTATCCCCCTTGGCACCAACCAGAGTGACAATCGGCGCTGTCGTCGCCGCCAGTGTGTTGTTGCCGGCGACATCAAGAATCTTCTCCAGGGCAGCGGCTCCGGCGTTGACGGTCCTTCCCTGACTGTTCACGAGCTCGTCGAGCTCGCCATTTGCATAGCGATAAACCAGCGAATGATCGAACTCGTAGTACGTGTCCGTGCTCAAGGCGCCGTTCGTCATCAACCAGACGTCGGCAGCCTGGCCAGTACGGCCGTCGGCAAACGTGATGGTCGAGGTCGTCGCGATAATGTTGCCATGATCGTAATTGCCGGCCTTGACGCCACTCAGGTTGATCGACGCCACACCAAGCTGATCAAGTGTTGCGAGCTCGCCTGTTTCGCCGATACCGTCATCGTTCGCATCGACCCAAACCTTGATACCAGCGGCATCGGCTTCCGCCGCGGTAAGGATGCCGTCGTGGTTCGTGTCGTAGGCGGAGAGCGCTGCATAGCTGCCGATCAGGCCGCTGGAGTTGTTGATCTGCACGCCGGCCTTGTCGAGCACCAGGAACCCTTCGTTCGACGTCAGCCATGCCGTCGGGATGGTCGTGCCGCTTCCGGTATAGTCAAACCTGACGTTCGATGACCGCAGATCGGTGGTCGTGACCGGCAGACCCGCGAGGTTAAGGACAACGGGGTCTCCACCATCGCCACCGCCGCCTCCACCACCATCGCCGCCTCCATCGCCGTCGCCCGCACCAGCGCCATCACCCGAGCCGTCCCCATCGCCGGCTGCGCCGTCACCGTCACCATCCCCACCGTCGCCGTTGCTCGGGCTTGGATCACTCGGCGGCAGTTCGTTCGGTCCGCCAAATAGGCCGACCAAGGACGCACCAGGTCCCGTTGATGTACCTCCGGCGAGGACAGCCTCAAAGCTCACGCTGTGATAGCTCGCGCCGCCGACCGGCTGCACCTGATTGAGGAAGTCCTGCAGTTGTTGTTGACTGAACGCACCACCTGGAGTTGGGAATGAACTAATGAAATCCTCGTAGGCGCTTCCGGCATTCAACAGACCTGCAACCCCGGACGTGAGTTGGGAGACGGCCGCAGGCGCGACAAGCGGTTTGTCGCTCAGGATACTGGGAAGGCCGCTGCCCTGACTGATATCGGTCGCATTGGACGCGATCGCGATGATCGCGCCGGTCCGCGACATCGAGCCATTGTCGATCTGGCTGAGATATTCAAAAAGCATATTCGCCGATGGGCCATAGCCGAAGGCGTTGGTGTAGACCTGGGTTACGAAATCCGAGTCCGTCATCGCTCCCGGCTGATAGAGGCCGTTGG
The DNA here is from genome assembly GCF_002831585.1 of Bradyrhizobium sp. SK17. GTDB lineage: Bacteria > Pseudomonadota > Alphaproteobacteria > Rhizobiales > Xanthobacteraceae > Bradyrhizobium. Next base: position 2,361,594 of record NZ_CP025113.1, on the reverse strand, counting down.
CATCAGACGAGTTCATGAGATAGGTGGTGAACGCAGTCTGATCGAGCACACCGTTCGTGATGTATTTCGCCAGGTACTGCTGCTCGGCCGCAGTCATCTGCCGGTTGAGGGTGGCAACGGTCAGCGCCTGCGCGAGGGACTCGTCCTTCTCCTCGGTCGCAATGTCGATCCGAATCGATCCGGACGAACCTCCGCTCGACCCGTCGTTCCAGGACCAGGTGTCAATGTGGTTGGCATCGATCATATGACTGGCGCTGCCGGAGGCCAGCGAGGGGAGGCGCTCACCTGACCGCCTCCCGATACGGTTTGCACCCACTGGTAGCTGCCGTTGGCGTTGGCGAACAGCGTTGTTGCGTCCACGAGCGAAATGGTCGATCCCACCGCGGTTGTCGTTGACGTGCTCGTCAGGCCGTCCGCCGTGGTTTGAATGACGGTCTTGGCGCTCAGGGTGCCGGTGGCGCCCGCGAGGCTGCTGTCATTGTAGTAGCTGATCGTTTCGGCTTTCGAGCCGTCCGCGCTAGTCACGGCTGTATCAATGACGTCGAAAACGCCATTGCCGTTGCTGTCATAGTCGGTCGTCGTCGTCAGGCCGTTGGCGTTGGTAGTCTGAATTTCCTCCTTCCGCAGCGAAGTATCCGCGTTGCGGTCCGTCACCGTTTCGGTGCGGCTTCCATCGGCGTTGAGCACCGTTGTGTCGGTGTTCGTCTCGTCGATCAGGCCGTCGCCGTTATTGTCGTACGATGTGACAGTCGACAACTGGTTGGCGCTGGTTACGACCGTCGCTTTCGATTGCAGATTTCCGGTCCAGTCATAGGTCGAGGTGGTCACCGTGGTTCCGCCGTCGACATTCTCCTTGGCCACCTTGACCTGTGAATAGGCCGGCGCTCCCAGATAGGTTGTCGCCGAATTGGTATCGGTAACGCTGCCATCCGCGTTCTGAACTATCGTCTCGAAATGGTCTGCGGATCCATTGCCATCCTTGTCGCGCGACAAGGTTGAGGTACGCCCGTCCGCACTGGTTATGATGACATCGTTCTGCTCGAGCGCACCCGTGACCGGGTTGTAGACAGATAGATTTTGGGTCTTGCTGCCATCGGTCGCATACGTCGTCGTGTTCACGACATCAAAACGGCCATCGCCGTTGGAATCGACGTCCGTGGTTGTCGAGAGCCCATCCGCGCTGAGCGTGATCACCGCCTGATCCAACACATTGCTGCCAGAGTCGCGATCGGTTATCGTCTCGACCTTCGTCCCGTTGGAATTGATAACGGTCGTGCTCTTGGTACTGACGCTGTAGGAAGCAAGCCCCGCCAGGGTCATTGCGATCGTCTGTGACAAGCCGTTCGCGCTGGTCGTCGTGGTCAGGGAGTTGCTGACAGACGACGATTCCGTCTCGACCTCGGTCGTGCTGCCGTCGCTGTTCAAAGTGCTGGCATCGTTCAGTGTCGTAACGGTAGTTCCCGCGGCGTTGGCATAGGTGGTCGTCTTGCTGAGTCCATTCGCACTCGTCGTCGTAGTTTTCGTGCCCTCACCCGTAGCGGCGACCGTATCGACCGTGGAGCCATTCGACTGTATGGCAATCGTTTCGGTACGGTCGGTCGAGCCGTTACCATCGATGTCGCTCGCAATGATCTTGTTTTTTTTGTCGGCGGTCAGCGTCGTCGTGGTGCGATCAAGTAACGGTTCATTAGCGTTGCTGTCGCTCTGGACTTGAGTGGTCGATCCGTTGACGTTGAGCGTCGTGGTCGAGGTCGTGATAATGTCGAAAGTACCATCACCATTGATGTCAGTCTTGGTCGTGGTCGACAATCCATTGGCGCTGGTCGTCGTGACAGTCTGGCTAATTGTCCCGCCGGCATTGCTCTTCGTGACGGTCTCGGTCCGGCTGCCATCGGCATTGAGCGTGGTCACGTCCGTGGTGGTGAGATCGACTGTCCCGTCGCCATTGGCATCGGTCTGCGTCGTCTTCGACAGTCCGTTTGCACTCGTGGTCGTCGTCGTGCTGTCCAAAACCGAGGTCTGATCTGATGACCCGTAATTGGTTACAACCTCGACCGCACTTCCGTTGGCCGCCGTCGTGGTGTTGTCGGTGAAATGCTGATCAACGGAACCGTAGGTGTAGATCGTTTTGCTAACACTACGGCCATCCGCGCTCGTCGTAGTCGCAGTCTGGTCCCGCTCGCCCGCGATGTTGGTATCGGTGACGACCTCGGTGCGGCTGCCGTCGGCGTTCAGCGTGGTCAGGTCAGTCGTCGTCAGGTCGACGGTCCCATCGCCATCGAAATCATGGGTCACGGTCTTGCTCAGCCCGTTGGCACTTGTCGTTGTCACCGTGTAGTCGCGTGGCGAGCCATCAGCGTTCTTGTCAGTGACTGTCTTGGTGGTGCTGCCGTCAGGATTCAGCACGGTTGTTGCCGTGGTGATCGTGTCGTAGGTTCCGGTGCCGTAATGATCGACTTCCGTCTTGACATTTAGACCGTTGGCACTGGCAATCGAGACGGTCTTCATCTCCGACGAGCCATTGGCACTGGTGACGGCTACCGTCTCCGTACGGCTGCCGTCCGAATTCAAGACCGTGGCATCCGTCGTGGTCGTATCAAACGTTCCATCACCGTCCTTATCGGTCTGCACCGTGGTCGTCAGCTTGTCGGCGGAGATCGTCGTGACGGACTTCCCGTCGGGCGAGCCATTCGGATTGAACGTCGAAATGGTGTCGACGCTTGAACCGTCAGCCGCGACCACGATGGTTTCGGTGCGATCGGTTGCGTTGTCCCCATTAAGATCCTGGGTCGTGCTGATCGTTCTCTTGTCGGCGCTCACCGTGCTGACCGACCGATTCAGCACCGTGGCACCATCACCGCCGGTCGTTGTCGTCGTCGTGGTGGTGCTGCCGTCGCTGTTGACCACGGTCACGGCGTTGATCGTGCTATCAAAAGTGCCGTTTCCTGTCGTGTCGATCTGCGTCGTCACGACAAGACCGTTGGCGCTCGTCGTAGTAACCGTCTCGTCCCGCAGCGAAGTGTCTGCATTGCGATCGGTCACGTCGACCGTCGAACTTCCGTTGGAATTCTTGGTCGTGACCGATTTGGTGGTCAGGTCGAACACACCGTCGCCATTCAAATCGACTTGCCGCGTGACGGTGAGACCGTCGGCGCTGGTCGTGGTGACCGCCTTATCCCTGGGCGAGCCGTCCTGGTTCATATCGGTCACCGTCTCGGTGCTCGCACCACCCGTAGCAACCGTGACGGTATCGGTATGGTTGTAAACGCCCGATCCCGTGGCATCCACCTCTGTGCTACGCGATCTTCCGTCCGCGCTTCTCACGATCACGGTCTGATCGAGCAGCGCACCGTTACCGCTGCGGTCGGTGATGGTCTCGGTCCGACTACCGTCGCTATTAATAACCGTTACGTCGCGGGTCGTCAGATCGAACGCGCCGTTGCCGTCGAGATCGGACGTCGTCGTCTTGCTCAGGCCGTCTGCGCTGACGGTCGTTACGGTCTCGTCGCGCAGCGAGTTATTGGCGTTGTAATCGCTCTGGGCCGTCGTGGTCGATCCATCCGCATTATGCACAATCGTTGAAACTGTCGTCAGATCAACGCTGCCATTTCCGTCGAGATCAGTGGTCGTCGTCTTGTTCAGTCCATCTGCGCTGGATTGAGTAATCGTCTTGCTGACGAGCGTCGTACCCGCGCTCTGGCTCACGGTCTCGGTACGGCTGCCGCCGGCGTTAATGACCGTGATATCGCTCAAGGAGACGTCGTTGACCCCGTCTCCGTTCAAATCGGTGGTCGACGTCCGGCTGAGGCCGTCCGCGCTGGTCGTGGAGACGGTGTGGTCGAGCAGCGAGCTATTGGCGCTGTAATCGGACACGGTGATCGTTTTGGTGCCGTCAGCGGCCGTCGAACGCGTCTCGATCTGGTTGAAGTAACTGCCGCCGGTCGAGTTCCGGTCGATCGTCACGGTCTTGCCGTCCGCGCTCGTTGCCGTCACGGTCTGATCGAGCAGAACGCCCGCGCCCGTCTTGTCGCTCAAGGTCTCCGTCTTTGAGCCGTCGGCGTTGTTCACGGTGACGTCGGTCTGCACCCGGTCGACCACCCCGTCGCCGTCATTGTCAAAGTTGATGGTCTTCGAGAGGCCGTTCGCGCTCGTGGTCGAGGTGGTCTCGTTGGCAAGGCTACCGTCCGGATTGAGCGCCTTATTGTCGATCGTCGTCGATCCGTCCGCATTGACCGTAGTCGTTTGCTGCACGGCATAGCCGTTCGCATCGGCCGCGAACGTGACTGTCGCGGCCTGTCCGGTCGTGCCGTCGCTGCGGGTATAGGTCGTGGTGCCGTCGATCGATGATCCGTCGGGCAACACAGTCTTCGACGCATCCGGTACAAGATTGATCGAGGTGATGCCGGCCTGCGCCAGCGTCTCAACGGTCGTCGTGCCGTCGGCGTTGGTCACCATCAACTTGAACTGCGAGAAATCAGCATCCCCTGCGTCGAGAGTACCATCATGATTAGTGTCGAAGATATCCTCGATCGCCTGCATGTCGTTGGTCGCGGTCGGATCCCAATCCGTGAAAACGACCTGATCGGCCTCCGTTATCTTATTGGTGTTGTTTGGGTCTACAAACAAAACGGCGTTGCCGGCGCCCGCCCAGGCAGTACGATGTTGATAGCCATCGCCGGCAATATCTGCGAACTGATTGGAGGAACTGAGCTGCGTGATGTTGATGCCGTTACCGCTCAGATCAAGAACCACCGGGACGAAGCTGAAATCGTCCCCTAAATTTGTATCGCCAAGATCGTTTCCGACCAGACTGCCGTCCCTCCGCCACCTCCATCCCCGGTCGTTACGTTCCCCGGATCGAAATTCTGATTGTTCGGCACAACAGCCGGTGTCCAGACTGTGGTTGCCCCAAGTTGATTGACGAATGTCTGCAGCGCAATCACCTGTTGGAGACTAAAATTGAGGACCGAATTCTGAACTCCCGCACTCGTGCCGTACGACAAATTCAGATCACTAGCCCAACCTGAGCCGATGCCGTTCCCGTCGCCAACTTGATTGAGCGCGCCTTGCTGCGGAGCAACAGGAGTTGTGGAAGAGAGCCCACCTCCGAGAATATTCTGCCAGTTCCCAATCCCCGCTCCGTCACCCACCGTCGGGGCAACAGAAGCCCAGCGATCATCGAACGTCATCTGCTGCGGGTACGACTGATAGTTTTGGCCGGCACCGTAGTTTAAGATGTTTGGACTACTCCAACCCGAAATGTCGGGGGCTCCCCAACGGTCATTGAATGACGGCAGCCACCCCATCGACACGATGTAGTTACTTTCGGAGGTTCTCATAAACTCAAGGAAGCTTGCAGCTTGGCTAGCCGTTACCTCCGGCAAGTAATGGTTCAGGCCAAAATAAGTGAGACCTGCCGCTGCCAAGCCACCCACAGGCGGGATGAAGGGCCCGACAACCGGGATAAAGACAGTAGGGGCCAGAGCAGCCGCGGTTGCTTCGCCAGCACCAATTGACGCGTATGCGACGGCTCCGGACCGCGCCGACGACAGCGCCCCGCCGACGACAGCTGTCGGAACGTCTCCTGTCTCACGATAGATCGAAACAGCACTGGCTGCTCCGTCGAGCACAGCTCCGGCGCCTGCTGCACCTCTAGCGGCAATTCCTCCCCACTCCCCGATCAAGCCGGCCGCTGTAGTACCACTAACAATACCTAGCTCAGGGCTGATCTGAATCACGCCTTGCGCCTCGCGCATTGCGTAGTAGGAAATAACCGCGATCTGAGACAGTCCCGTAGCATCGTTGACAACTGCTCCAGCGCCATATCCAAGTTGGGCGGCCTGGGCCGTCCAAGAGCCGTAAGTCATCGTCAACGGTGTTTGAGAGCCAAACCCATAGCGCAAACCGAAATCGCCAATAACCGATCCTGATGCGTTCGATGAATCGCCGTCCGCCATCTAAGCCTCCCATAAGAACCAGAACCAGGTCAGATCTACCCAAGTCGAAACGCGTGCCGAGAGATGGTTGCAAGGAGCAGCCAGAGCGCGAGACCCACAACGCTCGTGAAAAGAGCCAGGCCAAGAGGCGCCATGAAGTACACGAACGGCAGCACGACCTGCTCAGTCGGCAAGTTCGCGCTCAGGACACCTCGGCCAAGGAGTAGGGCCACTACCGAGAGCTCACGGAACACCTCGCATACGACTAACATCCAAAGAATCGCGGAAGGCTTCTGCTGCAAAAATCTCGAATCCTGCGCACCAGCGAGTGCTTGAAAAGTCAGGATTAGCAGCACAGCAAAGAACGAGAGGAACGCTGCCACAAAGATTTGTTGAGTAAAAACGTCTGGCTGAAATCTGTGCATGTCTAGCCGCACTAACCCGCTATTCTCCTGAGGTAGAAGCAGCAACGCCCGAAATTCAAACGGTAGAATGGAGTAAGGGAACAAGAATTCAACAAGCGAGCGAGGTAGCAAGAGAACTTCCGCATTCCTTAGGCTTCCCAACACGAATCCTGGGACGAATGTTACGAGCGCGAATGCGATGCCGTACAACATCGGCCTTCGCCACATCGGAACATTACCCAACGACGGATATTGCGGCATCATCGCCCAGCCTCACGAAGGCGAGAGAATAAATAGACTTAGTATCGCCAACGGGAACTGCCTCGTATTCTCCTGATCCAACGAATCCACTTTCGTTCCTGTACTCATTGAAACGTCTCCTCTTTCAGCGCTCTCGCATGCTCTCTTGTTTGTAGCGAAGCAACGGCGACAGCAAGAATTCTATCGCTCGGCGCGATCCGGTCTTGATCTCTGCCGAGATCGCCATGCCCGGGCTAACGTTGACCATGCGCCCCTCGACATCCAATTGAGTGCTGTCGAGCGCGATACGCGCAGAGTATACCAACTCCTGTCCCTGCGGTTCGCTGGAATCGGCGAAGGTTGCAGGCAGTTTCGCCGAAGCCGACCGGTCGGGCGACTTGTCGCGCACGATCGCATCCTGCGAGAGACTGACGACTTTACCGTGCAGCAGACCATATCGGGTGAAGTTGAAGGTATCGATCTTGACCTCCGCCTCTTGGCCAATGCTGACAAAGCCGATGTCCCGGTTCGAGATCATCACTTCCGCTTCGAGATGGCTGTCGGCGGGCACGATCACCATGAGCACCTGGGCCGCCGTCACGACGCCGCCGATAGAATGGATGGCAAGCTGTTGCACGGCCCCATCGACGGGCGCACGCAACGTGGTTTCGTCCAGCTTCTGCCCCGCCTTGATGAAATCCTCGCTCAACGCCGCCGACTTCTGCTCGGCATCCGATAGATCGCTCAAGATTTTCTGCGCGTATTCGGAAACGGTCTGCTGGCGCTGCCGTTCGAGCACCTGCCGGGCAGACGTGATTTCGACCGCGTGATGCCTCTGAACGATCAATTCGTTGGTCTGGTCGGCCAGGTGAATCTGCGCGTCCAGATGAGCAATCTTGTTGCCGAACTCGATCGCCATCGCTTTCTTGCGGATGTCGGCTTCCTCCTCGAGCATCGGCAGCGACGCTTCCAGCTTGGCGATGTTCGCCCCATTCGAATTCGCTTCGGCGACCTTCTGCGCGATCTGTTCGTCGATTGACGCCACCTTGTGCTGTTGGGCATCGAACTGAGCGATCATTTCGGAGCGGGCGCGAGCTATCTGCACCGGCGAGGCTCCTTCGGGGGCGAGAGAACCGGCGCGGCTCCAGCTTCAGAGGCGGTCTTCAGTGCCGAAAGACGCGCAGCGTCGAGCCGCGCCCCCATGAGATCGTGCCCGACATGGTTACGCTCGGCGACAGCGACGACCGGGTCGAGCCGGACCACCACCTGGCCCGCGGTGACCGTGTCCCCGTCCTGAACGAGAATTGCCGTGACCACGCCCGGGTCGAGCGGCTGCACCAGCTTGGTGCGACCAGTCGGCACGATCTTGCCCGATGCCGTGGCGACAATATCGATCCGGCTAAGGACCGACCAGACGACCGCAAATACGATGAGCAGGACGATCGTCAGGCCGATCGCCCGCCCCACAGGCGAAGCCGGCGTCTCCATGATCTCAAGCGCGGCCGGCAGAAACTCCCGCTGCGTGCTTGACGAGACCACGGCTCTCGGTGGGCGTAAGCGCACCACGTTATCCGCTGTCGTTGCGTTAGACGGCTTCATGGAGACCCGCCTGGAGCCGGTGCAGCGCGGCATACCGTCCGCTGGTTCTGATCAGATCGTCGTGGCTGCCGTCCTCGACGATGCGGCCGCGCTCGATCGTGATGATCCGGTCGGCGTGGCGAACCGCCGAAAGCCTGTGCGCGATGACCAGGACCGTGCGCCCGGCCGCAATCCGGCGCATGTTTGCCTGCACGATCCGCTCGCTTTCGTAGTCCAGCGCGCTGGTCGCTTCATCGAAGATCAGGATCCGAGGATCGGTGACCAGCGCCCGCGCGATCGCGATCCGCTGCCGCTGACCGCCAGACAGGCTGGCTCCCCTCTCTCCGACCATTGTGTCGTAGCCCTGGGGCAGTTCGAGGATGAAGTCATGCGCACCGGCGAGCTCCGCGGCCGCGATCACCCGCTCCATCGGCATTCCAGGCTCGGCAAGGGCAATGTTGTCGCGGATCGATCGGTTGAACAGCACGTTCTCCTGCAACACTGATCCGACCTGACGCCGCAGCCAAGTCACGTCTACGACGGCCAGATCGACACCGTCGACCAGAACGCGGCCACGCTCAGGAACGTAGAGCCGCTGGATCAGCTTGGTCAGTGTCGATTTTCCCGACCCCGACGAACCGACGATACCCACGACTTGCCCTGCCGGAATCCTGAGCGAGACGTCCTGCAGGACTTCCGGCCCATCCAAACGGTAGCGGAAGGCGACGTGCTCGACGGCGACGTCGCCGCGGATCGGTGGAAGAGCTGCCCGCGTGGGATTATAGGCCGGTTCCGGAGTCGTATTGAGAATGTCCCCAAGCGGGCGACCGAGATCCGGGCCTGATGAAAATCCTGCCAGAGCTGGGCAAGCCGAAGAACGGGTTGCGCAACCCGCCCCGCCAACATGTTGAACGCGATCAGCTCACCCACCGTCAAATCGCCGCCGATCACGAGGTGCGCACCGAAATAGAGCGTCAGGACCGTGACGACCTTGCTGATGAGCTGCACGGCCTGGCTCGCCCAATTGCCGAGCGACAGTACCGAGAAGCTCGCAGCGACATAGCCGGAAAGCTGCTCTTCCCAGCGCCGCTGCATCTGCGGTTCGACGGCCATAGCCTTGAGCGTCTGCATCCCACTCACCGACTCAACCAGAAAGGCCTGGTTTTCAGCGCCGCGCTCGAACTTTTCCTCCAAGCGCCGGCGGAATATCGGCGTCACGCCGGCAGATATCCCAATGTAGAAGGGGAACGATCCGATCACCACCCAGGTCAGGATCGGGGAGTAATAGAACATCACCGCCAGGAAGACGAAGGTGAAGAACAGGTCCACGAGCAACGTCAGAGCCGAGCTTGTCAGGAAATTCCTGATGTTTTCCAGCTCGCGGACGCGCGCAACCGAATCGCCGGTCCTGCGAGCCTCGAAATAGCCGATCGGTAACGCCGACAGATGCCGGAACAGCCTGGCACCGAGCTCGACATCCACCCGGTTGGTCGTGTGCGAGAAGACGTAGGTCCTGAGCCCACCGAGAACGACCTCGAATATCGAGATCGCAACAACGCCAACGGCCAGAACGTCGAGAGTGCTGTAGCCGCGATGGACCAACACCTTGTCGGTCACGACCTGAAAGAACAGCGGAGTGACCAAGGCAAGGAGCTGAAGGAAGAATGAAGCGACCAGGACCTCGGTAAACATCCGACGGTACTTGTGCATCGCCTGCAGGAACCAGGAAACGTCGAAGCGCCGCGCCAAATCGCCGAGCGAGGCGCGTTTGGTCATCAGCAGCAGGCGGCCTGTCCACTGCGCCTCGAACTGAGCCCGCGTCGTCAGTTGCGGACGCCCAATCGACGGAACGTGGACCAGCACCTCGGAATCCGAGACCTTCGCCACGATCAGAAACTCACCGTCGCGGCTTTCCGTGATCGCCGGAAGTTGCGCCTTTTGCAGCGAGGCCCAATCGGCGTTGATAGAACGGGCTCTCAGCTTGAGCGTCCTGGCGCAACGCAACATCTCGGGGATGCGGATCGGCGCGCCGGCGAATTGATGCTCGATCTGATTGGTGTCAACGGGAATTCCGTGAAACCGCAACAGGACGGCCAGCGCCTGCAGCCCGGTATCGATTTCCCTCGGCTTTTCCAGCATTTCCGCGGCTTTTGATTTGCTTGATTTCACATCGCCGGGACGAAATGGCCGAGGAGAGCTGAATCAGCGGATCGGACCCCCTCCACGGGGGCAATCAAATCGAACATCATGAACTCACCAATTAAAGCCATGACAACGCAATTCCCCGGCGCAAGCGCCGACGATTCCAATCAAGTTGCCAGTCAGGGATTCAGCCCGGAGTAGTTGTGACCGGAAAGTGGCATAGACAAAAAACTGCGACAATATGCACATTGACACATCAATTATCACAAACCTGTGATCGCCATGCAGATCAAGCATAGGTTGTATGGCCGATGACCAACCCGCCCTTTCCTCCTAGCTCCATCAAAAATAAACGCCGATTGAGTCTCAAATCGCGCCCACTTTGCGCGCAGCGATGACACGAAGCAGCTGATACGCGTCGTGAAGCTGCCGGCTGCGCCCTAGCGCGTCTTTTGTAGCGTTTCACTCGAGTAGCCGACAGTCTGCACTTGCACCGCATTGCCACGCGACTGCCGACGCCATGATGACTTTCGATGATGCTGGGTCGCGGTTACCGTCAGCAGAGTCACGCGACCGGACGTAGACGGTACGTCATCGATCGTGGGTATCCCAAAACCTCAAGGCGAAACCGAACCCATGCATCACGCGCTTGGCTCTCTGGCCTCGCGCAACTCCTCGAACTTGCGTGCCATCGTTTGCATCGACTATGCGAGGATTGACGTTCAGAGAATTGGATCACCAAACGTCGGCTTGGGTTTATCGGGCTACTCTTACAAAATCTGTAAGCGTGAGTGGGCTTGCGCAGGTGAGCTCTAAAACATGATTTGCGGTATCGATCAGACTGCCTGAGCACGGACACGGGCAGGAGGAGAAATGAAGTACTTCCGGCTAATCACCAAAGACATAGACGTAAAGCCGCTGCTGGGCGAGATCGACGGGCAAGAGGATGCTTGGCTTGCCAATACTACCCGGCAGGACAAGATAAGAGTTCAGCGCGAGACAAACACCATTTTTCTGCGCAACGCGGTGAAGCGACCGGACCTCGTCATCGAGGAGAACCAGGAGAGTGGCCCAACGCGGATATCTACACGCTTCCCTTTCGCGATAGCCTTCATGAATCATGTAGCTGCGCAGCTCAAGTGCCAACTGTCCCGCGCCACGATCGTCCGGCTCAAGCCTCGCTCTGAAGTCGGTGTCCACATCGACGCCGGCTCCTACTATCTGATCCGACACCGGTTCCATCTGGTGCTCCGCAGTTCGTGCGGCAGTGTCCTGCGCGCCGGCGACGAGCAAGTGCGCATGCAAGAGGGCGAGCTCTGGTGGTTCGACAACAAGCAGCACCACTCGGCATTCAACGAGTCCAGCGAATGGCGAATCCACTACATCTTCGACTTGTTGCCGCCGGTCTATGCGAGGCTCGCGATCAACCCCACGCCGCTCGATCAGTTGCCTACCGACATTGTCGCTTCGGCTCTCGGTGAACGGGCACCCGCGCCGGCGCTGTGAGGATCTTGCTTGCCCGGAGAAAAATCTGAGGCTTTTGCGGAGCTGCTGGAATCACCCACCCAACGCCAGGGGTGAGACGACATACGCCGAGTTGCAGCCTTCCCGCGCCGACACGAGTAGGGCACACCGAAACGTCGGGATGAAGGCTTAGATCGACCAAATCCCGAATAACATGCCGCGCTGAAGAGAACGAAAAGTCAGCAGCGCTTTGCGTTCAGTGCGGTCGAAACGGGTCATTTGCTCGATCAATCCTGGCCGCAACCAGATAGCAAATCAGCAGTCCTGATGCGCAGATCAGCACAAATGCACCGGTTCCCGTCCATCCGAACGGACGAAGCATATCCTCAAGCGAACCAAGCACAGGTTTCAAACTCAGTAGAACGGCGGTGAGCGTGGCCCAACAGAAGAACTGAAGCATGGAGTATTCCAACACGTTCGTGATGCAGATAGGCACGACAACCAGAAGATGTTAGCCAATAATGAGGCAGCTGTCACGCCAGGACGACCTATTTGTAAGCACCTCGACCTTCGTGAAGCGATGCTGCTGTTTCCGGAGGTCGAGAAGCTGCTTCTTTGCCGCAGAAGGCGGCCAGATGGAGTGCTCGACCAAAGAAGTTCGGCTGTTGGGCCGAAGCGGACGTCACAGCATTCAGGGCACTTTCCTCCACCTGACTGCATGCCACATGTCGCGAAGGTCTTCCTCGGTTTGAGGAGACACATTTCTAATCACAGCTGCCTGGTAACTGACCCGCACCATCATCGCCCACCATCGCCAGAGGTCAGCTTCGGGGCCGGTAGCAGACCTCATCGCACCTGCTTTATAAGCTGCTAACCGCGATTGAGCGGATGTACGTGAGGCTCAAATGTTTCGGTTTACGTTGCCTACATTGCTGCTGCTGAACCTGACGCCAGTCGCGAGCGAACAACTCAAAATCCATTGCGATGTAAGCGGCGGTCAGGTCATCGTGACATTTGACACCACGACTTCCAGTTGGAAGTCTGAGTTCGTCGGAGGAAGCACTCTTCAGGAGGGGCAGATAAGGAACGTAGACGAGCGTGAGATTGAGTTTGAAATTCTTTGCCCGAAGCAAATGCAGGCTCGCATCTTCTACATCCGTAACGAAGGGCGCATATGTTCGCAGGATGGCTTTGAGCAGTTGCTCAAGGCGGACAATTGCGTTCCCACGCCATAGCCTAACTGGCCGACTTGATTTCCGCTTTGGGTCAAAGAGCGACATCCCGCTCTCGGCGCATCGTGTCCGCTTTATTCCCGACTCCGGACATCCCGGTGATGGCTCCGGAAGGTCGGCAAGGGGCCAACAGGCGACATGACAAAGGATTGACTTCCATTTTTTAGTAGCAATGATGATGACGCTCAACCGGGCCATGTTCAAAGCGGACGAATGTCATGGAAAAACCCGAGGTCAACCTCCCACTTTCTTGGCGGATGCCTTTGCGGCGCAGTTCGCTACAGCTTGAATGGCGCGCCTATACTGGTCCATGTCTGTCACTGCCATGACTGCCAGTCCGCTTCAGGTTCAGCGTACAGCTTGACCGTGATAGTTCCCACGGCGGCATTAGCGCTTACCGGCCCTTTAGAGAGCTTTTCCCGAACCACAGCTCGCGGTCGTGAAGTTCGATATGCTGCGTGCAGTAATTGCCGCGCAGGCCTCACATCCAACGACGCAGCCAGACCTGACTTCACCGGACTGCGAGCTGGAACTCTCGATGACGCGAGTTGGGCCGTTCCGATCGCTCAGACGTTCGTCCAGAGCGCAATTCCATGGGCGATCATCCCGGGGGTCGAACAGGTCGACCCAAAAGATTTCAGCTATGTGAGTATGAGCGCCGCATGGCGTGCTACTGCACCGATCTTCTCCCCGCATGGACGATCATGAGAATGTCTCGTGTGGGGCACAAGCGGAAGTGATGCGGCTCGCACCCAAAATGGCTTTTGGCCGGGGAAGCCCTCAATCAACCTCATGTTGATCGATCGGAGATGAGATCGAGGTACCAACAGCCCCGCATCCTCTTGAACCGATAAAAGACCAGAACGCCTGTATCTGGCACATACATCTCGACAGACACCACGTCCGAGGTCCGTACGATTTGCTCCGGAAGAACGTTCTCGTCCTCTTCCGTTTTTGAGTTCTTGATTGTGAAGACTTCAGTCTGAGCTGCTGCCGGTTTGATGGACACCCGCTTAAGCTAATCCCACTGTCAATCGGCCTGCAAATTTGACCCCTCATCGGCGTCCAATTTTGACCCCTTCGTGCGGCGGGCTTTGCTGGTAGCGCTCGTCTCGTCGGAGCTGGCCGGGATAGCGGAGGCGAGACGAGCGCGGGTGGCGTGATCGTCGTCTCGGCTCTTGAACCGCCAACTATCGTTGCCGGTCTCGACAATGTCGCAGTGATGCGTCAATCGGTCGAGCAGCGCCGTGGTCATTTTGGCGTCGCCGAACACGCTCGGCCATTCGCCGAAGGCGAGATTGGTCGTCACGATGACGGAGGCGCGCTCATAGAGCCGGCTGACGAGGTGGAAGAGGAGCTGGCCACCGGACAGGGCGAAGGGCAAATAGCCGAGTTCATCCAGCACGATGAAGTCCATCCGGGTCAGATGCTCGGCGAGCCGTCCTTGCCGTCCGTTGCGGGTCTCGGTCTCGAGGCGATTGACGAGGTCGACTACGTTGAAGAAGCGGCCGCGGGCACCGGATCGGATGCAGCTTCTGGCGATAGCAATGGCCAGGTGGGTCTTCCCTGTGCCGGTCGAGACAGCGTCACAATGCCGGGTGTCCGGCGTTCGAGGTTTTGATCCTCTATCCGTTCCATCCTCGGGCCGGGCAGATGGTGCAGGTCGAGCACCGCAAGCGCTTCGCCGGCGAGGACCATCTGGTCGTGGTGCAGCCCGACGGGACACTCGCCCTGATCCCGGCCTGGATGAGCGAGGATATTGCTCGCTCTGCAACGCTCACAGCAAGCCCTCGGTTGGCTGTCGAAAGGCTCGTCGAGCTGCGGGCGCGAATCGATGTGCTTATCGCCTCTCAAGGCGGGGCATGGCCCCCGCGTGAAGGAGGGGATCATGCAACCAAGACGCCACTTGCAACGGGGCCTGTTCGAGGAGGATCGCCAGACGCCGGAGATTCCGGCGTCGCAGAGAAGCACTCTCGTCCGCCTGATCGAGGGGCTGCTGGTCGAGGCCCTCGCCGACGGCGCCAATATCGAGACGGGCACGCCAACCACAGAGACGAGGGAGGCCGCTGATGAGCAAGATCACGCCTGAGCACCTCGCCCGTCAGGCCGTCGTCTACATCCGTCAGTCGACGCCTGATCAGGTCGTCCACAACCTGGAAAGTAAGCGCCGTCAGTACAATTTGCCGGAGCGCGCGCGACAGCTGGGCTGGAGCGATGTTGCCGTCATCGATGACGATCTCGGCCGCTCCGGCGGTGGCGTCGCGCGGCCCGGCTTCGAGAAGCTGCTGGCCGCCATCTGTGAGGTCCGCGTCGGGGTCGTGGTCTCGATCGAGGCGTCGCGGCTCGCACGCAACGGTCGTGACTGGCACACGCTGCTTGAGTTCTGCGGTCTCGTCGGCACACTGATCGCCGACGAGGACGGCGTCTACGATCCGCGACAGCCCAACGATCGCCTACTGCTCGGCATGAAGGGCACCATGAGCGAGATGGAGTTGTCGGTACTGCGCCAGCGCTCGCTCGAAGCGCTGAAGCAGAAGGCGCGCCGGGGCGAGCTGTTCATGACGGTCGCCGTCGGCTACGTGCGGGTCGGCCACAACCGCATCGAGAAGGACCCGGATCGGCGCGTCGGCGAGGCGATCGCGCTCGTCTTCGCCAAGTTCACCGAGATGCAGTCGGTGCGTCAGGTGCACCTCTGGTTCAGACACGAGCGCGTTCCGTTGCCCGCCGTCACCTATGGCGCCGAAGGCCGCCTGGTCGAGTGGAAGCTGCCGGTCTACAACACGATCCTGCACATTCTGACCAACCCAATCTATGCCGGCGCGTATGCATTCGGGCGCACCGGCAGCCGCATCAGCATCGAGGCCGGCCGCAAGAAGGTGGTTCGCGGCTTCAAGAAGGAGCGCAAGGATTGGGAGGTGTTGATCCCGAACCATCATGAGGGTTATCTGAGCTGGGCGGACCATGAGAGGAACCTCGGCCTGATTGCGGACAACGCCAACGGCAAGAACCCGATGAGCCGCGGTGCCCTGCGCCGAGGTGAGGCTCTGCTCGCCGGCCTGCTGCGCTGTGGCCATTGTGGGCGCAAACTTCACGTCGCCTACTCCGGCAAGAACGGCAACACCGGTCGCTACCATTGTCGGGGCGGCGCCAACAATCATGGCGGTGACCCTTGCATCTCGTTCGGCGGCATGCGGATCGATCGTGACGTGGCCGCCGAGGTGATCGAGCGCCTGCAGCCGCTCGGTATCGAGGCGGCACTCGCCGCGCAGGCTGCGCGCAGCCGTGCGAACGAAGACAAACGCGGCCAAGTCGAGCTGGCGCTGGAGCAGGCTCGCTATGAGGTGGGGCGCGCGCGCCGCCAATACGATGCCGTCGATCCCGACAACCGCCTCGTCGCCGCCGAGCTGGAAAAGCGATGGAACGACCGGCTGGCGGTCGTGCGCAATCTGGAGACCGAGCTGGAGGGACTGACGGCTTCGCCCGCTGTTGATCTCACACCTGCTGACAGGGAGCGGCTGATGACGCTAGGCGCCGACCTGGAGCGTGCTTGGTCAAGTGCCGGCGTGGCACCCGAGACGCGCAAGCGGATCGTGCGAACGCTGATCGACGAGATCGTCGTCCGCGTCGAGGACAACGCGCTCGATCTGGTGATCCGCTGGCACGGCGGCGACCACTCCGCTCTCAAGGTCAAGAAGAATCGCTCCGGCCAGCACCGCTGGAGCGCAACGGGAGAGACAGTCGATCTCGTGCGCGTGCTGGCGCGGCAGATGCCGGACAAAGCAATCGCGTCGGTGCTCAACCGCTCCGGCAAGACCACGGGGCGCGGCAATGGCTGGACCAAGTCGCGAGTGTGCAGCTTGCGCAGCCACAACGACATCGCAGCCTATCGCGAAGGCGAGCGCCGCGACCGCGGCGAGGTCACTCTGGACGAGGCGGCCGCGGCCCTCTCCGTCAGCCCGTCAACCGTGCGACGTCTGATCAAGGACGGCCAGCTCGCGGCGAGCCAGCTTTGCAAAGGGGCACCTTGGATCATCAAAGCAGCCGATCTTGAGCGTCCTGACGTCAAACGAGCTGCCACCGCGCGGCGCCTCAGACGTCCGCCGTCCGGCAATCCGCTACAAAAAGAACTGGAACTCTAACGAGATAGAAAGGTGAGCATTATGAAGCGGGCTCGGTGCCGCCAACCAGCACGACGTTGCGTTGTTGGGCGATGAAGCCGCCGCCAGCGAGATCATTGACGAGAGTCTGATTGATCGGCGTGCCGTCGAACTGGAAGTCGGCGATGTCCTTGGCAAGCGGCAGCTTGGCGATGGTGAGCTGGTACTTGATCGAGCGGGCCTGCTTCTCGTTGATCTCGGCGTTGAGCAGGTCGCCGACAATGCGCTGAGGTTCGTGCTGGCGCTTGACGGCAGTTGCCATGATCTCGTCGAAGGCAGCCTTCATGCCGTAGAGCTTGAGTTCGCCCATGAGGTCGAAGATTTGGGTTCGTTCCATCAGATGGTCCTCCGGAGGTTGTCGTAGCGGGCACAATCGGCAATCGGCGCATGACGGAGCGTCAGTGCGGCCGGCGTCATGATGTTGGCCGGTGGGGCGGGTTCACGTTGACGGGCCAGGATATTGAGCACGACATCGGCGGAATGGACGCCATGACCGAGCGCTTCGGCACAGGCCGCTTCCACCGCGGGCAGACCGTCAGTCAGCACCGCGTTGAGGATGTCGACCATCTGCCGATTGCCATCTTCGGTACTGGCAAGCTTGCGCCGGATCCGCTCGATCGCGGCCGGCAGCACCCAGTCTTTGAAGGGAGCACCGTTGCGCAAGGCGCCGGGTTTGCGGGCGAGCACCGGCACATAATGCCACGGGTCGTAGACGGTATCGCCGCGGCCAAAGGATCGCGGGTGCTCGGCAACGATGCGTCCATCCTGACGGATCACGATGCGATCGGCATAGGCTTGAACTTCGACCGGCCGTCCGACTGCGCTGGCTGCGACCGAGTACTTGTTGTTGTCGAAGCGCACCAGGCAGGTCTTCGAGACCGATGCCGTCACCGCATGGAAGCCGTCGAAGCGGCCGGCATAGGGAACGAGTTTGGGGCGTTCGGCTTCGAACGCCTCCCAGATCGTCTGATCGACCAGCTCCGGATGGCGATGAGCCTTGGCATAGGCGATGCATTTGTCGAGCAGCCAGGCGTTTAACTCGTCGAGGTTTTTGAACCGCAGCCGCGGCGTGAAGAAGCGCTCCCGAACCAGCCCGACCTGGTTCTCGACCTGCCCCTTCTCCCAGCCCGACGCCGGCGTGCAGGCGACTGGATCGACCAGATAGTGGCTGCACATCTGCAGGAAGCGGCGATTGTAGAGACGCCCTTTACCGACGAAGATCGTCTCTACGGCGGTCTTCATGTTGTCGTAGATGCCGCGGGTGCAGGTGCCTTTGAACAGGGCGAACGCCCGGTCGTGGGCGTCGAACACCATCTCCTGCGTCTCCCGCGGATAGGCCCGCACGAACAGCATGCGGCTGTGACAGAGCCGGACATGGGCGGCCTTCACCATCACCGTGGTCCCGCTCAGCAAGACCACCTCGTGGCTCCAGTCGAACTGGTAGGCTTCGCCTGGGGCAAAGCTCAGCGGGACATAAGCCGCCGCGGTCGATTGCCCGCGTTCTTTGCTCCACCGCCTGGCGTAACGCCGCACGGCATCGTAACCGCCGTCGTAGCCGCGGCCGCGCAGCTCTTCGAAGATCCGGATCAACGTCAGCTGTTCACGAGCCGATTTGGCCGCGTTCGCCGCCAGCAATCCGTCAAGCTCTACTGCCCATCGTCCCAGCTTTGGCCGCGGCTGCACCGACCGCTCGTACTCGAACGAGGTCTCTCCCGACCTCAGCACCTTCCGGACCGTGTTCCGCGACACCTTCAGGTCACGGGCGATCTCCTTGATCGTCTTGCCTTTGATGAAGTGCTCGCGCCGTATGCGCGCAATCGTCTCCACAACCAGCATCCCCAACCACCTGCTTTAGCCCAAAGCAGGTGGCGCAATAGCCCAGTGGTGGGGGTCAATTTTGGACGCCGAACCCCCGGCTTAGGGGGCAATATTGCAGGCCGAATGACAGTCAAACCCACGATTTTCAATCATTCCACTTCGAAGACGACGGAAAGCTGCTGAGTAAGCGGTCGTCTGCCTCCTCCAAAGATTTCGAGCCTGAGCCGGGTTCGACTCCGGTCGGCCGATTGTGGAGACAAAAAGCCGCGCGGACCGTGCCTGCTGCCGAGGAGCCCGCAGCTTTATTTTTGCAAGTGAATACCGCGCGTCATCCTGCTGGTATTTGTGCTGGTATCGACAGCAATCGGCGATAAAAGTGGTTTTAAATTCAAATGGTTATGGCTCTAGGCGACTATCGGCCAGGGGCACCACGCTTCGCCCTTGCGGGCTTCGCGTGGCGCAGCCACGCCAAGGCTGCAAGAGCGAAACGTGTCCGGCGAAGCCACTTGGCCGGTCCGTGACGGGCCACGATATACGGAATCCTGAAGATCAACGTCCTGGCGGATAGTTTGCCTTGTCAGCGGTGCTGAGTACGCCGCCAGCGGTGGTCATTCCGGTCTCTTGCCGTCAATGACATCACCAAACATTTCCCATTTCTCACCCTTGAAGCGCATCATCCGCAGTTGCTCGACCGGATAGTAATCGGTCGGAGATGTGTTGATGGAGATGCCCGGCAGAAGGATATCGGGCGCGAAATCCTTCAGGTTGGCGGCCTGCTTCATAATGTTCTCGCGCGTCAGCGTATCGCCGCACTGTCTCAAGACTTGAACGACGGTCTCCGCGACCCCATAGGCGTAGACGACGCTTCCGTCGCCCTTGTCGGCCTCCGGAGCATATTTGGCGAGAAAGGCGCTAAGCCTCTTCATCCCTTCGTCGTCATCCCACTGCCGATCAGTATCCTTTGAAAAGGCCGCCGACAGGATGCCTTGGGCGTTATCATAGCCGGCCGACTTCAGCACCGTGCTTGAAGCGCCGATGAGGCTCTGAAAATAAACTGGCTTCCAGCCGAGCTCCGCGGCCTTCTTGATGCTTTGCGCAGCAGCCTTGGGCGTGGTCATGCTGAAGAAGGTATCAGCGCCGCTTGCTTTCAATTTGACGATATGGCTTTCGACTGTGGGTTCAATGATCTCGTATGGCTCTTCCGCGACGATCATCTTTGCAGCGCGCTCGCCAAGGCCATCTTTCACACCTTTGAGCAGGTCTTTGCCGAAATCGTCATTCTGATAGAGAATGGCGACCTTGGCGTCGGGCTTTTGCTCGAGGAGGTACGTCGCGTAGACGCGTCCTTCGATTTGATAGTCAGCTTGCCAGCCCATCGTCCACGGAAAGTTCCTGTAGTCGCCGAATCTGGTCGCGCCGGACGACACGAAGAGCTGCGGCACCTTCCTGGCGTTCATATATTTCTGGATGGCGGAGTTAGACGGCGTGCCGAGCACGCCCGCCAGCAGCAGCACCTCGTCGCTCTCGACAAGCTTGCGCGCCTGCTCGACGGCTTTGGGAGGCGAATAGCCGTCGTCGTAGCTGATGAAGTTGATCTTGCGGCCGTTGATGCCGCCCTGATCGTTGATCATCTTGTAGTAGGCGCCCTCGATCTTTCCGAGAATGCCGAAGGCGGAGGCCGGGCCGCTATACGGCATGATGTTGCCGATCTTGATCTCGGTATCGGTCGCACCGGCATCGTATGCTTTCTGCGCGAAAGCGGTGCCGAACGTCGCAAGTAGAAGGCTTGCGCTGCAAGTCGGGACTACATACCGCAAGATCATGGCCTTTCCTCAAGCAATGCGAGCCTTCCGAACCCGCTGCGGTGGAAGATGAGGGGCTGCCTGCGGCTATCGACGACGACGCCATGGAGTTGGAGCAGCACGATGACATGATCGCCCGCCTCCAGCTCCTCGCGGACAGTGCAGTCATACTTGGCGATCCCCTCGGCGAGCATCACTGCACCGCTGTCGATGATCTCGAAGGCGACGTCGGTGAACCGTTCGCGAGCCGGTCCGGCGAGCTGCCGACACAATGCGCCGTGGTCCTCAGCGAGCACGGTGACTCCGAGGTGCTCGGCTCGGCGTAGCTCGGGCCACGTGGTCGAGCCTTTCGCGACGGCGAATGACACCAGCGGAGGTTCGAGCGACACCGAGGTGAACGAGGAGGCCGCAAGACCCACCAGCCTCCCGTCGACCTGTGCCGCCACGGCCACGACGCCCGTCGGGAACGCGCCGAAGGCGTCGCGCAGCATCCTGCTGTCCATCTGCTCGCTCATGGATTGCATTCGGCTCGTGCTCCGTGTGCGGTGGCGTACGCGACGACGAGATCGGTCACGGCGTCCAACGCAGCGTGGCCGATCGCCTTCGAACTCCCGGCGGGATCGCCGAGGACACCGTTGGGCGAGACCGCGTCGATGCCCTCGACGAACGCCCGCCGCAGGAACGCCTCGTCCACCGTGCCCAGATACCCGCAGCCGCCCGATCGGGCCGAACCTTCTCGGGGTGCAGGACGAGCATCACCGAGGTCTCCGCGACGTCTGCGTGACCACCGACGTGGCTTCCGAGACCAGCGACCGACTGCGCCGACTTGCGCCATGCGTCGAGGATCGCGGCACTGTCTCGATAGACGATGACCTGAAGCGCCGGGGCGAGTGCCGCGGCCAGCCGCGGCTCGAAGTCACGCATGATCGGGTAATTGCCGATGTGGCCGGAGAAGAGGACGACGCGGGCGAACCCGTGCGCGGCGAGGCTGCTACAATAGTCCAGGCAGATCGCCTCTAGCGTAGCGGGACGCACCGAAAGCGAGCCGCAGAAACCGAGGTGGTGGGGCGAGTACCCGACCTTGACCGTAGGCAGGACCAGTGCAGCGCCGAGCTTGCGGGCGATGCGGACCGCGAGCGCATCGGCGTGATCACTATCCATCGACAGCGGAAGATGAGGTCCATGCTGCTCGATCGCACCCAGCGGAAGGATCGCCGTGCGGGCGCCGGCCGCGATCGCCTCGGCGATCTCGGCGCTGGTCAGGTGTTCGATCCGCAGCTCACGCGGTTGCTCGGAACGCATCACGTCTGGCTCCTTCAACCCTGGAGCCGCGCCTGGTCGGCGAACTCGTTGTGTTCCGCGGCGCTGTACATCTCATCCACGAGTGCGCTGAACGATTTGAGCACTGCTGGCCGACGGATCGTGCCCTTGGACGTGAGCTCGCCCGCGCCGGGCGAGAGCGCGCGTGGTGCGATCCGAAAGTCCTTGAGCTGAAGGGGGCGTGCGAGGTCGGCGTTGAGCTTATCGATCCAGGCTTGCAGGCCTTGATGCAGCGCATCGCTGTCGAGCCTGCCGGCCGTCTCGGTCGGCCAGATGAGAACGGTGAGGTAGTTGCGGCCGTCGCCGACGACCACAGCCTCCTCGATCAGGGGATTGGCCTTCAGGCGCACCTCGATGGGCTGCGGGCTGATGGTCTTGCCGCCGCTGGTGACGATGATGTCCTTGGCCCGACCGATCAGCTTGACCTCACCGGAGGCGTCGATCTCGACGAGGTCGCCGGTGCGATACCACTCTCCGTCCATCACGTCTGCCGTCGCCTCCGGGTTGTTCCAGTAGCCGCGGAACAGCAGCGGTCCCTTCACCAGCAGCTCCCCTTCACTGCTGGTCTTGATTGCGAAGCGCGGGTCGGGCATGGCCTTGCCTACGGTCCCAGGGGATGGGAAGGCGCGGTCCCACTGCCCGAGCACCCAGCCGCAGGTCTCGGTGGTGCCATACAGTTCGCGCAGATCCACCCCCCACATCTGCCACAGTGCTTGCACCTCGGGGGTCATCGCTCCCGACGAGGTCCAAGCGACGTTGACGCGGTCCACGCCCAACTTCGCGCGCAGGGGCAGGAACACCTGCTGCTGGGCCTGGTCGTAGCGCGCTTGCAACTCGGCGGGCACGGCGTCGCCGCGCCGGCGCGCGGCGGCAACCTCGCGGGCCACCTCCATCGCGTTCTCGTAGGACTTCTGGAACGGTGCCGGCGTCTGCTTGAGCGCGGCCAGCGCCACGCTGAGCAACTTCTCGTGCAGCCGCGGCGGCCAGACGATCCCCGCAGGACGTACGCCGCGGAGCGCCTCGGACAGCTGGTCGATGCGGCAGAAAGTCACCACCGACCGAGTCATGATCGGCGCGTAGACGCCGGACAGCGCCGGAGCGACATGGGATAGGCCCAGGAAGCTGAGCGAGTCGCGGCGGGTCGTGGTCAGCTCGGGGTTGAGCACGGCGGAGCCGAGCACCGAGTACTGCAGGGTGCGGTGGGTGTGGACGACCCCCTTGGGGGCTCCGGTAGAGCCCGAGGTGTAGAACAAGGCTGCCGGCTGGTCGATGTCACCGCCGGCGAGGCGTTGGTCGAACAGCGCCGGGTTGGCCGCGTCATGGGCTCGACCGGTCTCGCGCAGGTCGACCCATGTCCTGCTGACGACCATTTCGGGCAACCCCGACGGGGCATCATCGAAGCTGATCACGGCGCGCAGCGCGGGAAGCTCCGAGGCGATTGCGGCGACCTTTGCGACGTCGGCGACATCGCCGACCACCATGGCGATGGCCTCGCTGTGCCCGACGAGCTGCCTCACCTCAGCAGGGGAGCTCGTGGGGTAGACGCCCACCGGGATCGCCCCGGCCGACAGGATGCCGAGCGCCGTCATGACCCATTCGGTGCGGCCCGACGCCATGATGGCGACCCTGTCCCGGGCGCGACGCCGAGGGCAGCCAGGCCGAGCGTGACCTCGCGTACGGCCGAAGCGTACTGCGCCCAACTGGTCGGGATCGCGCGCGTCCCGTCCCACTGGCAGAACGCGACCTCCTCGGGTTCGACTTCCGCGCGGTCCTGCACCATCTGGGCGAAGGTGCGGTCGACGGCCTCGAAGTTGGCGACGCCGATGTCGGTGACGCCGCTCAGGACGGGCACCTGCCGGGCGCGGGCATCGGCTGCGGGGACGGTATTCGTGACCATCATATCGCTCCATTTCCTATTGGCAGGCCTGGCTGGCCTACGTGTGGTCTGGTGTGGTGTTCAGTGCCGGCGGCGTTCCGCCGGAAGACCGCGACGGCGCCCGCTGCTTCCTCCATCCTTCTCGGAGGCTCCGGGCCACGGGGTCGTCGATCCAGGAGGCAGCCTTGGCGAGCGTGACGTCGGCTCGCTGTTGGTCTTCGATGTCGTCGTAGTCGTTGACGGCATGCTTGAGCGCCGCATAGAGCACCGGCGCTCGACGCCCGGCCTCTCGGGCACGATCGAGCGCTTCGATCATCAGTCGGCCGGGCTCGATAATGGCGTCGACGAGCCCCCACCGCGCCGCCTCCTCGGCACCGATCAGTTCACCACTCAGCAGCAGGTCGCGCGCGCGCCGCATTCCGATCAACCGGATGAGGCGCTGGATGCCTTTGTCAGCGGGCAGCAGGCCATGTCTGATCTCGGGGAATCCGAACCGGGCGTGCGGCGCCGCGAGCACCGCGTCCGCGAACAGCGCGTACTCGACGCCGCCGCCGACGCAGTCGCCGTTGACGGCGGCGATCACCGGAGCCCGGTATCGCTCCATCGCGACGAGCAGATTGTGGAATCCCCGCATCCGCTGTTGGATCGGGCCGGCGGCAGCTCCGTCCACCTCCTTGATGTCGCCGCCGGCGCAGAAGAACCGATCGCCGGCGCCGGTGATCACCACCGGTGGCGGGTCGCCCTCGCCGCGGTCTCGGAACAGCGCGATCATGGCGAGCAGCAGCGGACGGTTCAGGGCGTTGGCTGGCGGCCTGTCGAGCGTTGCGACCAGGACGCCGTCGTGGCCGGCCGTCCGCAGTCCGGTCGCCGCCTCGCTATCGTATCGGACCGTCATCGAATGCGTCTCTGTCTGATCTCAGGGAATCCGAGCCGGCGTGGAGCGCAGCAAGCACTGCGCCCGCAAAGAGCGCATACGCTACGCAACGAGCCCGTCAGCTTGTGCCTTCTGCGAAGCGCTTGCGCTTCTCCCGGAAGGCCGCGACGGCCTCTTTCCGCTCGGGGCTATTGAACGTAAGCGTCTCGAGCGCACCCGCGGTGTCGAGATTGAGATGCGCCTGTTCCTTGATCAGCTTGTTGACGCTGTACTTGGTCCAGATGATTGCGTTACGGGGACCGCTCGCGAGCAGTTCGGCATATCCGATCGCATACTCGAGAACGGTGCCTTCCGGCACGACCTTGTTGATCATGCCCGCTGCCGCCGCGTCTTCCGCCGAAATGAATTCACCGGTCATCAAGTAATGCTTGGCCCGCGCCGGGCCCAGAAGAAGCGGCCATATGACAGCACCGCCGTCGCCGGCGACGACGCCGGCCGTCACATGCGTATCGGCGAAACGGGCGCTTGGCTGGGCAAAGATAACGTCGCAGAACAAAGCGAGCGTGGCGCCCAACCCGACCGCCACGCCGTTCACGGCGGCAATGACGGGGGACTCCACCTCAAGGATGTTTCTAATGAGGTGTCGGCCCGAGCGCGTCGGCGATATCTTATGTATGCCCTGATCGAGCGCGTTCTGATCGCCGCCTGAGCAGAACCCGCGACCAGCGCCGGTAAGGACGATAGCCTTCACCGCGGGGTCGTTATCGAGATCCACGAACAGCTCCTCCAACGCGGCATGCATAGGCCAATCGATGGCATTGAGGATTTCGGGCCGGTTCATGGTGATGACGGCCACACCGCTCGGACGTATCTCCACGAGCAAGCCCACGTACTTTTTATCTTTCATTTTCAGTCTCCCGTTGTTCAGATAGGCGTCAGGCCGAAGCCGCCGAATTACGGACGGATCCGTCGACCGTCCCGGCGGCCGCCTTGGCATTTTCAAAGGCCTCGCGCTCGGCATAGTGGTCGGGGCGGGCGGCGCGGATGTCGGCAAGGATCGCGTCGGACGCACGCACGACCGACCGGGGGTTTTTGAACCTCGGGATGACGTACTTGCCGAACAGCTCGATCGACTTCATCAGCTCCTTGTGCGGCATGCCGTCGATGCGCAGCGCGAGCGCGTCGATGCCCATGTCGACGTACCGTTGGACCTGCCTGATGCAGGTCTCGACGTCGCCGACGATGAAGCTCCCGGACTCGTCGAACAAATAGCGCTCGTTCTTGAAGTCAATGTTCTTGATCTCGCCGAGCGATCCGTAGTCGGCGGACAGTTTCGCCAGCCGCTCATAGGCGTCGATTGACAAGGCGACGCTATGGGCCAGCGTCGCCGCCCACCGCTCCGCCTCCTCATTTGTATCGGCGCAATGCATTCCGCCGGAAATCACGGCGACCTTCTGCGCCTGCACCGGGTAAACATGCACGGCACTCGCCAGCTCCTTGTCATAGAGCTCGGCCGACCTCTGCACGGAGGCGAACCCGTTATAGCCGCCGCCCATCATGGCGCCGATGCCCATATGCGCCGCGGCGGCGATCGATTGCGGGCTCGCGGTCGCCATCATCATTGGCGGATAGGGTAGCGTCACGTGCTTGGGCGTCAGGCTGCGCGGCGGAATCTTGTAGTGCTCGCCGACGAAAGAGAAGATGTCGTTCGACAGGGCCCGGCGGATGACCTCGATGCCCTCCATCTGCTGCGCCTTGGTCTCCGCGGGATCGACCTCGAAGGCGTGCAGCGCGAGGGTGGTGTTGCCGCGCCCGACGGCGAGCCCGACGCGGCCGTTCGACAGGATGTCTTCGGTCGCCAGCCGCTCCGCGACGCGGAGCGCGTGATTGATCTTCTTGGGCAGCGGCGTGATCAGGTGGATGAACTGGATCCTGCTCGTGAGCGCCATCATGTACGGGTAGATCACCTCGGGAGCGGAGGTCGAAGCCGTGCCGATCGCGAAATGCTGTTCGGAGCACCCGAACGCATCGAATCCGACTTTCTCCGCCAGAATCACTTCATCGATGAGCTCGCGATAGCGGTGCGCGTGGGTGTGTCCCGGCTGGGTCTCCCCTTCGCTGAAGAAGATGAACCGCATGCGTTGTGCCTCCTCTGCACCTTAATGTTAATCTGAACTAACTTTATTGTCAGCTATCGCGTCTTGTCAACGGCCTTTTGGTGCTGGCTGCTTAGAACCCATCTTAGAGCCTAATGCTATCATTATCGGATTTTTCTGCGAAACGAGCGTATGGAATCAGATGCCCGCCCCCTGTTTGGCGAATCCGGTAGCCGTCAATAAAGTTAGTGTGTATTTACTTTTGGCAGAAGAGGAGACGTTTCCATGATCGGAACGCCGAGGCCGCGAAGGATCACGCCGGAGCGAAGGATAGCGGGTTGCTTCGCGCCCGCCGTGCGGTACGGTTTGTCGCGATGAACATCCAGACACTCCCGATCAAGCGCGCATCCAGGAGCCGGCGGCGCGAGCAGTTGATCTCGGTCGCCGCCGAGTTCTTCCTGCATCACTCCTACGACGCAGTGACCGTCGAGATGATCTCTGCGCGCGCCGGCATCACCGGTCCCGGACTCTATCGCCACTTCCAGAACAAGCAGGCCTTGCTGATCGCGGTTCTGGAGGAGCCGACGCAGGTCGTGCACGAGGTCGCAAAACGAATCGCGGAGACGACCAGGGAACCCAAGGCAGCGATCGTGGCGATGGTCGAATCCCACATCCGGCTCATCCTGCAAGGACCGCCGAGCACGCTCATCTTCACTAAAAACGAGCACGCTCTTCCCGAACACGACCGCCGAAGGATCCGCCGCGAGATGGCGCTGTACGCCGAAGAGTGGGTCTCTGTCGTAGCCCCGCTGCGGCCCGACCTGTCCGAAGCCGAGGCACGACTGTTGACGCAGGCCGTGTTCTCCATGCTCAACACGGCGGCGACGCTCAAGAAAGGCCTGGACGAGCAGTCGATCTTCTCGATCATGCGGCAAGCCGCACTGCACGCGCTGCTCGGCCGCGGCGACCTCTGACCTAGGCTTGGCCTGCCTACGCCCAGCGCGACCGGTCGACGTCGCGTAGCTGCACCACGCGGCCAGGCGCGCTCGAAATCGAGTACGCGCCGCGGCGCCAGACCGAAATTGAATCGCTCTAAGTCGAACACCGTGCGATCGCGGAGCAACAATCAGCGCACAACCGCCTGACTTGGAAAGCTTCTAGGCGAGCGTGGATTGCGTAGAAGCGACGTCGAGCTAGAGCAAGTCCGGATTCTCTTCGTTCAAGTCCGGAGCGTACTTTTCAATGTTGTTCAAGAATAGCGCCGTCCAAGGCGCAATCGCTGCCTCGAGTTGTCTGGCATTCGGGTTCTGTCTGGTCCAAAGCGCTTCGGCTCAAACCACCGCACCGATGTCCGGCGCAACATCGCTGCCGCCGATCGAAGTCCAGGCCCGCCCGGCAAAACGGAATGCACCGAAATCAATCCAGGCCGGCCAGTCGTCCCGCTCCATTGTTCGCGGCCGACGAAATGCGAGCCGCGGCAGGACCGTACCGCCGGTGGCGAACGGCAACACGACACCACAACGACCGGAAACCGCTTGGGGACCGGTGCAGGATTATGTCGCATCGCGCAGCGCCGCAGCGACCAAGATCGACGCACCGATCATGGAGACACCGCAGTCGATCTCGGTGGTGACGCGCAAGCAGATCGCCGACCGGGACGCCCAGACCGTCAACGATGCGATGAGGTACACCGCCGGTGTCCAGACCGATCTCTACGGACCGGATGCGCGCATGGACTGGTATTCGATCCGCGGCTTCAATCAGTCGACGTCCGGATTCTATCTGGACGGCCTCGGCCTGCCGCGCATCGAGAGCCCCGATACCTCCTGGTCGGCGGAGCCTTACGCGCTGGAGCGCGTCGACATCCTGAAGGGACCGAGTTCGGTCCTGTTCGGCCAGAACTATCCCGGCGGACTGGTCAGCCTGATCAGCAAGAAGCCCACCGAGGACCCGTTTCACGAAATCGGAGTCCAGTTCGGCACCTTCAACCGCAAGCAGGTGCAGTTCGACCTCAGCGGTCCGGCCAACGACGACCGCACCTTGCTCTATCGGTTCACCGGAGTTGCGCGCGACAGCGACAGCTATGTCCACTACATGCCGGATGATCGGGTCTACCTCCAGCCGCAGATCACATATCAGCCGGACGCCTCGACCAAGCTCAACATCGAGGCGACCTACATGCACATCTCTACCGGCGGCGTCGCCGGCTATCTGCCGGCATCAGGCACCTTCCTGCCGAATCCGTATGGGCGCCTGTCCAACAGCTTCTTCGGCGGAGATCCAAACTACAACGCAACGACCAAGAACCAATATTCCATCGGCTATCAGTTCGAGCACAAGACCGACGAGGATTGGACCTTCCGACAGAATATGCGGGTCGCGCATCTCGACTTCGCCTCCAAGGCGACCTTCGGATGGTATCCGGGACTGGCGTCCGACAACGTGTCGCTCAGTCGCCTGAGCGGACTAGCCCAAGCCACGCTCACGACCTTCCACGTCGACAACCAGGCCGAGAAGAAGATCTCGACCGGCATTCTCGATCACACGCTGCTCTTTGGCGTCGATTACCAATATCAAGACACCAGTGTGATGAAGGGTTACGGATCGCTGCCGGATCTGAACATCTTCAATCCGGTGTATTTCCAGAGCTTCGTTGCTCCGGACTATAACGACACCCGCCTGCAGGGAAATTCCTCGCAGGCCGGAATCTATGCGCAGGACCAGATCAAGCTCGGACGCCTCACCGTCGTGCTCGGCGGTCGGGAGGATTTCGCGCGGACCAGCCAGTATGAACAGGTCAACGACGTCACCAGCAAGCAGAACGACAGCGCGTTCAGCGGCCGCGTCGGCGCCATCTACAATTTCGACAGCGGCTTCGCACCCTATTACAACTATGCGCAGTCGTTCATTCCGCAAATCGGCTCGGACCGCAACGGACAGGGCTTCAAGCCGCTGACCGGCACCCAGAACGAGGTCGGCCTCAAATTCCAGCCGCCCGGCTCGCGCAGCATGTTCACGATCGCGGCCTTCGACATCAGGCAGCAGAACGGTCTGACGGCCGATCCGGTCAATCCGCTCTACTCCGTGGCGGTCGGCGAGACCCGGTCGCGCGGCATCGAGCTTGAGGCCCTGGTCAGCCTGACCGAAGGCCTGGACCTGACGGCGGCGTATACCCGTCAGGAGGTGAAATTCACCAAGGCGAACGACGACACCCAGGGCAAGACGCCCTACAACACGCCGACCGACATGGCGTCGTTATGGGCGAAATATCATTTCAACGACGGCATGCTGGCGGGCTTCGGCCTCGGCGCCGGCGTTCGTTACATCGGAGAGACCTGGGGCGACAATCTCAACACATTCAGGGTCCCGGGATATGCGCTGATCGACGCCACGCTGTCCTACGAATATCAGAAGCATTGGCGGTTCGCCGTCAATGGCACCAACCTGTTCGATCGACGCAACGGCATGTGCTTCGAAACCTACGCCTGCTGGCTTGGCCCCGGACGGGCCGTGATCGGCAGCGTCTCTTACCGCTGGTGACGAGTGCGAGGCCCTACTGGTTCAGGATCGGCGGAATGTCCTTGAGCGCCTTCGGACCAGGCAGCGAGCTGAGATAGGCGTGGATGTCGGCGGCATCCTTGTCCGACAGCACGTCGGCCGAGAACGACGGCATGTCGTTCGGCGCCTCGCGCAGGAAGGCGATGAAGGACTCCACCGGCAGCGCGATCTGCGCCAGCGCAGGCGTCAGATAGTTGAAGCGGCCGCCCTGCCCGGCGCGGCCGTGGCATTCGAAGCAGCCGTCGGCGAGGTAGAGCCGCTTGCCGTTGACGGGATCGCCTGCCGGCGGCACGTCATCGGCGCGCGCGGCGATGCCGCCACCGGCGGCGAATGCCCCCGCGATCGCGGCGACGGTTGCGAGGCGTATCACGGATCGACCGATCGTCATCATCGCCATCCCCCTCAACGCTGATCCATCACGACGTCGAGCAGCGCCGGCTGGCCGCCCTTGACCATGGCGATCGCACGCTTCAGCGCCGGCGCAAGCTGGTTCGGGTCGTTGATCGGACCCTCGCCATAGACGCCGAACCCCTTGGCGAGCGTCGCGTAGTCGACGAAGGGATCCTTGATCGTGGTGCCGATATCGGTGTTGGTAATGCCGCGGCCATGGCGCGCTGCCATCGCCTGCAGGTACATGTATTCCTGATGATAGGCGCGGTTGTTGTGCACGATGTAGAGCATCGGGATCTGGTGATGCGCGGCGGTCCATAGCGTCGACGGCACGAACATGAAATCGCCGTCGCCGCCGATCGCAACCGTCAATCGTCCATGCCGCTTGTTGGCGAGCGCAGCGCCCAGCGAGGCCGGCAGGGTATAGCCGACACCGCCACCGCCGGCGACGCCGTTCCATTGATAAGGCTTCTTGAAATCCCACAAGCGATGCGGCCATGCCAAGCCGATCGAGGTGCCGACCAGCGACCAATCCTCGTCCTTGATCTGGCTGTAGAGCTCGGCGCACAGCCGCGCCGTGGTGATCGGGCTCGCGTCCCAGCCGATCGTGGCGTCGAGCTTCGCCTGCTCGACGGTGGCGAGCTTGGCCGCCGCGAGCTTCTTGCCGCGCGCGTCGAACGCCGCCTTGCGGCCCTCGTCGATCTGGCGCTTCACCTGCTCGGTCAATGTCGGCAGGCTCGCCTCGGCGTCGCCGGATATGTCGAGGTCGACCTCCTGGTAGCGGCCGAGATCCTGATAGTTGGCCTTCATGTAGAGGCCGCGGGTGCCGAGCGTGACGATCCTGGCGGTCTTCTTGTAGCGCGGCTCCGAGGTACGCACGATGCGATCGTGGAAATCGCTGAGCGTGCCCCAGATATCGTTGACCTCCATCGCCAGGATCAGATCGGCCTGCGACAGGAT
This sequence comes from Bradyrhizobium sp. SK17, assembly GCF_002831585.1. Lineage (GTDB taxonomy): Bacteria > Pseudomonadota > Alphaproteobacteria > Rhizobiales > Xanthobacteraceae > Bradyrhizobium. The sequence continues at coordinate 2,329,747 of NZ_CP025113.1, read as the reverse complement.
CGAGCGCCGGAACGACTGGTTGAGCGGATGGCGAGAGGGGAAGTTCATGCGGCCGTAATTGTCGATCACGGCGCATTGCAATGTCTCCGCGAGCTCGACCAGACGCGGCATGCCGGCCGGCGTGCGCGCCATGCGGTCGCACAGGATCACCGGGTTGTCGGCCGCGACCAGCATTTTGGCGAGCTCGGCCAGCGCCGCATCGTCGCCTTGCGGCGGGACCGCGGCGGTGAACTTCGGGATGCGCAGGCGGTCGCGATTCTCGATCGGGTTTTCCTGCAATTCCTGGTCGAGCGACAGCATCACCGGCGCCATCGGCGGCGTGGTCGAAATCTTGTAGGCGCGCACCGCCGATTCAGCGAAATGCTGGAGCGAGGCCGGCTGATCGTCCCATTTGACGAAGTCGCGCGTCAACGCCGCGGGATCGATCGCCGAATGCGGCCATTCGGCGCCCGGCGCGCGCTTGTCGCCCTCCATGATGTTGCCGCCCATCACGATGACGGGGACGCGGTCGCACCAGGCGTTGTACATCGCCATCGAGGCATGCTGGAGCCCGACCACGCCGTGGCAGATCATGGCGAGCGGCTTGCCTTCCATCTTGGCGTAGCCCTGGCCCATATGCACCGCGATCTCTTCATGCGGGCAGGTGATGATCTCGGGCTTCCTGTTGCCGCCATGATTGATGACGGCCTCGTGCAGGCCGCGGAAGCTCGAGGCGCAGTTCATCGCGAGATAGTCGATGTCGAGCGTCTTCAGCACGTCGACCATGAAGTCGCCGCCGCTCGACGTCTGATTGACCGGATCGGCCGGCGGCGGCGCCGCGTCGGCGGCCGCGAGCCGCGCTCCGGGAGGCGCTGCCTTGGGACGCTCTTCCGGGAGCGCCGGGATCGCGGCATTGGCCGCGGCCGGCGTACTCAGCGCGGCCGCGCCGGCGATCGTCGCTCCTTTCAGGAAATTCCGACGGCTGGAATCGGGCGCGCCATCGCGGCGCGAGCTGCTTCGCTTCGACATGGTGTCCTCTCCGGGAACGTGACCAGATGCCTACGAGCTCGTTGTTTGTTGACGCCAGTGTCGTCCCCGATGTTGCGAACCGTCAAGACACAGACGCGTCAGCGAGCCGCACCAGCCGGGCCGCTCCGCGGAATCGGCGGGGGATCGGCAACAATCCAATCACGTTTTCTCGCTCGCAGCGCGAACCACGCAAGGCGGGCGCGGGACCGTTTCGACAGGCATGATCATCTCGGCCATGGCGTCGGCGCAGACCTCCATGCCGGCACGCTCTGCGCCATATTTTGGCCATAGCCCGTTTCTTAAAGGCCCGAGCGGGCCATGTCCCCGCCTCTGTTTTGCGTCGCCCGGCCGATGCGGTCGCTTCGCAACCTAATCGCAGATCATCGCTGCGCCCCTCCCACAATCAGGATGGTCTGCCAACAACAAGAGGACTTTGTAATGCGTAAAACTCTTGCGGCTGTCGCCGTGCTCCTGGCCTTTGCTTCGTCTGCTGCCGAAGCGCGCGGCCGCCATCATCATCGACACTATGCACACGCACATTCCGGTCGTCCGGCCGCGTGGTGCGGCTGGTTCATGCGCACCCAGGTCGGCAGCGATCCGGGTCCGCAGTACAATCTGGCGCGATCCTGGGCACGCTACGGCAGCAATGCCGGCGGTCCTTCGGTCGGCGCGATCGTCGTCTGGCGTCACCACGTCGGCAAGATCGTCGGCCACGAGAATGGCCAGTGGATCGTCACCAGCGGCAACGATGGACATGCGGTGCGCACGCGGCCGCGCTCGCTGGCCGGCGCCATCGCGTTCCGAAACGCCTACGCTTCGTTCTAGCGCGCGGTCGCGCGAACTCGACAACGGGTTCGCGCAAGAAGAAAAAATCGGAGCTTCGATTCCAACTCAATCGGAACCGAAGCTCCGCGGAACTCGCGATGCTGATGTCCTCGTGCAAGCTTGCAACCCGCAGCGATATACGAACCGTTCATCATCACGGCTTACGCTGAGTCAGGGTTTCGCCCTGAAGCCCTCAGACGGGCGTCGTCACCTGCGTTGACCGGGTGGCGGCGCCTTTTCAGGAATACGCAGGCGTGCCTCAAAGATCGAAGAAAGTCGCGGCCCCCTCCCGGACCACTCCTTATTGGTCGGCTGCTTGCGTCAGCCTCCGCAATGGCGTGACCGTTTTCGTGGTGACGGGCGGCGTGCTCGGATTCCTGTTGGCCGCCAAGCACTATCTGTAGACATCACGGTCGCGTTCGGCACGGCAGCATCGCCGAGGCTGGATCAAGCGATCCGCACAACGCCGGGAGCAGCTTCGGCACGGCCGAAGCGAGCCGTCGGAACATCCGAATTGTCACCGCCGCAGCGTCCGATACGCTCGCAGCAATTTCGACAATCGGCGGGTGTTCCGGGGGGAGCGATATGCCTGACGTTCTGGTTGAGATACGCGAAGGCTGGCTCGCCGGCCAAGGCAGCGAATTCCTGGCTGCCATTCAGGATGCGATCAGCGAGACATTGCGAACGCCGCTGCATGACAAGATCCTACGCCTTGTTCAGCACGCGCCGGACAGTTTCTCGATCCCGGATTGGACCGGTGAGCGGTTCACGCATATCGAGATCACGATGTTTCCCGGCCGATCCGTTGCGACAAAGCGCGCGCTCTACAAGGCCATCGTCGAGAACCTGGCGCGGTTCGGCGTGCCGGCCAACGACATCAAGATCATCCTGATCGAGGTGGCGCGCGAGAATGTCGGAATGCGCGGTGGCAACGCCGCGTCCGATTTCGACATCGGATACGAGACGGCCGTCTAGCCGTACGACGGTTCTGATTGGATCAGAACCGTTGCTCCAGATTGCTTTTCCGATGCGCTTGTTCACGCGAAGCGGCGACGGCCTCGCTCGAGAACACTCCAGCTTGCTTGCCGCAACGGTCTCGACAGTCCCCGCAACTCACGCCATCGCTGGCGCATTGCGGCGGCGATAGACCATGAACCCGATCCCCGCGAAGCCCAGGATCATCATCGCCCATGTCGAGGGCTCGGGGATGGCGGCAACCTGCGGAACGAATGGTGTTTGACCGGTCAGGCTCCCGTTCCCGATGTTGACATAGCCATTCACGTAGCTGTGCCCTATCGGGTCGCTGGCAAGCACGACGCTGATGATTCCACCGTTCACTTGCAGCAGGTAGGCGTTGCCGGAGAAGTTGAACTCGTCATTGATCGAAAATCCGTTGAACTGGCCGTTGTTGTACTGAATGGCCGCATTCGGATCGGTGACCGTGAAGTTGTGGCCGTTCACGCTGAAGCTGATCGATGGAACGGCGTTAGGAAAACTCGACAGAAAGACATTCACAAATCCGCTGCCCGCGCCGGGCACCAGATTGTTGTCGTAGACGAATGAGCCCGCATAGGTGTCGCCCGGCGACACGACGCCGGTGAACGGGGCCGAGACATTCGCGTTGCCGCCGAATATTCCGCCCGAGAAATTCACGCTGGTGTAGGTGTCGGCGCTGGCCATGCCTGACATGAGGCCAAGTGCGAGCGCGGCGATGACGTATTTGAAATTCATCTCACTCTCCCAACTACTATTGCTTAGTATTTCTATTTATTAACAATCTATTTCTGAAATTGATACACGATTCGAGATACGCGCTTAATCGCAAGCAACTGCAATGAGTTAGCGGCCGCTCTCTGACGTATCTGGGACGGCGGACGCGCCGGCATGTATTCATCGGCGAGGCGCACGTCTCCGCTCGGCGTGCCCGCCTCAACGATCCCGGAGATGCCTGAGATAGGCGCAGAACATGTCGGCCATGGCGTCGGCATGGGCCTTGATCTCCGCGCGCGTTCGCGGGCTTTCCGAGAAATGCTTGCCGACCGTGCTCAGCGTCGTCGTGATCAGACCGCCGGCCGTCGCGCGGATCGCGTCGGAAGCGTCCGGCAAAGCCTCGCGCATGAAGACCGCGACGATGCGCTCGCCCGATGCCCGCACCTCGCGCGCTTCGGGCGCGTCACGATAGAGCGGGGCTGCGTCATTGAGCGCGACGCGCACCGCGGCCTCCTCGCATTCGGAACGGATGAAGGCGTGCACCAGCGCGCGCAGCCGGTCCAGGGGCGGCCGCGTGGCGTCTTCGAGGATATCGCGCAGCATCGCCGTGGTCTGCCGCCACTCGTCGCTCTGTAGCCGGAACAGGATCGAGGCCTTGTTCGGGAAATACTGGTACAGCGAGCCGACGCTGACGCCGGCCCTCTCGGCCACCCGCGCCGTGGTGAAACGCTGCGCCCCCTCCTTCGTCAAAACCTGAACAGCGGCATCGAGAATGGCCGCGACGAGCTCGCTCGAGCGGGCCTGTTGCGGCTGTTTTCGCGAGGAAATTGAAGACGTTCGCCGCCTGGCCATGGACGCCCTATGAGCACTTTGGGGAATGCGATTAGCGAATGCGACTAATTATTCGTATTTCTGGCGAGGCGCAAGGACGCGCCGTTGACGAACCGGAGACCAGATATGACCACCCTCACCTCACCGAAACTCGCGGGCTTGCTCGATCGCCTGTTCGAGCAGGCTTCCGCCGCGGTGGAGCAAACCCAGCTCGCGGTCGCCGACCTTTCCGACGAGGAACGGGATCGCCTGATGCAGAGCAGGACCGACTACCGCGCGCTCTACGAGCGGTTCAAGAATGCGCCGCTCGCCGTCTCGCGCGACACCGGCGCGCTGCTCTACATGCTGGCGCGCGGCGCTCGCGCGCGCAACATCGTCGAATTCGGCACCTCGTTCGGGATCTCGACGCTGCATCTTGCCGCCGCGCTGCGCGACAATGGCGGCGGACACCTGATCACCAGCGAGTTCGAACCGTCCAAGGCGGCGCGCGCCCGCGACAATCTCGTCGCCGGTGGTCTCGACGACCTCATCGAGATCCGCGAAGGCGACGCGCTCACGACGCTACGCACTGGCCTGCCCGATACGATCGACCTCGTGCTGCTCGACGGCGCCAAGGCGCTCTATCCCGACATCCTCGATCTCGTCGAGAGCCGCCTGAAGCCCGGCGCCTTCGTCGTCGCCGACAACGCCGACTACAGCCCCGACTATCTGGCGCGGGTGCGCGCGCCGGCGAACGGCTACCTGTCGGTGCCGTTCGGCGGAGACGTCGAGCTGTCGATGCGGCTCGGCTGACGCCGGAATGCAAGACGCGCGCGATCAGGCTGTCTTGATCTTGTCGACGATGGCGGACAATCGCGCGCGCTTTGCGGGGTCGGTGACCTGCGCAACGGTGGTTTCGAGGTCCTCGATCACGCTATCGACCTCCCACTTGGCTTTGCCTTCGGCAATCACATCCTCCGCAAGGTCGTCAGCCGTGTCGGCCTCGCCCAGGTCAAAAGCTGCGACGAGCAGCGTCGGGCGGTACCATCGATCGGCGATCTGTAGCCGCCTCGCGCGCTCGCAGGCCGCGATGACCGCACGAAGGGTCGTCTGCGCGCGCTCCTCATCACCTGCTTTTCCCCGCCGCCGATAGAGTCGCGGCAGATTGCTGGAGCAATAATAGGCGTTGAGATCAAGGTCCATTCCCTGCTCATAGCAGCAGATCGCCTTGGCAAGGGCTTCCTTGCACTCGGATGCGCTCGCCGTCGGTGCCTTGGAGAGGCGCTTGTAGCGACCGCCCATCAGGCCAAAGCGTTCCGGCGTTGGCCCCGCGAGATCAATCAGTGTCTGGATTTCGGCGACGGCCCGAACATCGTCGCCTATCTGGGCAACAGCGAATGCGCGATTTTCCTGCACCTCCGCCTGGTTCGCGAAACGCTTGGGGAGTCCGCTGGTGTAGTCGAGCAGGACGTTCCAATCCGCTTTGGTATCGACGCAGTCGCGCAACAACAGCAACAGGGCGAGGGCCTTCGCGTAGCTTAGGGGCGGATTCCCCTCCACGGCGACCAGTGCCTGCGCGCGCTTCATGCGCTCCGCCTTGGGTGCCGCACGCACCGCCCGGATCTTGGTCTGGAATTCGGCCTGCTCGGCGAGTTGATCCCGCATGGTTATCGCCTTCGCCGGATCGACCTTGCAGGGATAGCCAGGGATCGACTGGTGCATCGGCGAAACTCCGTCACGACGCGCCTCGATCTGATCCTTGATCGCGCCCTGCACGGCGACGGCGGTCGCCTCGGTAATCTCGCCTTCGGGCAGCGGATATCGAATGGTTCGCATCTGCGCGACGTCGAACAGTGGCTTGGACCAGTCGGCCGCGAGCAGGACACACCCTGTCTCCTGCGACGCGTGGCGAATACCGACCTCGTAATACACGTTGCCGTTCGGGATCGTCATGTCGGCCAGCACCAGATCGGCGAAGTAGAGCCGCTCCAGCATCTCGCTGATGATCAATGCGCTGGTGTCCTGGTCAGCGCGCACCGGCTCATACTTGAGCGCCTTGATAACCGGGACATAGCAACGATCCCACAACGCGTTGAAGTCAATCTCGGTCGGCCCACGCCCCGGCTCAGCCTGGGTCGCCTTGCGGCCGTAAGGCATGATCATGAAACATGACGGCATTCCTGAAATCTCCTAGTCCCATAATTTTTTCGTATCCAGCCAGTAAACCCACGTCGTCTTGCGCCCCGCCTCGTCCATCAGGTGCTTGGCGCCACCGGGACCATCGCCGCCTTCGCCGTTCCACAGGCAGATGAAGGCAAGTTTCTTGTCGCCAAACCGGGCGGCGCGCTCCAGCATCCATTGATTGTCGCGCTCATAGGCGTTCTCACCGGCCGACAGCGGACCCAGTTCGTCGGGCATGACATGGAGCGTCGCTTTCGATTTCGCAGCAAAATAGCGCGCGCGCCAATCGCCGCCGGCGAAATCGACCGATCCAGCAAGGAACGTCGGCTCGTCGAACGGAATATAGATCTCAAGCCGCATGCCCTGCGCGAGCGCGGCTTCCGCAAACAGCAGATCGCCGCCGCAGGCGCCGCCGCAAATCGCAAGATCGCCCTTGGTGACACCGATCTTCGCCAGCGCGTCGGCGATCGCAGCGGCCGCAACGGCCTCCTTGTCCGGTGGAAAGCGTGGGGTCTTTCGATCTGGCGCATCGATCATGTGACCGCTGAAGAGAACCACCGTGTTCGGTGACTTGGCGTCTTGTTCGGTAGCCATCGCGACACCTCGACTTAATGATTGGATCATCGTGTCCAGGTGACGAACTTAACCGAAGGCGAATTCCTTGTCGAAGCCGGGATCGGCGTGTCGCGACGCGCCGGTACGCGCGGCATCACGCGATATCGAAGGCCTGCGGGAAGTGTTCCGGCTTGACCTGCACCTTCGCGGCGAGCGCGCCGATTCCGGCGAGCTCGTCCATGTTGCTCGGGTCGTCCATCGCGGCGACCTTCGCAACCGCGTCCGTTGACCGGTCGATGGCGAGCTTGTCCTTCAACCACGCGGTTTCCAGCAGCACATTGTAGCGCGCATAGGTCGCGAGCTGCGGTCCGCCCTGGCTATCGGCCAGCATATCCGTGACCGCACGATCGATCGACCACGGGGTCAGGCACCTGGTCAGCCATTGCAGCATGCCGTGATTGACCCGTCCGCAATCGTCCATGAGCGATTGCAGCGACCGCACGCCCTGTTCCGCCGCCGGCATACGGAGGATCTGCTCCGTCGAATATGTCGCCTTGAATACGCCCGTGCCGGCAGAAATCAGCAGCAGCCTGTCGTGGCCGCTTTGCCAGCGGAAACCGTGGCCGTTGAGGGCAGCGAGCATCAGGAGCTGCAAGGCGGGATCGTTGAACGGGCTGACGCCGCCGTCGACAAAGGCGCCATTGACCGTGTGACCGTCGCGCGCCGAAATCGTGATCTCCTCCGGCTTGAAATAGGTCGGCGCCGCGGTGCTGGCGCGAACGACTTGTGTCAGCCGCAGTGCACCGTCCTGTTTGGCAAAGGGCGCGTCCGGATGATTGTGCAGCGGCCAGGGACTGCCGGTGTCGAGCCGCTTGGTCATGATCATCAGGCCGGTGCGGATACGATCGCCGCCGAGCACGGTATCGGCGCCGAGCTGCGCATCGAGCGCGTGCTGCAAGGCGTCGGAATCGAATTTCGGGGCCAGCAGCCCGCGGCGCCAGAACGATTCCTGGAAGATGTCGGTGCCGATCCCGCGATACAGCTTCTTCAAGGCGTCCACGGTCATGCCGCAGGCGAGCCCGGCCGCGATGATCGATCCGGTGGAAGTGCCGCCGATCAGATCGAAATAGTCGCACAGCAGCAGCTCGCGGTTTTTGTATCGGTCGCGCAAATGCGTCTCGATCGCAGCCAGGTATTCGAGCGTCAGGATGCCGCGAATGCCGCCACCGTCGAGCGCAAGGATCCGCTTCGGGCCGGCTTCGCGATCAAGATGCTGCTGCTTCGTCTTCGGCATGACTGCCCCCGCACAATGACTTTCGCTGATCTCGATCCGGCCGACCGATCACGGCCGAAGGCTCAATTGGTCGGACACCCTCGCGCCAACAGCGCCAGGGCTTCAAATGAAGCGATGCGTTCAAGTCGACGCATCCGCCAAATTTCGAAAAATCTTAGCCAGTCATCACGGAGCACGACGAGCACAGCACGCCGGCTCCCTTGGCATTCTGCACGCAGCACATCCTAGGGTATAGTGAGATATTTCACTGGCAGGCGGCTTTTCTTTTTCGCGTCCGGCGATCGCAGGTTTCAGAGCCGGGCTATCATGGATGCGCGGCAAGACGTGCAGCCGCGGCATCCGGCCGATGCGACACGGCCAGCCGTCGCATAAAGTTCATGCAGATCGGATTTTGCCATGCCCAATGATTTCTCGGTCTTTATCAGCCATCGCGCCGAAGACAGATTTCTTGCACGGCTTTTGAAAGCACGGCTCGAATATCTCAGCAGCCTGGACGATCAGCGTTCGCTGGAATGCTTCGTGTGCGAGGAGATTCCCGGCGGCGCGGAATGGCGGCAGTGGATGATCGACAACACGGCGAAAGCCGACTGCTTGATCTTCATCCACACCAATGCCGAGCACAATTGGACGTGGTGCGCCTCGGAGATTTCCCAATTCGACGGCTACAAGCGCGCGCTGAAGCTCATGTCAAAGGTGCTGTGGTTCTCGGTCGACAGCTCGCCCTCGTTTCCGATGCTGGCGGAGAACGAGTTCTACGGGATCGGCGACGACGAGGTCCGGCGGTTCCTCGAGGATCTGTTCGTGCGGCCGACGTTCGGCGCGGTGCCGCTGCGGCCGAAGCTGAACGCCAATCACGCCCGCGACTTCAACGAAGCGGTGAAGGACCTGCACGCGCAGTTCATGCAGATCACCCGGCCGGAAGAGTTGTTTCGTCTGCGGCTTCGCATCGTATTCAGCGACGAGCTATCGTTCCGGCAGAAGGCCGATACCCTGAAGGCATTGCCGCCCACTGACCGTGCGCGTGGATTCCTGAGGGATGCCAAGCTGGAGGCGGATCCCGCCACCACCACGCTGCTGTCCGGCCCCGATACGGCCAATCTCGACTGGCAGGATCTGCTCAGCGCCCAGAACCGCTACGACAGCGGCGCCTGGCTCGACGAGCTGACGAGCTATGTCGCGAACTCGTTCTCCGACGTCGATGTCGCCAGCCGGCGCAGCCGCGAGCAGGTCCTCAATCCGATCTTCCGTGATCTGAAGCTGTATCAGCCGGTGATCGCCCGGCTCGAATATCTCGACAACACGCCGTTCTCGGTCGTCATCATCTTCGTCCCGATGCCGCCATTCAGCGAAGACCCGAGGCTGATGGTCGCGCAGAACATGCCAAAGGACATCGTCTTCCTCTCGATCCTGCTGCGACTGGCACGACGCTTCAGATGGTCGTTTCTCGAGCCGCTCTACAACGCCGTCGAGGACCTCGACGAGGATTGCAGCGCCAAGCGATGGGACGATCTGCTGCAACGCTACCACGAATGCCTGGAAAATCTCGATTCGATCCTGCGGCAGGGCAACATGCGCGAGCTCGAAACCGTCGGCGACATCAAATCGACGATCAATATCGCCGACGATGCTCTGTTGAAGGAAATGTTCAAGGATTGGGGGACGTTTCAGGCCCGGCTTGCGCAGGCGATTGAGAAGAAGTCGCCGGGCGACGTGCGGCAAACGCTGGAGCCCTGGCTGAAGCGCAACAAGGACTTCATGAAGCAACTGCTCGTCGAAACCCAAGGCAAGGTGGAGAAGCTGCGGCCGCTGGAGGCCCGCTGACGCGCGTGCAGCGCGGCTGCGGCTCGACCGGCCGTGCCGCTCAGATCATCGAAGCGACGCGCTCGAGGCCGATCAAGCGTGCGAGCGACCGCACCTCGTTCTTCTGATCCTCGCGAAGCTGGAACAGCAGCGGCATCGCTGCCGACTTCAGCTGCTGGACTTCCTCGGAGTCGGGATCGATCGGCATGGCGCCGGCGGCGGGATCACCCTGGCGCTTGGCGTGGATCTTGCGGGCGACGGCACGCAGCGCGGTCTCGACCGCGGGCCAGTAATATTCCTGCGACGACGACAGCTTGAGCCGGTCCTTGATTCCGGCGATCTGGGCATCGCTGAGCAGCGCATAGTTCTTCTGCGGCGCCGGCCTGGCGGCGGCCTTCGGCTTCTGCGGCGCGGGAGCCGCCGCCGGTGCGACCACCGGTTCGGCGATCTTCGGCTGGACGGCGTCGACGGGGTCGTTGACCTTCGGCAGGACGATATCGGCCGGCTCGGCGGAGGCGTAGGCCTGACGCACCGTGTCGGTCACGCCCGGAATAGCGGCCTGGGCTCGCAACAGCAGCGGCGACGGATTGGCGGGCGGCTCGGTCGACTGCGGCACCTCGAACGAGGCCGCGGCAAGCGTCGTGACGGCGAGCTTGTCCTGCTTGCTGGCGCGATTGGCGACCGGACCGATATCGGCCCGTGCTGCCGGCAGGCTGTCACGGCCCAAAATGGCTGTGATCGCGGCGCCTGCGAGAAGGAAGCATGTCAGCGCGGCGAGGGTGATGGCTCTGGTCAAAAACAACTCCATTCCCGGCCGGTGTCATCGCAAACTGCGGACCAAATGCGGCGTTAGCGTGCCGCGACGACGCCAATTGGGTGAAATTCGTCCCGAAACGGCCCGAAATCAGGCCGCAAGGTCGAGTTCGTAGGCTTCCTGGATGTCCGCGACGATCTCATGCGCCGTCCACAGCGCCCCGGGCTGGACCGAATGCAGGCTGACCGTCCAGTTGGTGCGGCGGGTCGGCGGCGTCCTGACGATATCGAATTCGACCTGACGGCAGAGCGGATGCCGTTGCAGGGCGTAGAACACCCGGGTCCGGAGTTCGTCGAGCGATGCCGGGGTTTTGGCAAAGAGCGCCTCAAGGGCCATGTCGCGTTCCCACAACTGCCGGGCGGCCAGCCGTAGCGGCGGACCATCCCATGACGCCATTGTTGGGACTGGCATGGTTAATGCCGCGTTAAGTGGAGCGGCGGGATTTCAACGATCGCCTGGACCGAGCCGCACCCGCGCGCTCGCGGCCCCGTACTCCGCGATCGTCTGCGCCACGAGGTCGTCGACCGCGAGCACCCCGGTCACCCCCGAGGTGGAGTGACCGCCACTCCAGATGTCGCGCCAGCGCTTCGGGCGGCTTTCGCGGGCGCCGATGTCGATGTCCTTGCCGATGTCGATCGCGCCGCGCGCCGGCAGGTCGTCGGGATCGAGACCGGCGGCCTCGATCGAGGGCCGCAGCATGTTGGTCTGCAAACCGGTGAACGCCGTCGTGAGCAAGATGTCATCTGCGGTCGCATCGACCAGCATCTGCTTGTATCTGGCGTCCGCCATGCTCTCGCGCGTCGCGATGAACTTGGTGCCCATATAGGCGAGGTCGCAGCCGAGCGCCTCCGAGGCGCGCAGCGCGTGGCCGTCGCTGATGCCGCCGGCGAGCACGATCGGGCCATCGAAGAAACCACGCACCGCGCGGACGAACACGAACGGATTGAGCCAGCCGGTCTGCCCGCCCGCGCCGGCGGTCAGCAGCACGAGCCCGTCGGCGCCGGCGGCGACCGCGCGCTCGGCATGGCGGATCGAGGCGACGTCGGCGAAAACGAGCGCGCCGGCATCGTGCAACGGCGCGAGCACCGGCGCCGGCGAGCCGACCGAGGTGATCACGAGCTCGGGCTCGTGCCGCAGCAGCACGGCGAGGTCCTGCTGTAGCCGCGCGTTGGAGCGGTGCACGATCAGGTTCGGACAGACCGGCGCCGCCGCCTTGCCGCTGGCATCGGCATGCGCTTGCAGGCGGCGCTCGATGTCACCTAGCCATGCATCAAGCTGTTCCGTCTCACGGCAATTCACGGTCGGAAACGAACCGATCACGCCGTTGCGGCAGGCGGCTACCACCAGCTCGACACCGGACACCAAGAACATCGGCGCCGCGATCAGCGGCAGCCGGAGACGATCATGAAAGCGCGCGAGGAGATCAGCGGACAAGTTGTTTCTTCCCCGACTCATTGTGTTAGCGTTGCCGGCAACATTGGCACGAGCGAAGCCAAAGACAAAGACGGGAGGGACACCAGATGAGCGATCCGCTCTATGCATTTCCGGCGGTGTGCGAACAGACCTTGCGGGCGCTGGCGCGCTATCCGTCACGCACCGCCTTCGCGTGGCCCGGCGGCTCGCTCAGTTATCAAGGCGCGACCGACCTGATCGGGCGGATGCAGAGCGTGTTCATGCAGCTCGGATTCGCGCCGGGCACCCGCGTCGCCATGCTCACCGCCAACCGCGCCGATACCTGGTGCGCCGGCGTCGCCGCGCAATTGTCGCGGCTCGCGGTCACCTGGCTGCATCCGCTCGGCTCGCTCGACGACCAGTTGTTCCAGATCGAGGACTCCGAAGCCGAGATGCTGATCGTCGACGGCATCACGTTTCGCGACCGCGGCGGCGAGCTCGCGGCCAAGGCAGCGGGCCTGAAGAACGTATTCACGCTCGGCCCGGCGAGCTACGGCGTCGACCTGTTGCAGGTGGTCGAAGATGCCGGCAGCGCCAGCCCAAGGAGCTTTGCGCACTACGACGACATCGCGATCCTCAACTATACCGGCGGCACGACGGGCAAATCCAAGGGCGCGCTGCGCCATCATCGCGAGAATGCCGGCGCCACCACCGCGATCCTTGCCGACTTCGAGATTCCGGAGACGCCACGCTACCTGACGGTGGCGCCCATCAGTCATGTCGCGGGTACAAAAGTGCTGCCGACGCTGATGCGCGGCGGCACCGTGCACATGCTGAAGGGCTTCGATCCGGAAGCCGTGTTCAAGACCATCGAGCGCGAGAAGATCAACTCCACGCTGTTCGTGCCGACGATGATCTACGTGATGCTGGATCATCCGGCGCTTCCCAAGACCGACCTGTCCTCGCTCGAGCTGCTGCTCTACGGCGCATCGGCGATGTCGCCGAGCCGGCTGGTCGAGGGGATCGAGCGGATCGGCCCGGTGTTCTCGCAGCTCTACGGCCAGACCGAGTGCTATCCGATCTCGGTGCTGCGCAAGGCCGATCATGATCCGAAGACACCGGAGCTGTTCGCGTCCTGCGGCTTCCCGATCACCGCCTGCCAGGTCAAGATACTCGACCAGGACGACCAGGAGGTCGCGACCGGCGAGGCCGGCGAGATCTGCGTGCGCGCGAGCCACGTGATGGCCGAATACTGGAAGCGGCCCGACATCACGGCCGAGACGCTGAAGAGCGGCTGGCTGCATACCGGCGACATCGCCCGCATGGACGAGCGCGGCTACATGTTCATCCTCGACCGCAAGAAGGACATGATCGTCTCCGGCGGCTTCAACATTTTCCCGCGCGAGGTCGAAGACGTGCTCTCCCAGCACGCCGACGTGGCGATGGTCGCCGTGGTCGGCGTGCCCGACGACAAATGGGGCGAGGCCGTCACCGCCGTCGTCGTGGCGCGCGAGGGCGCAGCACCCGACGCGGACGAACTGATCGGGCTGGTGAAGGCGAAGAAGGGCTCGGCGCATGCACCGAAGCAGATCCAGTTCGTCAAGGAGCTGCCGATGACCGGCGTCGGCAAGGTCGACAAGAAGGTGCTGAAGGCACGCTTCTGGACCGGTCGCGACCGCATGGTGGGGTGAGGACGCAGCTGCGCACAAATCTATCACCGTCATCCTGAGGAGGCCGCGCAGCGGCCGTCTCGAAGGATGCACGGCCCCGATGCAGCAGCGCGCGCTCTGCTCGCTTGCGGCAACAGAGGGGCCGTCGCCCTTCGAGACGCCGCTTCGCGGCTCCTCAGGGTGACGGTGAGAGGGTGGACGGCGCAGCGAGGGTATCGGCGCTGGCACCCACCTTGGCCGCGTGCTGCCTTACATCCTGCCCGAGCAGCTGATCCAACCGTTCGCGCAGTTGATCCTGGTGGTAGGGCTTGGCCAGCCGCGGCAGGTCGACCTGGAAGCCATCGGGCAGTTCGGCATAGCCGGTGGCGAGCAGGACAAGGAGTTGCGGCCGCACTTCGCGCGAGGCCGCGGCGAGCTCCATGCCGGTCATGCCGGGCATCACGTGATCGGTCATCATCAGGTCGATCTCCTGGTCGCTCTTCAGGATATCGAGCGCGTGCGGTCCGGAACTGGCGCCGATGACGCGATGGCCGAGATCCTCCAGCATCTCCATGGTGGACATCGCGATCAACGGATCGTCGTCGACGAGCAGGATCACTGCCGACCGCCTGACCGGCCGCGCCGCGGGCGCCGGGCTCTCGGCTTCCGGCGCGGCGGTCGCGACCGGCAGCACCAGCACCGCCGTGGTACCCTTGCCGACCGCACTCGACAGCTGTAGCGCGCCGCCGAGCTGCACCGCGAGCCCGTGCACCATCGACAGGCCGAGCCCGGTCCCCTTGCCCACCGGCTTGGACGAGAAGAACGGCTCGATCGCCCGCTTCAGCACGTCCGGCGCCATCCCGGTGCCGCTGTCGATGACCGACAGTTTCAGGTAGTTGCCCGGCTGCAACGCCGGATCGTTCCGGGCCTGCTCGCTCCTGGCTTGCTCGCTCCTCGTCTGCCAGGCCGCGAGCCGGATCTCGATGGTGCCGCCATCCGGCATCGCGTCACGCGCGTTGATCGCAAGGTTGAGGATCGCAAGCTCAAGCTGGTTGGTGTCGATGCAGGCCGGCGGCAGCCCCTCGGGAATGTCGAGCCGCAGCGCGATGCGCGGTCCAAGCGATCGCTCCAGGAGATCGCTCATGTCGCGCACCAGCGCGCCGAGATCGACCGGCACCGCGCGCAGATCCTGCTGCCGCGCGAACGCGAGCAGCCGCTGCGTCAGCGATGCACCGCGCTCGGCGCCCTGTAGCGCGCCGTCGATCAGCCGTTGCAGGCGCGGATCCTCCGGCACCCGCTTGCGCAGCAGATCGAGATTGCCCATCACCGCCATCAGGAGATTGTTGAAATCGTGCGCGACGCCGCCAGTGAGCTGGCCGATCGCCTCCATCTTCTGGGCATGGCGGAGCTGCTCCTGCGCCCGCTCGCGCGCGGCGACCTCCTTCATCAGGTCGGCGGAGCGATGCTCGACCCGCTGCTCCAGCGTCGCGGTGAGCTCGGCAAGCGCGGTGCGCTCGGCGGCGAGCTGCGCCAGCAGCGCCTCGCGTTCGATCTCCGCGGTCTTGCGCGCGGTGATGTCGGAGCAGACCCCGACCAGCGAGCGGATGCTGCCGTCGGGCCGGCGCACCGCGCGGGCGCGGACGTCGACCCAGTGCTCGGTGCCGTCGGGCCAGATGTTGCGATATTCGATCTGGTAATCCGCACCGGTGCGCAGCGTCTGCTCGGCGATCTCGCCGCGGCGCGCGCGGTCATCGGGATGCACCGCATCCAGCAGGTCCTGATAGGTGAAGGGATCGCCGGGCTTGCGCCCGAAGAAGCTCTTGCAGGTCGGCGACGCCTCGAGGTCGAGACCCGGCAAATGGACCTCGAGCGCGCCGAGATGGCCGGCATTGAGCGCGGTCTGCAACAGGTCTTCGCTCTCGGTGAGGTCCTCGAGGATCTGGCGGGTCTGGTACTGGCGGCGGCGGCCGCGCACCGCCGCGGCCACCAGGCTCACCAGCGTGGTCGGATGAAACGGCCGCTCGACGAAGGTGACATTGCCGAGCACGCGGCCGAGCCGCGCCGCTTCCGGACTACGCTCCGATCCACCGCCCTCGCTCATCAGCACGATCGGAAAATCCGACCATGACGGCTGCTCGTTCAGCCAGCGCGTCAGGCCGGCGAGATCGGCGCTCCTGATCGCCTCATCGGCGATGATGGCAAGGCCCGCACCGCTTGCGACCTGACGCTCGAGCTCGGCGAGGTCGCCGCAGATGTTGGCGTAGTAGCCGGCTTCCTTGATCAGATGGGCGGTCTTTACGGCGTCCCGCTCGTTCGCGGCCAGGATGACCGCGCGTTCGGAGGACGGACCGGGCCTCATTGCGCGCGCCCCTCAAGCTGCCGCGCAGCACCAGACGGGGCATCAAGAAGCCGCCGGGCGGCGAAAGCCACGATGCCGGCGGCGGGATCGATACACGTCATGGGGCCCCTAACCGGAGCGAAACTCGCTGGTGCCGCCAACCGTTCCCCGGACGCGCAGTTATTTTTTGTCGTAGGGGCAGCCGCTTGGGCCCTCCCTCCGAAACGGCAGGACGATCGCTGACGACGGATCGGGCTCCGTCGCGGCCGCGCCGCCAAATATCGAAAACAACCCCATGCAAAGCAGCCGGCGGCGTCGGCCTTCGACACGACGACTTGACGCGTCGGGCAAATCAAGGGTACATTTCTAATATTCCGAAAACACTGCGTCGCCCGATCCGGGAAGGGGCCGGGATGGTCAGCCCCAAGCGACGCTGGCCCGCCTTAGCGCCGCTCGATCACCAGGCTCTGCACCGTCCGGCCGAAATAGCCACTGGTGTCGGCAAGCCGCGACATCGCCAGTCCGGCGCCGTCAGGCCCGATCCAGGACTCGCTGTCGAGCAGGACCCAGTCGCCGACCGGCTCCCGCGCCAGGCTCACCGTGAGGTCGGCGTTGATGAAGGTCCATTGGCTGAAATCGAGCGCCGGCGAGACGCCGTTGGAGAAATCCGAGGCGACCACCGCCCGCATCGCCTGCGACACGGCGGCGCCCGCGATCAACGGCCGGTCGACCCGGAACCAGATCGCGCCGGGTCCCATCACGCCAAAGCGGCCGCGCGCGGCCCGCATCGAGATGCATTTGACGAACGGGCTGTTCGCGAGATTACCCGGTTCGACCAGACTTTCGTCGGGGCCCGGCAGTTCGACCGGAAGCGCCGCGATATCAGGCGGCAGTTCGGCGGTCTGCTGCTTGATCTTCAGCACGCTGGCCGAGACCACGACCACGCCGTCGGCGAGCAGCCTGACGCCGC
Organism: Bradyrhizobium sp. SK17; assembly: GCF_002831585.1. Lineage (GTDB taxonomy): Bacteria > Pseudomonadota > Alphaproteobacteria > Rhizobiales > Xanthobacteraceae > Bradyrhizobium. The sequence goes on along the minus strand of NZ_CP025113.1, from coordinate 2,312,401 downwards.
AGAGCTGGATCTTGCGGCCGTCGCGCAGGATCTCGCTTTGCACCGTCAGCGGCGCCACCGGCACCGGACGCATCAGATCGATGGTGACGCGCGCGATCCGCATCGGCACCGGCGTGGCGATCGCTTCGGCCGCCCACACCACCAGCGCCGCCGGCGCGGAGCCATGCTGCATCCGCGGGTCCCAGGGACCCGCGGCGTCGGGACTGGTGACGACGCGGTCGCCGTCAACCCTGAAGATCGGGTCCATCAAAGCGCCGGATCAACCGCTTCGTCGTACTCCTTCTTGAACCGGCCAATCAGCTCGGCCGCGGGCACCACCTTGGAGATGCTGCCGACACCCTGGCCGGAGCCCCAGATCTCCTTCCAGGCCTTCGGCTTGGCGCGCTCGCCCGACGAGTCGGTGCCGAAGCTCATCTTCGAAGGATCGGAGGTCGGCAGGTTCTCCGGGTCCATGCCGGCCGCGACAATCGACGGCTTCAGGTAGTTGCCATGCACGCCGGTGAACAGATTGGAGTAGACGATGTCCTCGGCGGAGGAATTGGTGATCATGCTCTTGTAGCCCTCGACCGCATTCGCCTCCTTGGTGGCGATGAAGGCGGAGCCGATATAGGCGAAGTCGGCGCCGATGATGCGCGCCGCGCGAATGGCGCGGCCGTTGGCGATGGTGCCCGACAGCGCGATCGGCCCGTCGAACCACTGCCGCGTCTCCGACACGAACGGGAACGGCGACAGCGTGCCGGCATGACCGCCGGCGCCCGCCGCGACCAGGATCAGGCCGTCGGCGCCCTTCTCGATCGCCTTGTGCGCGAACTTCTGATTGATGACGTCGTGGAACACGATGCCGCCCCAGCCGTGGACGGCCTGGTTGAGCTCCTCGCGCGCGCCGAGCGAGGAGATGATCATCGGCACCTTGTGCTTCTCGCAAAGCGCCATGTCGTGATCGAGCCGGTTGTTCGACTTGTGCACGATCTGGTTGACCGCGAACGGCGCCGACGGCCGCTCCGGGTGCGCCTTGTCGTAAGCGGCAAGCTCTTCCTTGATCCGGTACAGCCATTCGTCGAGCAGCTCCGGCGGCCGCGCGTTCAGCGCCGGAAACGAGCCGACCACGCCGGCCTTGCACTGCGCGATGACGAGGTCGGGCACGGAGATGATGAACAGCGGCGCCCCGATCACGGGTAGAGACAGGCGGCCCTTGAACAGAGCAGGCATGGACATTGGCGGCGGATCCTCAAGCTGGTTGGTCTCGAATGCTGACCGTCATACCAACAAGGCAATCTTTCCAGTGTCAAGTATTGCGTTATGGCGCTGCAATAAGGATGACAAAACCTCATCCAGGCAACGTGATTTTCTCAGGCGTTTGGCATCCCAGGCGCGATTTCGGAGCAGCTTATTGGCACACCGCCCGTGTCACGAAATTTTCCGCCTTGCAGTCGTTCGGGCCGCGCTTGTGGCCCGGCAAATAGACCAGCGGAGAGCATTTCTCCGTGGTGCTGATATCGATGCCCTTGCCTTCCTTGTATCCGTTGCTCTGGCACAGCCGGTCGGCGCCGATCTTGCAGTCGGGCGCCCCGTTGGCGGCCACCGCGCAGGCCGCGCGCCCGGTCACCATCGTCGAGGGGCGCGCCAGGTTCGACAGGTCGTTGAAGGTCTCGCTCGGGCTCTTCAGCGGCGGCAGCGCCAATTTCGATTTCTCGAACAGTTTTCCGATTTCGTTGATCAGCCCGGGATTCTCGCGCTCGACCGGCGCGGGCGGCAACTCCATCGGCTGCTGAGGCTCCGGCGGCTGCTCCGCGGCCGACTGGACCCCGAGCGCCGGCTGCGCGGCCTGCGCCCGGCCGCGATCGATCGTCGCCAGCATCACCGACAGCGCAAGGCCCGCCAGCACGGCGCGCGATGTTGCGGCGGGAACGAGCCAATCCCTGTTTCTGTCAGCCATCGCGGCGAGCGTAACCCGAAGCCATCGGCAGGCAAAGCCGCAAGCGGCTAGTCATTTTGACGCGTTTTCTTCCCGCGAACCGGAATCCACTTCGCTCGAAAACGCTTCAGATCAGCTTGAATGCGACAACGAAGCCCAGCACCAGCACGATCGCGCCGAGCGCGACCCACAGGCCGAGCCGCTTCTCGAGCTCGGCCCGGATGACGTCGCCGTAGCGGTTGAGCAGCAGCGCGACGAAGAAGAAGCGGCCGCCGCGCGCGACGATCGAGCACAGGATGAAGAGCCAGATGTTGTAGCCGGCAAAGCCCGAGGTGATGGTCACCAGCTTGTAGGGGATCGGCGTCAGCCCCTTCAGCAGGATGATCACGGCACCCCATTCGGCATAGGAGGCGCGGAACGCGTCGACCTTGTCGGAGAGACCGTAGAGATGGATCAGCCACTGCCCGAGCGAGTCATAGAGCAGCGCGCCGATCGCATAGCCGAGCACGCCGCCGGCGACCGAGGCGACGGTGCAGACGGCCGCGAACCACCATGCCCGCTTCGGCCGCGCCAGCGACATCGGCAGCAGCATGATATCGGGCGGGATCGGGAAGAAGGAGCTCTCGGCGAAGGCGACGGCCGCGAGAATCCAGAGTGCGTAGGGCTTGTCGGCCGCCTCGACGCACCAGTCGTAAATCCGTTTCAACATGGGCGCGATGAACCATCATGGAGCGGATTTGTCCATGCCGGGAGTGGGCAGATTTGCGGCGATTTACGGCTGCCGTTTGCGCAGCCGGTTCTCCAGCGCGACAATTCGACGCCGAACCACCGGGACGGGCGCGGTCTTGGACAGGTTCTTGGAGACCTTGACCGGCGACTTCGGCAGCTTCTCGGCGATCCCAAGCAGCCGCTCGCGTCGCTCCATCTCGCGCCACACATGCTCCGGCTTGACGCCAGCCGACGCCCAGAGGACCGTGAGGTTGTAGAGCAGGTCCGCGCTCTCGCGAACGACGGCGTCCGAATTGCCGCTGACGGCGTCGATCACGACCTCGACCGCTTCCTCGGCGAGCTTCTTGGCCATCTTGGCCGGCCCGCGCTGAAACAGCCGTGCGGTGCGCGACGTGGCCGGATCAAGATCCTTGGCCGCGATCACCGCATCATAAAGCCGCTCGATCGAATCACTCATTCTTCGAGCCTAGTCGAAACGCGTCGCCAGCGTGTTAACGGCGCGCGCGACGACAAAAAAATCCACCGGCCTCGAGGCCGGTGGATTGAGTGCTTTGTGACAGTTTCGAGAACCGCCGACGACCTCAGTAAGGCGTATAGGGCAGCTGCGACCGGCGATACCCGCGATAGCCGTAATACGGTCCGCCGCCATAATAGGCCGGGCCACCGTAGTAGACGGGACCGCCGCCGTAATATCCCGGGCCACCGTAATAGCCGTAGGAGTCATAGTAGTCGCGGCGACTCTGGGCAGCGGCGATCGCCAGGCCCGTACCGACGATGCCAGCGAACGCTGCCGCTGCGGCCGCGCCACCGCCGCCACCGCGATAGTAACGGCGCCGCGCGCTGATATCGGTCGCGCCACTCGTGCCGTGTGATGTGGTCATTGCGGCCGCCTTGCCTGCCGGAGCAGAGCCTGCGAAAGCCATCGTCGGCTCAACGGCCGTCAACGCCACCGCGGCAACCGTTGCCAATGCGGCTGCGCGGCCAACAGACGAAAAAACACCTTTTCGCGCAAACATTGCAGTCATCCTTTGTGGAAGCCGGCCCGACGGGCCTTGGTTAGCTAACCACTCCCTCCAGATTAGGTTCCCGAAACCGAACGCAAGCTGAACAACCCAGGGTTAACGCGAGGCAGTCATCGGACGTTCACCTTGCCGGGGACAGAATGCAGGCAAATAACGCTTGAAATTGACGCTTGATATGCACGCCTGCCTGGCGCATTCGGTGTCCTGAAGCAGGCGCAGCCGGCGCGGCACTTTGTCTCGCCTCCCGGACGGTAGGATGCAGGTAACTCGGATCACCATTCTCCGCTGGATACTGGCCGTCGTGATCGGCGTCTCGGGCGGGGCATGGCCGGCCGTCACGCCGCTGCACGCCGGCGATGCACCACAGCCGCTCACCGTCCAGTTGACGCTCGACCGGCCGCTCGATGCCGCCGCGGCCCCGTTCGTGATGGCATCGGCCGGCGGCCTGTTCAGCGCCGAGGGCCTGGCGGTCGGCACCAACATTGCCACCAGTTCGGCGGACGCGATCGCACGTGTCGCCGACGGCGCGAGCGATTTCGCCATCGTCGACATCAATGCGCTGATCCGCTTCCGCGACAAGCCAGGCGCCGCCCCCGTCAAGGCGGTGTTCGTACTGTTCAACCAGGCGCCCTACGCGATCGTTGCCCGCAAGAGCCGTGGCATCAAGACGCTGGCCGATATGGACGGCAAGAGCCTCGGCGTCGCCGAAGGCGACCTCTCGATCCGGCTGTGGCCCGCGATCGCGAAGCAGAACGGCATCAAGCTTTCGAGCGTGAAGCAGAGCACCATCAGCGCGGCGGTGCGCGAGCCGATGCTCTCCGCCGGCCAGGTCGATGCCGTCACCGGGTTCTCCTATCTCTCGGCGATCAATCTGCGCGATCGCGGCGTGCCGGCCGACGATCTCGCTGTGCTGCGCTTCGCCGACTATGGCTGCGAAGCCTATGGCTTTGCCGTGATCGCCAGCCCGCGCCTCGCCGGCGCGAAGCCGGATACGGTCAAGCGGTTCGTGCGCGCGGTGATCGGCGGCACCAACCTCGTCATCAAGGACCCGGCCCGTGCCGCCGGCGAGGTGGTGAACCGGATGGATGGCGGGTCACGCGATCTGGAGCTCGAGCGGCTATCCGCCATCATCCGCGACAATATCCTGACCGCCGAAGTGAAACGCAACGGCATCGGCGGCATCGAGGCGGAGCGCTTCGAGCGCTCGGTCGACCAGCTTGCCGAGGACGGCAAATTCCTGAAGCGGCCGCACACCGCCGACATCTTCGACGACCAATTCCTGCCGCCGATCGACGGCCGGCTGGTGAATTGAGAGCACGCGAATGCATAACTGACGAACTCCGCCAAGTGTTCAGCGTCGTCCTGGCGAAGGCCAGGACCCATTACCCCGGCCGTTTGTTGTTGCGCGACGCCGGGGCCACTATCCCACTCACGATCAAGTTCGGTGCCTATGGGTCCTGGCTTTCGCCAGGACGACCGCGCAGGGAGCAGCTCGCCACAATTACCGTCACCTGAGCATGACGCGCTGTCACCGCTGGCCCTGCATCGCGAACCCTGATTAGATCGTATCCCGCCTGACCGGGCGACCATTGTTCGAGAGTCCCGCCGGCATGTCCATGCTTCGCCTCTATACCCGCGTCCTCGAACTGCTCGGCAAGGAGGCGCGGCTCGGCTGGATCCTCGCCGCCGCCAACTTGGTGCTCGCCGGCGCGCAATTCGCCGAGCCGGTGTTGTTCGGCAAGATCGTCGACGTGCTGTCGGGCCGTCCGGTCACCGGAATGTTCGCGACCTCCTCGGCATGGCCGCTGCTTGGCGCCTGGGCGGCATTTGGCCTGTTCACGATCGGCTGTAGCGCGATCGTAGCGTTGCAGGCCGACCGGCTGTCACACCGCCGGCGTCAGGCGGTGCTGACGAGCTATTTCGAGCACATCCTGCAACTGCCGCTGACCTTCCATTCCGGCACTCATTCCGGTCGGCTGATGAAGGTGATGCTGAATGGCGTCGACGCGCTGTGGCGGCTCTGGATCGGCTTCTTCCGCGAGCATTTCGCCGCGATCATGTCGCTGGTGGTGCTGCTGCCGCTCGCGCTCTACATCAACTGGCGGCTCGCGATCCTGTTGTTCGCGCTCTGCGTCGTGTTCACGGTGCTGACCACGTTGGTGGTGCGCAAGACCTACGGCATGCAGAGCGAGGTCGAGGCCTATTACAGCGACCTGTCGGCGCGCGCCTCCGACGCGCTCGGCAACGTCGCACTGGTGCAGAGCTTCGTGCGGATCGATTCCGAGGTGCAGGGCCTGCGCTATGTCGCCGACAAGCTGCTGGCGGTGCAGATGCCGGTGCTGTCATGGTGGGCGCTGGTCTCGGTAATTACCCGCGCCTCGACCACCATCACGGTGCTCGCGATCTTCACCGTCGGCATCGCGCTGCATAACGAGGGCCTGACCACGGTCGGCGAGATCGTGATGTTCGTCTCGTTCGCCACCATGCTGATCCAGAAGCTCGAGCAGGTGGTGAGCTTCATCAACAATGTGTTCATGGAGGCGCCGCGGTTGCAGGAATTCTTCGACGTGCTCGATGCGGTGCCGGCGGTGCGCGACCGGCCCGGCGCGATCGACCCCGGACGGTTGTCGGGCCTCGTCGAATTCAACGACGTCTCGTTCTCCTATGACGGCAAGCGGCCGGCGATCGAGGATCTCACCCTCACCGCATTGCCGGGCCAGACCATCGCGCTGGTCGGTTCGACCGGCGCCGGCAAGTCGACCGCGATCGCGCTGTTGCATCGCGCGTTCGATCCGCAATCCGGCATCATCAAGATCGACGGTATGGACATACGTGCGATGAAGCTGACGGCGCTGCGGCGAAACATCGGCGTGGTGTTTCAGGAAGCGCTGCTGTTCAATCGTTCGCTCGCTGAGAACCTCCGCGTCGGCAAGCCGGACGCGACCGATGAGGAACTGCGCACCGCCGCGGCCCGCGCCCAGGCGCTGGATTTCATCGAGCGCAGCGAGAAGAAGTTCGACACCCATGCCGGCGAACGCGGCCGCATGCTGTCCGGCGGCGAACGCCAGCGGCTGTCGATCGCGCGTGCGCTGCTGAAGGATCCGCCGATCCTGATCCTCGACGAAGCCACCAGCGCGCTCGACGCGGTCACCGAGGCCAAGGTCAACGCTGCTCTCGACGAAGTGATGAAGGGCCGTACCACATTCGTGATCGCGCACCGCCTCTCGACCATCCGTTACGCCACACGCATCCTGCTGTTCGACCAGGGACGGGTGATCGAAAGCGGAACTTTCGATGAACTGGTCGCAAAAGGCGGCCGTTTTGCCGATCTCGCGCGTGCCCAGTTCATGGTGCAGGAGCAGGCGCGCACCAGCATCGAGACGCCATAAATCGGGCTTTCCAATTGAGGCGGCTGCCGAAATTCAGCCGATTTCGTCCACGATATAATTGGCCGGCCTCTGTTCTCTACTGGCAAGCCGGTATAGGGTTTGCACCGCCGCAACGCGGCGCCGGACACGCTTGAAACCCGAACGTCAATCGCAAGACCTCCTCTTCCCAGAAGGCGGGTCTCAAAGGACCGGAACCGGACTCGTGCAATTTCCTCGCCCGCTGCGCCCGTCGTTGAAATGGATTCTTGCCGTCGCGATGCTCGCGATCGCAACGCCGCAGATGGCGCGCGCCGAGGCGCTACTGGTGGTCGAGGCCGATACCGGCAAGGTGCTGCAAGCCGACAACGCGACGATGCCGTGGTATCCGGCTTCGCTCAGCAAGCTGATGACGGCCTATGTCACGCTGAAGGCGGTCAAGGACGGCCGGGTGTCGCTCGATACGCTGCTCACAGTGTCGCCGACCGCATCGTCGCAGTCGCCCTCGAAGATGGGCTTCCGGCCCGGCACCCAGGTCACCGTCGACAACGCGCTGAAGATGATGCTGGTGAAGTCGGCCAACGACATGGCCGTGGTGCTGGCCGAAGGCGTCGGCGGTTCGATCGACGGCTTTGCCGGCATGATGAACCAGACCGCGCAAAAGCTCGGCATGACGCAGACGAGCTACGTCAATCCGAACGGCCTGCCTGCCGACGGCCAGATCACCTCGGCGCGCGACATGGCGATCCTCGCCCGCGCCATCATCCGCGACCTGCCGGAATACGAGTATTTCGTCCACATCCCCTCGATCCGCTTCGGTCGCCGCGTCACCCAGAACTTCAACAAGCTGATCGGCCGCTATCCCGGCGCCGACGGCTTCAAGACCGGCTTCATCTGCGCCTCCGGCTACAATCTGGTGGCGTCGGCGACGCGCGACGGCAAGCGGCTGATCGCCGTGGTGCTCGGCGCCTCGTCGGGCCGCATGCGCGCGATCCGCGCCGCGCAGTTGCTCGATCGCGGCTTCGCCGGCAACGGGCTGGCATGGCTGCGGCCCTCGCTCGGCACCGTCGACAATCTGGTGCCGATCGATGCCACCCCGCCGAACCTGCGCGAGGAGATGTGCGGCGCCAAGCACAAGCGCCCCGCCAGCGACGAGGACGGCGAGGACACCGTCGCCAATGCCGGAGGCGCCAGCACCAATGGCGACAATGGCGCGAGCTTCTTCGCCTCCGGCCTCCAGGCCGCGATGCCGACCAAGCCGGCCGACATGCTGGCGCAGCCGGCCGCGGCGTCCGAGCCGGTCGTGGTTTATACCGGGCCGACCAAGACCGGCGCCGCGTTGATCGCCGCGGTCGACGCCGACACCGAGAAGATGCAGCCGGCCAAGCGCGCCAAGGGCAAGCACGCCCGCGCCGCAGGCAAGAAGCCCGACGCAGCTGATGACGCCAAGGCCGACGCCAAGAGCGCCTCCAAGCCGGCGGCCAAGCCGGTGCGTCACGCCAACGCCAAGCCGGATGCCGCAGCTGCGAAGCCGGCGGCGGACAAGCCGGCCGCCGCAAAGCCCGCCGGCAAACCGGTGGCGGCAAAGCCGGCCGCGAAGCCGAAAGCCGCGGACAAGCCCAAAGCTGACGCCAAGCCCAAGGCTGACGCCAAGCCGGCCGGCTAGCAGAGCGTCACCCCTCCGATCTCCCCAATGCGTCGATAGCGCGCAGCGGCTTGCCATTGGCCGCGGCATCGCTCAATACTGCTTGAAATACCGCGGCCAAGAATAATGCAACCAAGGCGCGGAAAACCCGGAATCAATCCGGGACATCAGGCAAATTTGAGAGAGGGAAAGACCATTATGGAGCGGATCTGGCTCAAGCATTATCCGGCCGGCGTGCCTGCCGATATCGACGTCACGCAATATTCGTCGCTGGTCGAATTGCTCGAGGAGAGCTTCAGGAAGTTCGCCGATCGCAAGGCGTTCATCTGCATGGACAAGGCGATCACCTATCGCGAGCTCGACGAGATGTCGATCGCGCTCGGCGCCTATCTCCAGGGCAAGGGCCTGCAAAAGGGCGCGCGGGTCGCGCTGATGATGCCGAACGTGCTGCAATATCCGATCGCGACCGCAGCGGTGCTGCGCGCCGGCTTTGCCGTGGTCAACGTCAACCCGCTTTACACCCCGCGCGAGCTCGAGCACCAGCTCAAGGATTCCGGCGCGGAAGCCATCATCGTGCTGGAGAACTTCGCCACCACCGTGCAGAAGGTGCTGCCCAACACCGCCGTCAAGCACGTCATCGTCGGCAGCATGGGCGACCTGCTCGGCTTCAAGGGCGTGATCGTCAATCTGGTGGTGCGGCGGGTGAAGAAGATGGTGCCGGCCTGGTCGATCCCCGGTGCCGTCCCCTTCAACGACGCACTGTCGGCCGGCCGCGGCCTGAAGATGAGCAAGCCAGCGCTGACGCTCGATGACGTCGCCTTCCTGCAATATACCGGCGGCACCACCGGCGTCTCCAAGGGCGCGACCCTGCTCCATCGCAACATCCTGGCCAATGTGCTGCAAAACGACGCCTGGTTGCAGCCGGCGCTGGTGAAGCCGCCGATCGTCGAGCAGATGGTCATCGTCTGCGCGCTGCCGCTCTATCACGTCTTCGCGCTCACCGCCTGCTATCTGCTCGGCATGCGGTGCGGCGGCACCAATCTGCTGATTCCGAATCCGCGCGACATGGCGGGCTTCGTCAAGGAGCTGTCGAAGTACCAGGTCAGCTTCTTCCCGGCGGTCAACACCCTCTACAATGGCCTGTTGAACACACCCGGTTTCGACAAGCTCGACTTCTCCAAGCTGAAGATCGCCAATGGCGGCGGCATGGCGACGCAACGGCCGGTCGCCGAGAAATGGCTGAAGGTCACCGGCATCTCGTTGTCGGAAGGCTATGGCCTGTCGGAGACGTCGCCGACCCTGACGTGCAATCCCGCCACGATCGAGGAGTTCTCCGGAACGATCGGCCTTCCCGTTCCGTCGACCTGGCTCTCGATCCGCGACGACGACGGCAACGAATTGCCGCTCGGCCAGGCCGGAGAGATCTGCGCCAAGGGCCCGCAGGTGATGGCAGGTTACTGGAACAGGCCGGACGAGACCGCGCGCGTGATGACCGCGGACGGCTATTTCCGCACCGGCGACATCGGCGTGATGGACGAGAAGGGCTACACCAAGATCGTCGATCGCAAGAAGGACATGATCCTGGTCTCCGGCTTCAACGTCTATCCGAACGAGATCGAGGAAGTGATCGCGAGCCACCCCGGCGTGCTCGAATGCGCCGTGATCGGCGTGCCCGATGCGAAGTCCGGCGAGGCGGTGAAGGCGTTCGTGGTCAAGAAGGACCCGAACGTCACCGCCGAGGACATCATCAAGTTTAGCGCCACCCAGCTCACCGGCTACAAGGTGCCGAAACAGATCGAGTTCAGGACCGACCTGCCGAAGACCAATGTCGGCAAGATCCTGCGCCGCGAGCTGCGCGACGAGAAGAAGGCCGCGGCCTGACGACATCACGAGCGGGCGTTGGATCGACATGACTGACGCCCGCATCGCGACGCCTGCCGACGTGCTTGCCTTTTGGCGCGAGGCTGGCCGCGATCGGTGGTACACGCGCGACGATGCCTTCGATGCGGAAATCCGCAACCGCTTCCTCGCCACCTGGCAGAAAGCGGCTACCGGCGAAATGTCGTCATGGGAGGCGAGCGACGACGGCGCGCTGGCGCTGACCATCGTGCTCGACCAATTTCCGAGAAACCTGTTTCGAGGCGACGCCAAGGCCTTTGCAAGCGATGCGCTGGCCCGTGAGGTGGCAGGCCGCGCCATCGCGCGCGGCATCGATGCGCGGACCGACCCAGGCTTGCGCGAATTCCTCTATCTGCCGTTCGAGCATTCGGAGGACCTCGACGACCAGCAACGCTGTGTGGCGCTGTTCCGGCAATATGACTGCCACCCTGACAACCTTAGATATGCCGAGGACCACGCCGACATCATTCGCCGGTTCGGCCGCTTCCCGCACCGTAACCGGGTGATGGGCCGCGAAACGACCACGGAAGAACAGGCCTTTCTCGACGCCGGCGGGTTTTCCGGCTGATGACGGAACGGTGACTGCGGTCCGGGATTGCCGTTCTCCCGCGAGGTCGTATTGTGCCGTCCAACCGCCGGGTTTAAGACAATTCAGCTTCACCGAGGGAGAATACCGATGACGATCAATGTTGGCGACAAGCTGCCGGAAACCAAGTTTCGCGTGATGACCGCCGAGGGTCCGCAGGTCAAAACCACCGACGATATTTTCAAGGGCAAGAAGGTCGCGCTGTTCGCGGTGCCCGGCGCCTACACCGGCACCTGCCACAAGATGCACCTGCCGAGCATCTTCCTCAACGCCTACGCCATGAAGAACAAGGGCGTCGACACCATCGCGATCGTCTCGGTCAACGACGCCTTCGTGATGAACGCCTGGAAGCGCGACACCGACCAGCGCGACGAAGCCGTCTTCCTCGCCGACGGCAATGCCGACTTCGCCAAGGCGATCGGCATGGAGCTCGACGCCTCGGGCAACGGCCTCGGCATCCGCTCCCACCGCTACTCGATGCTGGTCGAAGACGGCGTGGTGAAGAAGCTCAACAAGGAGCCGGCTCCGGGCAAGGTCGAAGTCTCCGGCGGCGACACGCTGCTCGGCCAGCTCTGAGCCGACGCCCCAGGCACACTGCCGTCGCCCGGCTTGACCGGGCGACCTGGCACGCCGCGGCCTCTCGTTTCGGCCATCACCGTCTCTGGAATACTGGATCGCCCGCCTTCGCGGGCGATGACAGTTTTGGGCATGGCGATCACCGCGGCCGCGGAATTGTAGGTTAGGTAGAGCGCAGCGAAACCCATCAACTTCGTGCCGGGCATGGAGATCGTGGGTTTCGCTTCGCTCTACCCACGCTACGCAGACGGTTCGCGGCGCGATAGCGCCCCCTACCCCTTCAGCTTCGCCATCGCCACGCCCTCGCGCGCGAGCTCGTCGGCGCGCTCGTTCTCGGCGTGGCCGGCGTGGCCCTTGATCCAGTGCCAGCGCACCTCATGCGGCTTCAATGCGGCGTCGAGGCGCTGCCACAGTTCGACATTCTTGACCGGCTTCTTGTCGGCGGTACGCCAGCCGTTGCGCTTCCAGCCATGGATCCAGCCGGTGATGCCCTGGCGGACATACTGGCTGTCGGTGGTGACGTCGACCACGCAGGGCTTCTTCAACGCCTCCAGCGCCGAGATTGCCGCCATCAGCTCCATGCGGTTGTTGGTGGTATGCGCCTCGCCGCCCTTCAATTCCTTCTCGACATCGCCGAATCTCAGGATCGCGCCCCAGCCGCCCGGTCCGGGATTTCCGGAGCAGGCACCATCGGTGAAGACAATCACATGCGGCTTGTCGCTCACGCCGCGCATCCCGCCGGCGTGATGCCGTAGTCGTTGATGGCAGCGACGCTCTGCTGGAAGCGCAGCTTGCGGACATATTCCAGCGGGTCCTTCGGCTGCACCAGCGCGCCCTCGGGCACGTTGAGGAAATCGACCAGCCGGGTCAGCAGGAAACGCAGCGCGGCGCCGCGCGCGAGCAGCGGCAGCGCGGTCTCTTCCGAAGCCGACAGCGGCCGCCCGCGGCCATAGGCATTGAGCAGCGCACGCGCCTTGGTGACGTTGAAGGAATGATCCGGCTCGAAGCACCAGGCGTTGAGGCAGATCGCGACGTCGTAAGCCAGGATGTCGTTGCAGGCGAACGGGAAATCGATCAGGCCGGACAGCTTGTCGCCGAGGAAGAAGACGTTGTCGGGAAACAGGTCGGCATGGATCACGCCGACCGGCAGATCGGTCGGCCACGCGGCTTCGAGATGATCGAGCTCGCGCGCGATGAAGTCGTGCAAGCCGAGCTGCACGCTGTCGGCCCGCGCGGCGGCGAGATCGAACAGCGGCCGCCAACCGGAGACCGACAGCGGGTTCTTGCGCACCAGCGGAAAGTCGCGGCCGGCGAGATGCATCCTGGCCAGCGCATCGCCGACGCCAGCGCAATGCGCCACGTTCGGCCGCCGCGGCCAGACGCCTTCGAGGAAGTTGATGATCGCCGCGGGTCGGCCGGCGAGCCGGCTGGTGACCTCGCCCTTGCGGTTGCGCGCCGGCTGCGGGCACGACACGCCGCGCGCGGCGAGATGCGCCATCAGCGACAGGAAATACGGCAGGTCGTCCTCCGCCACGCGCTTCTCATAGAGCGTGAGGATGTAGGCGCCCTGGCTGGTGTGCAGCAGGAAGTTCGAATTCTCGACACCCTCGGCGATGCCCTTGTAGGAGAGCAGTTCGCCGATGTCGTAGCTCTTGAGGAATTCCGCGAGGTCTTCGGCGGCAACGTCGGTGTAGACCGCCATATGGTCTATTCCGCCGCGGCAGCGTCGGGCCGCAGCGAACGCGGCAACGGGAAGAACTCGTTCTCTTCCGCGGCCGAGACCGTCTCCACATGCAGTTCGTAACGCTCGGCGAAAGCGCCCATGATCTCCTCGACGATCACTTCCGGCGCCGATGCGCCCGCGGTGATGCCGAGGCTCTTGATGCCTTCGAAGCGCGCCCAGTCGATGTCGCTGGCCCGTTGGGCAAGGATCGCGATCGGGCAGCCCTCGCGCTCGGCGACCTCACGCAGTCGCTGCGAGTTCGACGAGTTCGGCGCGCCGACCACGATCAGCGCATCGACCACCGGCGCCACCTTCTTCACCGCAAGCTGGCGGTTGGTGGTGGCGTAGCAGATGTCTTCCTTGTGCGGACCGTTGACGTTCGGGAAGCGCTGCTTGAGCAGCGCCACGATCTCCGCGGTGTCGTCGATCGACAGCGTGGTCTGGGTCACGAAGGCGAGGTTGTTGGGATCCTTCGGCATGAAGGTCTTGGCGTCCTCGGCGGTCTCGATCAGGGTCACGGCGCCCTCGGGCAGCTGGCCCAGGGTGCCGACCACCTCCGGGTGGTGGGAATGCCCGATCAGCAGGATCTCGCGGCCGCGCTTGAAATGGATCGCCGCCTCGCGGTGGACCTTGGTCACCAGCGGGCAGGTCGCGTCCAGCGAGAAGAAATTGCGCGATTTGGCCTCGGCGGGAACCGATTTCGGAACGCCATGAGCCGAAAACACCACCGGCGCGTTGGTTTCATCGGGGATTTCGGACAATTCCTCGACAAAGATGGCACCCTTGGTCTTCAGGCTGTCCACCACGTACTTGTTATGGACGATTTCGTGCCGGACATAGACCGGGGCGCCATAAATCGTGAGGGCACGTTCGACCGTGTCGATGGCGCGGACCACCCCGGCGCAGAAGCCGCGGGGGGAACAAAGCACGATTCTGAGATCGGGTTTTTTCGCTGACATCAGGCTGTCTCGGGGCAAATTTCGGGACCGAATCACCCCTCGCCGGCGGGCGGGGAACGGCCAGTTAAGGTAAGGACTTGGGGCTGCTTTCGGGCGCTGTCAAGGCGATTTTGCTGGCCCATTGCGCCATTCCCCCCGGAGGGCTTATATAGGCGGCATAATTCCCGTCATCGCCGATGACTACCAGCTTCGCCTCGACAGAGGTGGGCGAAGCACAAAGGAGATTTGCCATGAGCAACGCACCGCTGATGCCGAAGGCGACTGCCGTGTGGTTGGTCGATAATACCGCCCTGACCTTCGATCAGGTGGCCGATTTTACCAAAATGCACCCCCTGGAAGTCCGCGCCATCGCCGACGGCGACGCCGCCCAGGGCATCAAGGGCATGGACCCCATTTCAAACGGCCAGTTGACCCGCGAGGAGATCGAGCGCGGCGAGCGCGACCAGAATTACCGCCTCAGGCTCCAGGAGAGCAAGGTGGTGCTGCCGTCCGCCGCCAAGAAGAAGGGCCCGCGCTACACCCCGGTGTCGCGCCGCCATGAGCGGCCCAGCGCGATCCTCTGGCTGGTGCGCAACCACCCCGAGTTGAAGGACGCCCAGATCATGCGTCTGGTCGGCACCACCAAGACCACGATCGCGAGCGTGCGCGACCGCACCCACTGGAACGCCTCGACGCTGACCCCGATGGACCCCGTCACGCTCGGCCTGTGCTCGCAGATCGAGCTCGATTTCGAGGTGCAGCGCGCTGCCAAGGAGAAGCCGACCACGACCGTCTATGGCGGCGCCACCCTGCTGCCGGCCTCCGAGACCACGCGCAAGGACGAGTTCGACGACCAGCCGGCCGAGAAGCATGACGACCTCAACGTCGATGCCGTGTTCGCCAAGCTGAAGACGATCGGCGGCAAGAAGGCCGACGACGAGGAAGAGTGAGCGCGGATCGCGCATCGCGTAGAATGCAATGCCAAACGCGGCGGGACCACCCGCCGCGTTTTTGTTTGCAGCACGCGGTGCTTGCGGCCTTCGCTCAGCCGAACGAGAAGCGCCGGTGCGCGAAGTCGAGCAGCGGACGCTCGAAGTAGCGGTAGCTCAGGGCGCACAACCCGAACGTCAGGACAAATGCGCCGAACGTCAGCGAAATGCCGGCGAGGCTCTCGATCGTTCTTGGTTCATGCAGCACGGCGAACAGCAGATAGACGATGACGTGGTGGGTGAGATACGCCGCGTAGGAGGTTCTGGCGAAGAAGGTCGCGACCGAACTGCGCAGGATCGCGAGTTTTGGTGAGCCACGGTTTTCCAGAACGACGAACAGCAGCGCACCGAAGAAGATCTCGACCTGGGTGTGCGAGAACGCCACCGACCAGCGCTTCCAGCCGAACAGCCATAGCAATGGAAGCGACAGGCTCGACCATTTGAGGATCGCGGCGACGCGTCGGGAGACCTCGGCATCCGGCTTGCGATAGAGCCGCCACCAGGCGATCAGCGCGCCGATCGCGAGCGAATCGATCCTGAATTGCGGCAGCACGTACCAGCCATAGGCGTCCGGCAGCGCGCTGTCGATCAGGCGCCCGATCGGGCAGATCAGGATCGGCACCAGCAGGATCGCGAACAGTCGCTCCGGCGGCACGTTGCGGACCAGCAACGGAAACAGCAGATAGAACTGCTCCTCGATCGCAAGCGACCAGGTCACGGCCAGAAAGTAGGCGCCGTCGGTCTGCGCCTTGGCCATGCCGAAATTCTGCAAGCCGAACAGATACAGCCAGCCAGGCACGCCCCTGGTGTCGAACAGGTCGGGGCTCAGCGAGAAAGTCCAGCCGATCAGCGCGGCGGCGCACATCAGATAGTAGAGCGGCCAGATGCGAAACGCGCGCCTGCCGTAGAACGCCGAGTAATATCGCTCGGCCGTGCGATGCCGCAGCAGGATGTCGGTGATCAGATAGCCGGACAGAATGAAGAACAGGTCGACGCCGAAACGCCCGACATGCAGCAATTTCCACGGCCAGCCGTCGGGACCATCAGGCGTTCCGAAATAGTGCCAGATGACGACGATCAGGACCGCGATCGCGCGCAAACCGTCGAGCTCGCCGATCCTGTCACGCTGCACCGCGAGCTCGCCTTCCTTAGGGATCCGCGCCGTAGCCGCGGCGCCTAGTGCCGGTCCGGATTGTTCATCATGTATTCGCCGAGATCGCGCTGCCGCCGATCGGTACGGGCTTCGGCGTTCTGGCGCTGGACGTCGCGATCCTTGCGGCAGGCGACATATTCGGGCGAGCCGACCGCCACCTTGCCATTCGCCTGGCAGTACTGATCGTCGTCGCCCATGCTCTCCGCGATCGGCGATCGCCCGCGCTCGAGGCAGCCTGCCAGCAGCGGCAGGGCGAGCAGCAATGCGAGGGGCGCGCGTGCGGAAATGGATCGCATCTGTGGGTCCGTAGCTCGTGGCGTCATGGCGTTGGACGCCGGGATGACCCGGCAATCCATCAAAATCAAGGCCATTTTGCTTCCGGATGCGTAGCTCGATTGCACGGTCGGTGCCTTCATCGATCATCTCGCCCGGGGCCACCCCTCTCCCCACCCTCCCCCGCAAGGGGGAGGGAGCCTGACCCGCGTGCTCACCTGACGTGAGGGAGCCGATAGCGGAAGGGTTCCCTCCCCCTTGCGGGGGAGGGTTAGGGAGAGGGGTGCCACACGGGTGGTCGATCCGGATGCGCGCGAAGCACGCCAAGACGTTCGACCTACGCCTTGCCCTTTAGCGCCTCGCCGATCTCGTCGAGCACCTTGGGGTCCTCGATCGTGGCCGGCATG
This sequence comes from Bradyrhizobium sp. SK17, assembly GCF_002831585.1. GTDB lineage: Bacteria > Pseudomonadota > Alphaproteobacteria > Rhizobiales > Xanthobacteraceae > Bradyrhizobium. The sequence goes on along the minus strand of NZ_CP025113.1, from coordinate 2,295,181 downwards.
GTCCAGGGCTCGCCATCGGCGATCTTCTTGATGGTGCCGCGCAGGATCTTGCCGGAACGGGTCTTCGGCAGCCGCGCCACCGTGATCGCGAGCTTGAACGCCGCGACCGGCCCGAGCTTGTCGCGCACCAGCGCCACGACTTCCTTCTCGACCTGATCCGGCGGCTTGGTCACGCCGGCCTTCAGCACCAGGAAGCCGCACGGCACCTCGCCCTTGATCGCATCCCTGACGCCGAGCACGGCGCATTCGGCGACATCCGGATGCGAGGCCAGAATTTCTTCCATGCCGCCGGTGGAGAGCCGGTGGCCGGCGACATTGATGATGTCGTCGGTGCGGCCCATCACCCAGACATAGCCGTCGTCATCCTTGTAGCCGGCATCCGAGGTTTTGTAGTAGCCGGGGAATTCCGAGAGATAGGCATCCCTGAAGCGATCGTCCTGCTGCCACAGCGTCGGCAGGCAGGCCGGCGGCATCGGCAGCTTGATCACGATCGAGCCCATGGTGCCGGCCGCGACCGGCTTCGCCGCCTCGTCGACGATGTCGACCTGATAGCCCGGCATCGGCACCGTCGGCGAACCGTGCTTGACCGGCAGTTGGCCGAGGCCAACCGGATTGCCGGCGATGCACCATCCGGTCTCGGTCTGCCACCAGTGATCGATGACCGGCACCTTCAATTGCTGTTCGGCCCACTCCACGGTCGGCGGGTCGGCGCGCTCACCCGCGAGGAACAAGGTGCGGAAGCTGGAGAGATCATAGTTGCGGATGAACTTGCCCTCGGGGTCTTCCTTCTTGATCGCGCGAAACGCGGTCGGCGCGGTGAAGAAGGCGACCGCCTTGTGCTCGCTGATCACGCGCCAGAACGCGCCGGCATCCGGCGTGCCGACCGGCTTGCCCTCATACATGATCGAGGTCGCGCCGTGGATCAGCGGGCCGTAGACGATGTAGGAGTGGCCGACCACCCAGCCGATGTCGGAGCCGCACCACCAGATCTCGCCGGGCTTGACGCCGTAGAGATTGTACATCGACCATTTCAGCGCGACGAGATGCCCGCCATTGTCGCGCACCACGCCCTTCGGGATTCCGGTCGTGCCCGAGGTGTAGAGGATGTAGAGCGGATCGGTGGCGGCGACCGGCACGCAGGGCGCCATCTTGCCGGCGTCGAGCGCGGCACGGCGCAGCGTCGCCCAATCATGGTCGCGGCCCGCGGTGAGCTCGCAAGCCTGCTGCGGCCGTTGCAGGATGATGCAGGTCTCCGGCTTGGTGCCGGCGAGACGGATCGCTTCGTCGAGCAGCGGCTTGTATTGCACGATGCGCCCGGGCTCGATGCCACAGCTCGCCGAGAAGATCAGCTTCGGCTTGGCGTCGTCGATCCGGGTCGCGAGCTCCTTCGCCGCGAAGCCGCCGAACACCACGCTGTGCACGGCGCCGATCCGCGCGCAAGCCAGCATCGCGACCACGGCTTCCGGGACCATCGGCATATAGAGGATGACGCGGTCGCCCTTGGCCACGCCGAAATCCTGCATGACCGCGGCGAGCGCCTGCACTTCCTTCAGCAGCTCGGCATAGGTGAATTTGGTGATCGTGTTGGTGAGCGGGGAATCGTGGATCAGCGCGACCTGGCTGGCGCGGCCACCGGCGACGTGGCGATCCAGCGCATTGTAACAGGTGTTGACCACTGCACCGGTGAACCAGCGTCCATAGGCGCCGGTGGATGGATCGTAGATCTTCTTGGCCGGCTCGATCCAGTCGATCTCGCGCGCCGCTTCCGCCCAAAAGCCCTCGGGGTCTCGAAGCGAGCGGGCATACACCTCATGATACCGGCTCTGCTGAATGTTCATCGCGTTTCTCCCAGTGCATCCCTCGCGTCATGGCCGGGCTTGGCCCGGCCATCCACGTCTTTCGAAGCCGAAGCAAAGAGAGACGTGGATGCCCGGCACAAGGCCGGGCATGACGAACACGGATGGTTCGTCATCTTTGGCGGTCATTGTCATGGGCTCGACCGATAATTCAAGCCGCAAACTCACCGACGTTAGCACTAATAGCCGTCGACCCCGTTGATCTGCTGCAACCGCTCGCGCATTGCTTTTTGCAGATCGTAGCCCGGCTTGCCGAATTCGGCATTGCGGCGGACGATGAACTGATCCTGCGCGCGCTGCAACTCGCGGGCCTGACGCGGGTCCTTTGCCTCGCGCACCGCGCGAAAGGTCGATGCGCCGATCTCGCGATCGAGATCGGCGAGCTCGGGATTGGCGCAGATTGCTTTTTCCACCGGGCGGCGCGCCTTGCGGCAATCGAAGCTCGGCTTGCCGGCGACCGCCATCATCGCGCCGATCCGCTCCAGTTCCAGCGACAGCGACTTGTAGTTGGCCTTGGCAGCGGCATGGTTCGGGTCGAGCTTGACGGCCGCGCCGAAATCGATAATCGCCTTCGGCCGGTCGCCCTTGCGGCGCCACAGCTCGCCGCGCGCATTGTGGGCATCGGCGAGCGACGGATCGAGCCGGAGCACGGTGTCGTAGTCGGCGATCGCCCGATCGATCATCTGCTTGCGGTCATAGGCGCCCGCGCGCGCCGTCAGGGCCTTGATCCGATCCGGCCTCGCGGTCTTCTCATTGTCGATCAGCGCGCCGCAGACCTCGATGGTCTTGTCGTCATCCGCCGCCGCAGCCGCCGCGACGCAGGGGCCGGGATCGGCCTGCACATCCTTGCCGGGCTCGCTGCTCGTCGCGCACGCAACGCCGGCCGAGAACCATACGCAGACCAGCGCCGCGCCCAGAGTTGCAGAATTGCGTCGCATGTCGATCACCGAGACAACGTCCTCTTCGATGCGCGGCCCGCCGGTCTCCCGTTGCCGGCCGCACGCCATTTGCCGCAAAACCACACGCTGGATTATACGTCAATTGCGACGATCGGCTGCACCTGCAACCGCATTCGGAGCCGCATCCGGGGGTTCGCCTTGCTGACATTCGAATGGATCATCGGCCTGTTGCTCGCAGCGGTGGCGCTGTCGGCGCTTGCGCGGCGGATCAAGGTGCCCTACCCGACCTTCCTGGCAATCGGCGGCGTGCTGTTGACGCTGCTGCCGTGGGCGCCGACCTGGGCGCTGGAACCGGAACTGGCGCTGGCGCTGTTCGTCGCACCGGTGCTGCTCGACGCCGCCTTCGACACCTCGCTGCGCGATCTCCGCAACAACTGGCTGCCGGTCTCGACGCTGGTCGTGGTCGCGGTCGGCGTCACGACGACGGCGGTCGCCGTGGTCGCGCGCTGGCTGCGGCCGGACATGCCATGGCCGGTTGCGATTGCGCTTGGCGCGATCGTAGCGCCGCCGGACGCCGCCGCCGCCACCGCGATCCTGCGCCAGGTCAAGCTGCCCTACCGGATCCAGAAGATCCTCGAGGGCGAAAGCCTGCTCAACGACGCCAGCGCGCTGCTGATCTATCGGGTCGCGGTCGGCCTGGTCGCCGCCGAGCACATGAAGATCCGCGAGTTCGTGCCATCGATCACGATCGCGCTGGTCGGGAGCCTCGCTGCCGGCTACCTGTTTGCGCAGGTCTGGATGATGATCACCCGCCGCGTCACCGAGGCGCCGAGCGCGATCATCACCCAGTTCGGCGGCACCTTCATGGTGTGGATAATCGCCGAGCATCTCGGGCTGTCCGGCATCCTCACCATCATCGCCTATGCGATCACCATCGCCCGCACCGCGCCGGCGCGCACCTCGGCACGGTTGCGCGTGTCGTCCTATGCGGTGTGGGAAACCGTGGTCTTCGTGCTCAACGTGCTGGCCTTCATGCTGATCGGCCTGCAATTGCGCCCGATCTGGTCGGACCTCGACGCCGAGGTGCGGTGGAAATATTGCAGCTTCGCGGCCGCGATCCTCGCCGTGGTGATCCTCGCCCGCATCCTCTGGGTAATGCCGTACGGCGCGCTGCTGCGCACGCTGAAGGCGCGCCATCTGCTGCCCGCCGATGTGGTGGAGGCGGTGCCGACCCTGAAGCGCGGCTTCATCGTGTCCTGGTGCGGCATGCGCGGCATCGTCACATTGGCGGCGGCGTTCGCGCTGCCCGAATGGTTTCCGTATCGCGACCTGATCCTGCTGACGGCGTTTGCCGTGGTGCTCGGCTCGCTGGTGATCCAGGGCCTGACCTTGCGGCCGCTGATCCTGGCGCTGAATTTCGATGACGACGATCCGGTCGGGCGCGAGGCGGCGCATGCCCGCAGCATCGCCTTTCGTGCCGCGCTCGAGGCGATCGAAACCGATCCGTCGGAGGAAGCCGAGATCCTGCGGCTCGAATACCGCGCCGTGCTGCTGCGCGCCGAGACCGATGGCGGGTTGAGTTCGCGCGAGCTGCCGGCCGATCCGCTGCGGCGCCGCGCCATTGCCGCCGCGCGCCAGGCACTGCTCGGTTTGCGCCGCACCGAGGCGATCGGCGACGACGCGTTCCATCTGGTCGAGGAGGAACTCGACCGCGCCGAGCTCAGCGCCGAGGTGTAAGCGTGAAGAGATTGGGTTGAATCGTCGCCGCGACGGCACTGCGCTCCCTCTCCCGGAGAGTAATACATCCTTTACAAAAGTGGATAGATTCTGTATAACGGAACCATCGGAGTATCTCGATGACCAAAGCCGTTTTCAGAGCCCTGAATTCTACGACGAGGAAAAGGCCGCGAAGGCTTTGAGGCTCATCTGAAGGAGTTTGATTTCCGCTACAACAATCATTCTAGCCTTGGCGTCACCGATGGGGAACAGACGGCAAATGCTCTCAAAGGTACTGAGGGCAAGCGCCTGACGTACCGGCCGATTAACCAAGGTTAGCCGCCCAAAACAGGCTGCAAGTGATTCATTGCATAGAGAAGACGGCTCGACTCCAAGTAGAAACTGTATAATCTCTTGGTACGGGGGTGAAATGCCTATACCTTTTGTACCGCCGCGGGCGCGTATTCTTATTTGTAATTTTGATCTAGCGCGCATCCATCCTGAAATGACGAAGGGGCGCCGAGTGGTTGTTATCTCTCCGCGATCATACAACCATCGACACGGTCAAGGCCCGGGGCGGTGCTTGGTAATTCCATTCTCGGCAACGCAGCCAATCGAGATTAAGCCAGCACACGTTCCGTTCCCGGCCACCAAGTATGCATGCCTCACAGAACCCACATGGGCGCTTTGCGACGTAATTAGCTGCATGTCCCATGCACGGCTAGATAACGTCCAGATTGGCGGCGTTAACCAATTGGAGTCAATCGACGATCAGGATATGGAACGCATCGCGGTTGGAATGAAGCACGCTTTGGACCTTGCCTAGCAGCAGTTCCAACGCCATATTAAAACTCTATCCCCTCGGGGACCGACGGGGGAATGTGAACGGGCTACGAAGGACCGTTAGGCAACCCCTAAAAAGGCCTCACCGAGTAGTTTCGGTGGGGCCTTTCGTTTTTCACTTTCCCAGCGCGCTCTTCTTCTTGGAAGACCGCTTCCCGGAGATATTCATTTCTTCGTGCGGTTTCGGCTTCACTCGCACGAAATCTCCTATCAGTCGCTTTGTGGCATTTAGCGCTTGATCGTCCTCAGGTGACATATGGCAACCGCCCCTCATCAAGTAAAGTTTTTCGGACGCGTCCATCCTACCGGAATAAAACTTTCAATCCAAAATCAAGCGCCCATAAGTTTCATTGAATCGACTGGTCAGTTCAAGGCCGAGTACCATATTAGCATCGTCGATTCTGCGATCGAAGTCTTATGCTACTTTGATAATCGGACGCCGGCGCACCCCTATGAACTTTGGCAACAGTGTCTTCTGATCGTGCAGGGGCTCGTCGACTTGATCGCATTTCAGATGGGCGCTGGCGCAATCACCATCATAGATAGGTGGATTAACGATCAGGGAGTGGAAGATGGATTTGCCCTAGCAGACCCGATCCTTAAGCCAGTCTGCACTTCCTTCGGGCAAGACGAACGGTTTTCACGCGTCGCGAATTTAATCATGATAGAGCCTGCGATCATGTCGGCCTTAAATGATCTGGTGATTGCCAACGTCATCGTCACTCAATGCCTAATCAACACCGCGAGAGCGGTGGAAACTATCCGCGTTCTTATTGCTGGACCTACCGAAAAAAGTGACGAACGAAAAAAGGCATGGGAACTCATGCAAAAGGTTCTCAATGTGAGCCAGCCCTACGTAGAATACGTTACCAAGAATTCTTTTGCGCCCCGACACGGGAATCAAATCGCAGTTGTTGCAAGAACGGTGCATGAGTCCAGACGACGCGCATGGACAATCATGGACAGATTTCTGCACTATCGTCTCAGGGGCAATCAGCCCTTACCGCTCGTTTGGTTCCCTATGCTGACTGGATAATTGCGGCTCGATCATTGAAGCCTAAACACGGGGCCGCGTCTTCTGCCCGCGCTGCCTTAAGCGTTTCCTTAGTAGGAATGCGAGGCACCAAAACCATTTCTGAATCGCCGCCCTGTCGAGAGGCGGAAATCTTGTCCTCATTCACTTTTGTCAATTATTGGCTCCCTGCCGCGCCGAGCTCAGCGTCGAGGCGTAGCCGCGCTCACGCGCCCGATTTCGAGGTGATACCGCCGTCGACCACGAGCTCGATGCCGGTGACATATTTCGATTCGTCTGACGCCAGGAACAGCGCGGCATTGGCGACGTCCCAGGCATCGCCCATGTGGCCCATCGGCACCTGCGCGTCGCGGGCGCGCCACATCGCCTCGACATCGCCCTTGGCGTAGCTTTGCGCCAGCCCCGCCGAATGCGCCACCATCGGCGTCTTCATCAGCCCGGGCAGGATCGCGTTGACGCGGACATGTTTCGAGGCGAACTCGACCGCGGTCGAGCGCGTCATCTGGTTCATCGCCGCCTTGCTCGCATTGTAGCTGACATAGGAGATGCCGACATGGCGGATCGAGGCGATCGAGGAGATGTTTATGATCGAGCCGCCGCCCTGCTTGATCATGACCGGAATGACGTGCTTCATCGACAGATAGGCGCTCTTGAGATTGACCGCGAACACGCGGTCCCACTCGGCTTCCGCCACCTCCACCACGCTGCCGACCTCGGCGATGCCGACATTGTTGTCGAGCACGTCGATACGGTCATAGGCCTTCAGGCAGGCCGCGACCATCGCCTCGACCTCGGCGGCGCGCGAGACATCGGCGGTGAAAGCGGCGGCCTTGCCGCCCTCCTCGGTGATGATCTTGACCGTCTCCTCGGCCGCGGCGCCGTTGCGATCGACGCAGAACACGCTGGCGCCCTCGCGCGCAAAGGTGACGGCGGTCGCCTTGCCATTGCCCCAGCCCGGCCCGATCGAGCCCGCGCCGACCACCATCGCAACCTTGCCCTTGAGCCGATCCATCGGTCGTTCTCCCGTTTGTCGTTGTGACGATCGTAGCCGGATGAGCGCCGCGATATCCGGGGCGGTGTTCCCGCATATCGCGCCGCTCATGCGGGCTATCGATCGTTGCAAGCTCTCATCGTGGTGACATTAGCACCGATCGGATGCCGGAAAATCTCCGATAGCGTCTGGCAGCGTCCCGCCGCGCACAGGTGCCATTCGCCGGCAGCGCCGGAATTGCCGAGCACGACCTCGGCCCTCGGCACGGGCTGCGGCGACCATTGAAACCAGCCGTCGACGAGGCGTGCCTCCGGCGGCGGCTCCATGCCGGCGCCAGTGCCCTTGATGCGGGCCTGCTGCAACGTGAGCCCGGCGGGCGTGACCAGCCAGTCTTCCTGCCATGCGGTCTTCTCGATCGAATGGGTCCAGGCCAGCGTGAAGGCCGCGACCTGCAGCGTCTTCACGACCCCTGCGGAGGCAAGGCAGAGGCTCAAGCTGCGGCCACCGCATCGCGCGGACGTCGCCGCCATTGCCACAGCACGACAGCGGCGGCGAGCGTGAAGCCCGCCGTATCCGAGAACTGGAAATCGCCGAGCAGGCAGAGCGCGGCGCCGAACGCGACCGCGATCTCGATCCAGCTCAGCCGCGTGAACAGGAACCCGATCGCGACGATGCCGAACAGCGCGATCGCCACCAGCGCCTTGAAACTCGCCAGCGCCACCGCGCCGTAGAAGCCGAGCTGCGCGGCCATCGGGTCCCCGCCCTGCAACATCAAGGCCGGCGAATAAACGAAGATGAAGGGAATGACGTAGCCGGCAAGCGCGATCCGCATCGCCTCCCAGCCGATCTTGTCCGGGTTCTCCTTGGCGATCGGCGCCGCCGCCAATGCCGCGAGCGCCACCGGCGGCGAGAGGTCGGCCATGATGCCGTAGTAGAACGCGAACATGTGGCTTGCGATCAGCGGCACCCCCAGCTTGGCCAGCGCCGGGGCGGCGAGCGCGGCAGTGATGATGTAGGTCGGGATCGTCGGGATGCCGGTGCCGAGCAGGATCGACAGCAACATCGTCATGATCAGCGCCAGGAACAGGCTCTTGTCGCCGAGCCCGATGATCCAGCTGCCGAAGATGGTGCCGACGCCGGTCTGCGTCATCATGCCGATGATGGTGCCGACGATGGCGCAGGCCATGCCGACCGTCAGCGCCGACTTGGCGCTGTCGGCGAGCGAGTCACGACAGGCCCTGAGCGTGGCGCGGCCGCCGCGCGTGATCGCGGCGATCGCGATGAGGCCGGCAACGACGCCGATGACCGGGACGATCTCGAGCCCGTGGCGCGACACCGCGGCGACCACCAGCGCCAGCCCGATCCAGAAGATGTAGCGCACGACGGTGTTGGAGACGCCGAGCGTGATGCTGGCGCCGAGGATCAGCGCCACCGTCAGCGCGAGACCCATGCTGCCGGCATAGAGCGGCGTGAAACCCTCGAACAGCATGTAGACCAGCGCGGCAAGCGGCAGCACCAGGTACCAGCGCGCCACCAGCGCCTTCCAGGCGCTCGGGATCTCGGAGCGCTTCATGCCGACGAGGCCATGCTTGCCGGCTTCCAGATGCACCATCCAGAATGCCGAGGCGAAGTACAGGATCGCCGGAATCACGGCGGCCTTGACGATCTCCGAATAGGGCACGCCGAGCGTCTCCGCCATGATGAAGGCGACCGCGCCCATCACCGGCGGCATGATCTGGCCGCCCATCGAGGCGGTGGCTTCGACGCCGGCGGCGAAGGCGCGGCGATAGCCGAACTTGATCATCAGGGGAATCGTGAACTGGCCGACGGTGACGACGTTGGCGACGCCGGAGCCGGAGATCGTGCCCATCATGCCGGAAGCGAACACCGCCACCTTGGCGGGGCCGCCGCGGGTGCGCCCGAACAGGCCGAGCGAGACATCGGTGAAGAGCTGGATCATGCCGGCACGTTCCAGGAACGAGCCAAACAGGATGAACAGGAAGATGTAGGTCGCCGACACGTAGATCGGCACGCCGTAGAAGCCTTCGGTGCCGAACGAGAGATGGGTGACGATCTGGTCGAAATCGTAGCCGCGATGGTTGAACGGCGACGGCAGATACTGCCCGAAGAACCAGTAGAGCAGACAGGCGCCGCACATCAGCGGCAGTGCCGCCCCCATCAGCCGCCGCGTGCCCTCGAAGATCAGGATAGCGAGCAGCGTGCCGACCGCGAGATCCATGTGGGTCGGATCGCCGTCACGGGCGATCAGGTCGGCATAGAAGATCCACTGGTAGAGGCCGCAGAGGAAGCCGCTCGCGCCGACGATCCAGCTCACCGCGCGGCCGAACGCGGTCTTGGCGGTGAAATTGCCGATCAGGCCAAAGGTCAACAGGATCAGGAAGCCGACATGGACGCCGCGCACCACCTGGCTCGGCAAATAGTTGAAGGCCGCGACATAGAGCTGGAACACCGCGAAGGCGAGGCCGATGGCATAGGCCAGATGCCCCCAGGCGCCGGGGCCGAAACCTTCCGGAAAGCCATGCTCGAAATTGTCGAATTCGACCTTGACGGGCTCAACGCCCCCAGCCTGCTGCTGCATCTATCAGTCCCCCGGCGTGCCTACGAGGTCCGGGCACCTGCGTCGTGCCGCGACCGCGCCCCTCGCACGTCATGCGCGGGCTTGCCCCGCGCATCCATCGAAAATCAGAGTCTTTAGAAAGATCGATGGCCGGGTCAAGCCCGGCCATCCATCCTCGAAACGCAACCGGCCTTACTTGATCAAGCCCTTTTCCTTGTAATAGCGGATCGCACCGGGATGCAGCGGCACCGGGCTGCCGGTCGCGGCGGCCTCGAGCTTGATCTCCTTGCCCGCCGCATGCGCGTTGGCGAGTTCCGGCAACGATTCGTAGACCAGCTTGGTCATTTGATAGGCGAGGTCGTCCGACACCGCGCTGGAGGTGACCAGGTAGTTCACGACCGCCGCGGTCGGCACATCCTTGTCCTGGCCGGTATAGGTATTGGCCGGGATGATCACCGAAACGAAGGGCGGGCCGATCTTGTCGACGGTCTCCTTCGGCACGGCGACGACGTTGATCTCGCTCGAGGTCGAGAGATCCTTCAGCGAGGCGACGCCGAGGCCTGCCGATTGCAGCGTGGCGTTGAGCTGGCGGTTCTTCATCAGGTCGACCGATTCGGCGAACGGCAGATACTCGACCTTGCCGAGATCCTTGTAGCTCATGCCGGCGGCCGCGAGGATCGCGCGCGAATTGAGCTCGGTGCCGGACTTCGGCGCGCCCACCGACAGGCTCTTGCCCTTGAGGTCGGCCAGCGTCTTGATGCCGCTTTCGGCGGTGGCGACGATCTGGATGTAGTTCGGATAGATCGCGCCGATGGTGCGCAGCTTGTCGAGCTTGGTCTTGAAGCCGGCCTCAGCGTCGCCTTCCCAGGCGGCCTTCAGCGAATCGCCGAGCGTGAAGGCGATCTCGCCGCGGCCCTGCTGCAACAGCACCAGGTTCTCGACCGAAGCCTTGGTCGCCTGCACCTGGGTCTTCACGCCAGCAATCTTCTCGCCGTAGATCTTCCCCATCGCGACGCCGAGCGGATAGTAGACCCCGGAGGTGCCGCCGGTCAGCACATTGATGAACTGCTGGGCCTGCGCGACGGGCGCCGACAAAACGCTGGCTGCCACGATCGCAGCGGCCATCAACCTTGAATTCATGAGCATTATTCTCCCCTAAGCCGGCCGGAAATTGGCCGGACACCCCCGCCGGGTCAACCTATCCAAATGACGCATACGTGACTGAAATCCCGAAGGCCGCATCGCGTGGCCGATACGGGAACTCTGCGCGCAAGCGGGTTGGGAGATGGGCCATCACGCCGCGAGGTATTACTTGCAGCCGTGCCAATGCATCGGGCGCTCGCTGGGACGAGGTCTCGAGGTCAATCGGCGACCGTGCCTTGATGCCGGAGACGTTGCGAGTGGCGACCGCGACGTTACGCGTGCTGCGTCGGCATCGCGCGACCGGTGATCCGATTCGCCGTCGCAACTCCGCGACGATTCGACGGATCACCTCGCGTGAAAGCGATCCGATGTCCGACAATGATGCAATTCGGCGCCGGCGTTGGCGCGACAACACAGTCATTAACGCCGTCCCCCGATGAGACATGCGCGGCGCGCTTTTTTCCCGCGTTCGAATTCAGCTCGATCGCGCGCATGAACGTCGGATGACGCATTTGTTGCACCCGTGACAGCGGAGAAACACGGCGATTCCAGCATCATTTGATTCGAATTGAATCCTTTAAGGTTAGCGAGCCAATCAATGTATGAACCAGAAAATTCCATGATTGCCGCCGCTCCAGGATGTACGAGTCAGGCCGGGGTAACTACGGACAAGGCGGGGCATGAATCACATCAGTCACATCGCACACACACGGGCCGGCTGGTTCGGACATCGCAAGCTGACCCCGCGCGCATGCATTGCGGACAGCAAAAAACACCTTCGAACCTTCCTCGCAGAGGCCCTGGAAGACCTCGGCTTCATCACCAGTGAATGCAGTCAGGCATTGGAACTCGACGCCGTTCTCGATGCGGAACGGCCCGATCTTCTGGTGCTCGGCGTCTCCGTGGACGGCATCGAAGTCAGTAAAATTCTCGAGACTTTGGTGAGAAAGGACTACGGCGGCAAGGTCCTCGTGATCGGGCAACCGGACTCGATCATCGTCAAGGCGGTCCGGCAGATCGGCGATGAATATGGCATCGCCATGCTGCCGGCGCTGTCGACCCCGTTCAGTGCCGGAACCCTGCGTGACAGCCTGGCGTCACTGCTGCCGCTCGAGCCCGCGCCGAGCCCCGCGGTGGACGTGCCCGAAGCGCTGAAGGCCGGCTGGCTGGAGCTGTGGTATCAGCAGAAAATCCATCTCCGGACGCTGGTTCCGAGCGGCGCCGAGGCGCTGATCCGGATGCGCCATCCGGCCTGGGGCGTGGTGCCGCCGGCCTATTTCATTCCCGATGAAGGCGATCCGCATTTCCATGCGCTGTCGGAGTTCGTGATCGATCGCGCGATCGAGGACTGGCGCTATCTGCTGGAGCAGATCGGACCGGTCAATCTCTCGATCAATCTGCCGATCTCGTTCCTCGCCGACGACGACGCGGTGCGCGAACTGTGCCGCCGGATGCCGGATCACGCCGCGTTCGGCGGCCTGCTGATCGAGATCGACAGCACCGAGGTGGTCGACAATCTGGAGCTGGCGACCGATGTCGCGCGTCGCGTGGGGCTGCACAACATCGGCATCTCGATCGACAATGTCGGCGCCAACTGGCCGTCGCTGCTCGGACTGCCGAACTTCCCCTTCGTCCAGCTCAAGGTCGACCATCAATACGTCACCGGCTGCGCGGATCAGCGGCTGAAGCAGACCGTGTGCCGGCGGATCGTGGAGCTCGCCCATGACAGCGACGCGCAGGTGGTGGCCCAGGGCATCGAGACCCGCGCGGATTTTCTCGCCGCGCACGACATGGATTTCGATCAGGTCCAGGGCTATCTGTTCGGCAAGCCGATGGGCGTCAAGAAGTTCGCCCGCTCGCGCATGCACTTCTCGGAAAAAGAATCGGCGTCCTGACGCGACACCGCGCGTCAGGTCTCCGTGTCACGATCGATCGTGCGCAGCGCTTCGCCGCGCGCGATCAGCCGTTTCGCGTTGGAATAGGTCGGCACTTCAAGCAGCGAGCCGTCGAGCTCGACGCGGCCAAGGCCCTGCGTCCGCGCCGCCTCGAACGCGGCCACGATCCTGCCCGCCTCGCGCAACGCATCCGCGCCCGGCGTGAGGACGCCGTTGACGATGGCGGCATGCGCGGGATCGACCAGGCTCTTTGCGGTGTAGCCGAGCCGCCGCGCCCAGGCGGTGTCGCGCGCGACGCCGTCGGCATCGCTCCAGGTGTAGGGACAATCGACCGCGACGACGCCCGCGGCACGACATTCGACGATGAAGCGCTGCCGTGCGTAGGCGAGCTCGAGGCCATCGCTGCCGCGCTCGGCACCAAGATCTGCGGCGAGATCTTCCGACGCCATCAGGCAGCCGATGGTGCGCCGGCTCGCCACCGCGATCGCCCCGGTCTGCACCAGGCCGCGCGCGAACTCGATGTTCGGCAACAGCGACGTCGATCCCTCGGCGATGCCGTAGTCGCGCTCGAACCGCGTCACCGCCTCGTCGAGCCGGGCGACATGGTGCGGCTCGGCGACCTTCGGCAACGCGACGATATCCGGACCGCCGCGCATCACGGCGGCAAGGTCATCCATGCCGTCCTGATCGAGTGGGTTGACGCGGACCGCGACCACCACGCTCTGGTCGCGCCAGGCCGCGTAGAGATCGGCCGCCAGCGCCCGCGCCTTTGGGCGCAGCGATGGCGGGGTGAAGTCCTCGAGCTCGTGTATCAGCACGTCGGCGCCACTGGCGGCGGCGTGTTGCAGCACCTGCTCGTTGGCGCCTTCGAGAAACAGCCAGGAGCGGCACAGCGAGGCCGGGCGCAGCTTGCGCGTCACGCCGCCCTCACCGTCACTGAAACGTCATGTCGAGGCATTTCGAGATGTCGGAGCCGAGGCCGGAAGAAATCGTGATGCAGCCACGGATCTTCTGGGTGGTGGTGTCGCTTGCCCAGATCGCATAGCCGCCGGTGCCGAAAAACGAGTTGGTGTTCGGTGGCTCGGTCTCGGTGGCGTCGAACGTATAATTGCCATCGGTCTCGAAGATGCGCGGCTTCTTGGTGCAGCTGCCGTCGGCCTGGACGTTGATGACCTCCTTGTTGTCCTGCGTCAGCGCCAGCGACACCTGGCAGCGGAAGTACTCCGAGGTCTTGACGTTGAACAAATAAGCGTAGGATTTGCAGGTCGACGTCTTGAGCTTGCCGGCGGACAGGCCACGGCTGCAGGAGATCCGCTGGTTGTTGGATAGCTTGAACTCATCCGCCTGCGCGACTGACGCCAGCGCCACGAATGACAGAGCGACACCGATACCGATCTTCATGACGTGGTTCATCCTGATCATCCCAAGGTGGTGCTTCCGGCAATCGAAGCGTTTGTAGACGGTAACGCGAAGATAGTCGCCAAGCTTGATGCGGGAAATCACAAAGTCGCCGTTCTCCGTGAGCGGTCGGACTGATTGTCGTATTGACGCGCGAATGGCGTTCGTGATTTGTTCAAAAGCGTGGGGACGACGCCGTTTTTCGGCCGGAGGGATCATGACGCATTTTTTGACCAAGACCTTTTTTACGACCGCAACCCTTGCCGCGATGACGACATATGCATTCGCGCAGGAAGCCGCGCCCTGGGAGTTGAAGTCCGACATGGGCTACGCCTATGACAAGGACGGCAAGACCTGGGCCTACAAGATGGGGACCAACAATGCCGGCACCTTGCTGAAGGGCGCCAAGAAGGTGCCGAAGGGGACGCTGTTCTTCATCGGCCAGAACGGCCAGCTCTACATGCGCTCCGGTCCCTATCTCGAAGGCAGCGGAAAGTTCATGTTCGGCTCGAATTAGAGCGCTTTCGAGCGAAGTTGAGGCCGGTTCGCGTGATGTAAACGCATCGAGAGAAGCGTCTCGGGCTCCGGTCCTGATTCAATCAGAACCGGAAATACTCTGACGGTTTTCGGCAGAGTTCAGAACGCGGCGGCCAATTCCCTGGCGCCGGGTTTGTTGCTGTTGACGTCCATCCGCTCGTTGGTGACGGCGAGCAGCCTCGCCACCGTGTTGTGGCGGATCGCGACCGGGTTGCGCTCGTAGCCCGAGCGCTGGAAGAAGTTCGCGGTCGGCACCTGTTCGCGCATCGCCTGCGGCATGGTCACCATGTCGAGCCCGGTGCCGTCGCCGGTCAGGTTCATCATCTCGAGCTCGGCCGCGGTCAGCGGCCGGCTGTAGCCCTTGTTGCGCGCGAAGATCACCGAGGTCAGCAGCTTGTGGGTTTGCAGCATCGGGCCGACATCGATGTCGAGCACCATGGCGTGACACGCCCAGCCTTGCGGCGTGTCGGCCAGCCGCGCATGCGCCGACCAGTCGTCGGGCACGGTGCGCGTGAACGCGACCATCTTCTTCAGCACCGCGAGCTTGTGCTCCATCGCCTTGCGCGCCGGCCCCTGCGTCCGCGCCACCCGCTCGGTCAGGTCGCGCACGAATTCATGGCCCTGCTCGGCCAATAGCTCGACGGTGTTGGTGGTGAGCAGCTGGTTGTAGCCCATCGCGGTGGAGATGGCGCGCTTGCCGCCATGCTCGATGCCCGCCTGCACGTCGTAATTGCCGGTGCCGCCGGTCTCGAACGAATAGACCCGCACCGCCTGCTCCGGCGTCAGCCCTGCGGCGCGCGCGTAACGCGCATAGGCGCGCTTGAACTCGACCTCCGAGGTCGGCCGCTGCGGCGCGAACTGGAAATGCTCGGCCGCCGCCCGGACCAGATCCGCCGCCACCGGCAGCGTTTTCGTCGGACGCGGCGGCTTGCCGCCCTCTTCTTCCGGCGCAGGATTGACCGGCCGCTTCGGCCCCTCATAGACCGGCGGCTGTTGCAGCACGTAATCGTCGAGCGTGATCTGCACGCGATCGCGGCGCTTGGCATTGCGGCCGCGCCGCTTGTCGGCGATCGCACCCCAATAGGCGCTGGCGTCCTGCTCGAAGGCGGCGCGCGCCTCCTGGTACTCCTGAAGCTTGCGGCGATACTCCATGATCGCCTGCGGCGATGCCTGCGCCATCGCATTGGCGACGGAAGGCGGCAGCGCATCGGCCTCGCCGGCCAACACCGACGGCGCGCTGGCAACGAGCGCAAGCGCGACAAGTCCTGACGAGAGGCGAATCAATTGCGGGCGCATGACCTCGTTGTAGCAAGCGCGGCCGCGAAGTCAGCCCGGAATTGTTCGGGGCGCGGGCGGCGGGATGCCGCGATCACGTTCAGGATTTTCGCCACAATGCGGTGTTCCCCGCACAGAATCGTGGAGAAGCTGTGCGCCGTCGCGTCTGATGAACGTCACTTCCAGGCGAACACCGGCTGCTCGAGATCGGCGACGCGGGTGTTGCGCCCGGCCAGCACCTCGCGGAACTGATAGATCAACGCCGCAGTCGGCGCATGGATCTGCTGGCCACCGAGCCGGAACCGGATCACGCGCCGCGAGCTTTCCGGAATCATGACGAAGCTGAACGCGTCGCTGGCCTCGATCGCATCGAGGCCGATGCGATGCACCGACGCAACCTCGTCCGGGTTCGGCGTGATCGCCGCATGCGCGCCGGCCCAGACCACCACCGGCGTGATCAGATAGCCGGACCGCGTCGGATAATCGTCGAGCATGCCGAGCACGTCGCGCGCGGACAGCGCAAGCCCAAGCTCCTCATGCAGTTCACGCAGCGCGGTCTCGGCCTGCGTCTCGCCGGCATCGCAGCGGCCGCCCGGCAGTGCCCATTGCGCGCTATGGGCGCGCAGGCTGGCGCTGCGGCGGGTCAGCAGGAACGCGGTGCCGCCGTCGTCGTCGCTTTCGGTCAGCGCGATCGCGACCGCCGCGCGCTTCAGCGTCGGCGCCGCATCCGCCGGCGCGAGGCGTGCGAACGCGGCGCAGAGCTCTGCGATATTCCGCCGGGTGGCATCGTCAAATGTGCGGACCATTGATCTTGACTACACCACGTCAGCGTTTGATGAAATGACCGGAACGACATGCCTCCTGCGATCACTCAACGAACGGGCTCCATCACATGACGGCCAAGGCCGCGGACAAACTCAAATCCGACGGCTGGAAGGTCGCGGAAACCACGGGCTTCCTGTCGCTGATCGGTCCGTTGTGGGAGCGGCTGAAGGACGGCTCGCTCGAGCTCGCGCTGATCACCGAGGACAAGCATCACAATCGCCGCGGCCTCGTGCAGGGCGGCGTGATCATGACCTTCGCCGACCGCGCCTGCGGCATGGCGGCGCGCTTCGTGTCGGGCAAGCCGACGCTTGCGACGGTGCAGCTCGACACCCATTTCGTCGAAGCCGGCAAGATCGGCGAGATCCTGACGACGCGGCCGCGCGTGGTGCGTTCGACCCGCAGCCTGATCTTCATCACCGCCGAGGTGACCGTCGACAAGCGCTGCATCGCGATGGCCAATGGCGTGTTCAAGATTCTGAAGAACGACAGCTAGGGAGTTTCCCGATGCAATACCGCCAGCTTGGCCGCAGCGGCCTCAAGGTCTCGCCGATCTGCCTCGGCACCATGATGTTCGGCGGACCGACCGATGAGGCGACCTCGTCGCGCATCGTGGCAAAGGCCCGCGAGGCCGGCATCAACTTCATCGACAGCGCCGACGCCTATAATGGCGGCAAGTCCGAGGAGGTCGTCGGCCGCGCCATCGCGAACAATCGCTCGAACTGGGTGCTCGCAACCAAGCTGGCCAATCCGATCGGCGATGATCCGAACCATGGCGGGCTGTCACGGCGCTGGGTGTTGCAGGCCGCCGACGCGAGCCTGAAGCGGCTCGGCACCGACCACATCGACGTCTACTATCTGCACAAGGAAGATCACGCGACGCCGCTCGACGAGACGGTGCGCGCGATGGGCGACCTGATCCGCGCCGGCAAGGTGCGCTATTTCGGCGTCTCCAACTACCGCGCCTGGCGCGTCGCCGAGATCTGCAACATCTGCGATCGGCTCGGCATCGACCGCCCGGTCGCGAGCCAGCCTTATTACAATGCGATGAACCGGATGCCCGAGGTCGAGCATTTCCCGGCCTGCGCCTATTACGGCCTCGGCATCGTGCCCTACAGCCCGCTGGCGCGCGGCGTGCTGACCGGCAAATATGCGCCCGATGCCGCGCCGCCCGCGGACACCCGCGCGGGGCGCAACGACAAGCGCATGATGCAGACCGAATGGCGGCCGGAATCCTTGCAACTCGCGCAGGAGATCAAACGCCACGCCGAAAGCCGCGGCATCACCGCCGGGCAATTCGCGGTGTCGTGGGTGCTCAACTCGTCGTTCGTCAGCGCGGTGATCGCAGGTCCCCGTACCGAGGCGCAATGGGACGATTACATCCGCGCGCTCGACTATCGCTTCACCGCCGAGGACGAAGCCCTGATCGACCGCCTCGTCGTGTCAGGCCATCCCTCGACGCCGGGCTTCAACGATCCGGCCTATCCGATCGACGGACGGCGGGCCCGGACCGATTAACATCGCAGCTCCGGTGCTCGTCTCGGCTACGCCGAAGTTACGTTTCGTAGCTTCCGAATTGCGCAAGGGACGCGGCGGCTGCACCATCGCCGCATGACAATGCTGATGCCGGTGCTGCCGTGACGGCGACCAACCTACTGGACTGGATCGTGGCTCTGTTCGTCTGCTGGGCGAGCCTGACGGCAATCCTCGAGCCCCGCCGCGACGCCTCGCAGTGCGACGTCCCCTATGCCACCAACAGCGCGCCGCAGATGGCGTTGACTGCGCCGACCCAGGCTGAGTTCGACGAGATGATCCGCGATATGAAATTGCACGACTGAGCAGAAGCGCGGAAAGCCTTTCTTCTTCAACCAGCATGGCTGAAATGAAACAGGGCGGCGCCGAAGCACCGCCCTGTCCTGTCTGTTGCCGTCCGCCGCTTACTTCACGAGGTCGAAGCGATCGGCGTTCATCACCTTGGCCCAGGCCGCGACGAAGTCCTTCACGAACTGCTCCTTGGCGTCCGACGAGCCGTAGACTTCGGCGAACGCGCGCAACTGCGAGTGCGAACCGAAGATCAGGTCGGCGCGGGTGCCGGTCCACTTCACCGCCTTGGTCTTGCGGTCGCGGCCCTCATAGACGCCCTGGCCGGCATCGCTCCACACCGTGCCCATGTCGAGCAGGTTGAGGAAGAAGTCGTTGGTCAGCGTCCCCGGCTTGCCGGTGAACACGCCGTGCTTCGACTTCTTGGCGTTGGCGCCAAGCACGCGCAGGCCACCGACGAGGACCGTCAACTCCGGTCCGGTCAAGCGCATGAGTTGCGCACGGTCGACCAGTGCTTCCTCGGGCTTCATGAACTGATGCTTGCCGCCGATGTAGTTGCGGAAGCCGTCAGCCCGAGGCTCGAGCGGAGCGAACGAATCGACGTCGGTCTGATCCTGCGACGCGTCGGTGCGGCCCGGCGTGAAGGGGACCTTCACATTGGTGCCGCCGTCCTTCGCCGCCTTCTCGATCGCCGCCGCGCCGCCGAGCACGATCAGGTCGGCGAGCGAGACCTTCTTGCCGAACTCCTTCTGGATGGCTTCGAGCTTGGTCAGCACGCTCTTCAGCTGTGCCGGCTCGTTGACCTCCCAGTCCTTCTGCGGAGCAAGGCGGATGCGGGCACCGTTGGCGCCGCCGCGCTTGTCGGAGCCGCGGAAGGTGGAGGCCGAGGCCCAGGCGGTCGACACCAGTTCGGACACCGAGAGACCCGACGCGAGGATCTTCGCCTTGAGCGCCTCGATATCCTTGTCGTCGATCACGGCATGATCGAGCGCCGGCACCGGATCCTGCCAGATCAGCGTCTCCTTCGGCACCAGCGGGCCGAGATAGCGCTGGATCGGACCCATGTCGCGATGCGTGAGCTTGAACCAGGCGCGGGCGAAGGCGTCCGCGAACTGATCCGGATGCTCGTAGAACCGGCGCGAGATCTTCTCATAGGCCGGATCGAAGCGCAGCGAGAGGTCGGTCGTCAGCATGGTCGGGACATGCTTCTTCGACGAGTCGAACGCGTCCGGAATATCGGCCGTCGCGCCCTTGGCCTTCCACTGCTTCGCGCCTGCGGGGCTCTTGGTCAGCTCCCATTCATACTTGAACAGGTTGTCGAAGAAGTGGTTGCTCCACTTGGTGGGGGTCTGGGTCCAGGTGACCTCGGGGCCGCCCGTGATCGCGTCGGCGCCGATGCCGGTGCCGTGCTTGCTCTTCCAGCCCAGGCCCTGCTCCTCGAGCGCTCCGCCTTCCGGCTCCGGCCCGATCAGCGACGGATCACCCGCGCCGTGGGTCTTGCCGAAGGTGTGGCCGCCGGCGATCAGCGCGACGGTCTCCTCGTCGTTCATCGCCATGCGGAAGAACGTCTCGCGGATGTCCTTTGCGGCAGCGACCGGGTCGGGGTTGCCGTTCGGACCTTCCGGATTGACGTAGATCAGGCCCATCTGCACCGCGCCGAGCGGCTCGGAGAGCTGGCGCTCGCCACTATAACGCTCGTCGCCGAGCCAGGTGCCCTCCGGACCCCAATACAGTTCTTCCGGTTCCCAGACGTCGGCGCGGCCACCCGCGAAGCCGAACGTCTTGAAGCCCATCGATTCCAGCGCGACGTTGCCGGCGAGAACCATGAGGTCGGCCCAGGAGATCTTCTTGCCGTACTTCTGCTTGATCGGCCACAGCAGCCGGCGCGCCTTGTCGAGGTTGGCGTTGTCGGGCCAACTGTTGAGCGGGGCGAAACGCTGCTGACCGGCACCGGCGCCGCCGCGGCCGTCGGTGATGCGATAGGTGCCCGCCGAATGCCAGGCCATCCGGATCATCAGGCCGCCGTAATGGCCGAAATCAGCCGGCCACCATTCCTGCGACGTCGTCATCAGGGCGGTGAGGTCCTTGATCACGGCATTGAGATCGAGGGTCTTGAATTCCTTGGCGTAGTCGAACCCCTGGCCCATCGGATCCGACAGGTTGGAGTTCCGGTGCAGCACCTGAACGTCGAGCGATTCCGGCCACCAGTCACGATTCGTGTGCCCGCCAGGCCCGCCCGTAAATGGGCATTTGCCCGCGCCTTCGTCGGTTTTTGCGTCCATGTTTCTTCTCCGAGGTGATGGATTCTGGAATGTGCTGGAGCTCTTCCAAGAACGATTCTACGCGCCTCAATCCATCAGGTGAAATTGACTTTAATGATCGCGGCAATAAGATAATCTGATGATAAACGTCACACTCCGGCAACTGAGGTATTTCGATGCGCTGGCGCGGCACGGCCATTTCGGACGTGCCGCGGATGCCTGCGCGATCTCGCAGCCGGCGCTGTCGATGCAGATCCGCGAGATGGAACAGGCGGTCGGCGGGGTGCTGATCGAACGCAGCGCGCGGCAGGTCACCTTGACCAGTTTTGGCGAGGAGCTGCTGCGCCGCGTGCGCGACATCCTGCGTTCGGTCGACGAGCTCGGCGACTTCGCCCGCGCCTCGCGCGACAAGCTCGCCGGGCGGCTGCGGGTCGGCATGATCCCGACGATCGCGCCATATCTGCTGCCGAAGGTGATCGAGACGCTGGCACGGCTGCATCCCGAGCTCGACATCCACGTCCGCGAGACATTGACACCAAAGCTGATCAAGGAGGTCGCCGAGGGCCGGCTCGACACCGCGATCGTGGCGTTGCCGGTGTCGGAACCGTCGCTGACCGAGGTCGCGCTGTTCTCCGAGAACTTCCTGCTGGTGCGGCCGGGCGAGGATGCCAGCACGCCGGTGCCGAGCGCCGAGATGCTGCGCGAGATGCGGCTGCTGCTGCTCGAGGAAGGCCATTGCTTCCGCGACCAGGCGCTGTCGTTCTGCAACATGCAGTCCTCGCCGCCGCGCGAGGTGCTGGACGCGAGCTCGCTGTCGACGCTGGTGCAGATGGTCGGCGCCGGCATCGGCGTCACCCTGATCCCCGAGATGGCGGTGACGGTGGAGACCCGTTCCGCGCCGGTCACGGTGTCGCGTTTCAAGCACCCGCAGCCCTCGCGCACCATCGGCATGGTCTGGCGCAAGACCTCTCCGCTCGCCTCGCAGCTCCAGCAGATCTCCGAAGTGGTCTCACTCGCCGCCGAGGAACTGCGCGCACCGAAGCGGGATGGTGCGAAGGAGCCGGTAAAACGCGCTGGGCGGCGGAAGGTTGGGTGATTGGTCGGGCGGCACGCCACCGTCACGACCGTCGTCCTGGCTATCGCCAGGACGACGGTGAGGATGGTTCGACCGACGCCGGCAACAGGCGCGATCGATGCCGCGCCGGCGGCTGCTCAGCCGCGATGCTTCTTCTTTGGCTTCTTGCCGAATTTCGGCTTCCCGGCCGACACCTCCGGCCATTGTGAGGCTCCGGCGTGGCCGGACTTGCCGCGATGTTTCTTTTTCTTGCCGAAGCCGGGTTCGCTGCCGAATTTCGGCTTGGAGCCCTTTTCGCTTCGATCGAAGCGGGATGCGGCCCGGGAGTCCTGCCTTGATGTTGCTTCGTCGCGCGAACCGCCGCCCGCTTCGCGCACAAACGCACGCGCGTCGCGGTCCGGCTTGCCGCGTCGCTTGGCTGCGGAATCGTCCCGCCGCTCGTCGCGGCGCGGCGTGCTGTGGCGTGGTTCGTCCGCATCGCGCCATGAACCGCGCGGCGGCTTTTCCGGGGACGCCTGCGCCTTCGGGGCATCGGCCAGCGGCTCGATCCGGATGCTGTCTTCCTTGTCCGGACGCTTGATCTTGACCGCGAAGGAGTCGGCGACCCGCGCCGCGATCTCGAACTCGGTGGTGGTATCCATGATCTTGATGGCGCCGATGTCACGCTTGTCGATGCCGCCACGGCGGCAGATCATCGGCAGCAGCCAGCGCGCCTCGGCATTCTTGCGGCGCCCGATCGCGGCCCGGAACCAGACCGTGGCTTCCTCCATGCCATGACGTGGAGACTTGCCGGTCTTCGCGCGCGGCCCGGCGGCGCGATCATCGCGGCGCGACGCCCGCTCGCCGCGGTCGCGGCCCCGTCCCTCGCCGGGATCGAGGATGTCTTCCGGCGCAGGCAGCCGCGCGCGGTAGAGCCGGGCCAGCGCCGAGGCGATCGCCTCGGGTGACCGCTCGGCGAGCAGGGCCTGCGCGAGGGCCAGATCGTCCGATGTCGCCTCCTCGGAAAACACTGCATCCTGCAACAGGCGATCGTGGTCGAGCTTGCGGATTTCATCGGGCTGCGGCGCGGTACCCCAGACCACATCGATACCGGCGAGATCGAGCAGCAATTCCGCGCGCCGCCGTCGCGCCGGGGGCACCAGCAGGATGCTGACGCCCTTGCGGCCGGCACGGCCGGTACGGCCCGAGCGATGCTGCATCACCTCAGGGTCTTTCGGCAGGTCGGCATGAATGACGAGATCGAGGCTCGGCAGGTCGATGCCGCGCGCCGCGACGTCGGTCGCAACGCACACCCTGGAGCGTCCGTCGCGCAAGGCCTGCAACGCCTGGGTCCGCTCGTTCTGGGTCATTTCACCGGACAACGCGGCCACCGAGAAGCCGCGCTCCAGCAGCGCCGCCTGCAAATGCCTGACCGCTTCGCGGGTGTTGCAGAACACCAGCGCGCTCGGCGCCTCATGGAAGCGCAGGATGTTGACGACCGCGTGCTCGACATCGTCGGCGGCGACCCGGATGGCGCGGTACTCGATGTCGGCATGGCCGCCTTCGTCGCCGGCGACCTCGATGCGGAACGCCTGCTGCTGATACTGCTTGGCAAGCGCGACGATGCCGCGCGGAAACGTCGCCGAGAACAGCAGGGTGCGCCGGCTGTCCGGCGTGGTTTCGAGGATGAACTCCATGTCCTCGCGGAAGCCGAGATTGAGCATCTCGTCGGCCTCGTCGAGCACGACGACCCGCAATCCCGAAATGTCGAGCCGGCCGCGCCGCAAATGGTCGCACAGCCGGCCGGGCGTCCCGACCACGATGTGGGCGCCATCAGCCAGCTCGCGCTGCTCGCGGCGCGGATCCATGCCGCCGACGCAGGAGACGACGCGGCCGTCGGCATGCTCGTAAAGCCAGGCCAGCTCACGCTGAACCTGCAAGGCGAGCTCGCGCGTCGGCGCGACGATCAGGGCCAGTGGTGCGGCGGCCGGCTCGAACCGCTCGGCGTCGCCGAGCAGGTCCTTTGCCATGGCCAGACCGTAGGCAACGGTCTTGCCTGAGCCGGTCTGGGCGGAAACCAGCAGGTCGCGGCCGACGGCGTCGTCGGCGAGCACGGCGAGCTGGACGGGGGTCGGTTGTTCATAGTTGCGCTCAGCCAAGGCGCGGGCGAGCGGCGAACTTGTGGTCGGAAAGGGCACGAGATGGGAAACCTTGATTGGTCCGGGCGCGGAACGTCGAGCGGGACGACCTGAAGCTGCGTACCCGGCAGGCGGCACGGCCGCATGACGATTTGGGGTGCTTTACGCCAAGAACAACCAAATCGCCATGCCTCGATGGCAGAAAGATGGTGCGCGGACCAACCCGGCTGCCCGATTGGGGCCTACCCAGGGGCGGTCCGGTCCAGCAATCCGGCCGAGGGTTCGGGGACCGACCGGCCGCCCTCAGGCGACCCGCGCCAGATGGATGAAGACCTCGTCGAGGTCGCGGCACTTGAAGCGCTCCGCGAGCTCCTGCGGACACCCCATCGCGACGACGCGGCCGTGGCTCATGATCACGACGAAGTCACAGAGCTGCTCGACCTCGGTCATGTTGTGCGAGGACAGCAGGATGGTGGCGCCGCGACGCTTCTGATAGCCGCGCAGCCGGCTGCGCACCCATTCGGCGCGGTCGGGATCGAGCGACGCGGTCGGCTCGTCGAGCAGCAGCACGTCCGGATCGTTGATCAGCGCCTTCGCCACCGCGACACGGGTCTTCTGGCCCGCCGACAGCCGCCCGGTGGCGCGGTCGAGCACGTCACCGAGCTCGAAATCCTCAACCAGTTCGTCGATCCGCGCCTCGAGGTCGGCAACGCCGTACAGTCGCCCGAACACAATGAGGTTCTGCCGCACCGTGAGCCGCCCCGGCAAGGCGACATAGGGACTTTCGAAATTCATCCGGCTGAGCACCTTGTGACGCTCGATCGCCATGTCATGGCCGAGCACCATGGCGCGGCCGAAGCTCGGGATCACGAGACCCATGATCATCGCGATGGTGGTGGTCTTGCCGGCGCCGTTGCCGCCGAGCAGGCCGACGGTCCAGCCCTTCGGCACGATGAAGTTCACATCATCCACGGCCCAATGGCTGCGGAACTGCTTGCAGAGGTTCTCGACCGCGATGGCCGGCGCGTCGGCGATGTCGAGCCGAACGGGCGCATTGGTCTCGACCGGCGTGGTGCTTGCCGACACGGATGTCAGATGCCTACGCGGCAGGAAGCGTTCGATACGGCTCATCTTTATCTCCCCTTACTCGCCCATGGTGAGCAGGCCGCCCTTGTGGCGGGCGCTTTGCAACAGGGCGACGAATGTGGTGAAGCCCACGCCGAGATAGACGGCATTGAGCGCGAGGCATTCGAGCATCAGATCAGCGCGCAAGCTGCCGTCGCGCAGCACCGCGCGCATGCCCTCGAACACATAGGTCGGCGTCAGCGACCAGGCGACCGGATGCAGCCAGAGCGGCAGCGCCGCAACCGGATAATAGACGCAGCACAGCGGCAGCAGCACGATCATGATCGAATAGGCCAGGCTCTCCGCGCCGAAGCCCTGGCGGATCACGAGGCCGGCGACCACGAGCCCGATCGCCCAGCTGGTCAGCACCAGGTTGAGGAAGAAGGCGAGCAACCCCGGCCCCATCGCGAAGACGTTGAAGCCGAACAGCACGAAGGTCAGCAGCAGCACCGGCAACGTGCCGATCACCAGCCGGATCAGGCTCATCAGCATCAGCGAGGCCGCGAGCTCGAACGGCTGCAACGGGCTCATCATGAGATTGGCGAGGTTGCGCGACCAGATCTCCTCCAGGAAGGTGAAGGTGAAGCCGAGCTGGCCGCGAAACAGCACGTCCCAGAGCAGGACGGCGCCGAGCAAGAGGCCGGCGGTGGAGGCCATCGCCGACTTGCTGTCATAGAGGTAGGTGTAGAGGAACCCCCACACCAGCATCTGCATCGCCGGCCAATAGACGATCTCCAGCAGCCGGAGCCATGACGAGCGCAGGATGTAGTAATAGCGCGCCGTCATGGCGGCGATGCGGTTCAGCGACTGGGTCATGGCGCGCACCTCTATCGCCGTTATCAATCGAACTCGCGGCGGATCGGGCGGCGCTTGCCGACCTTGGGCGGAAACGCCAGCAACGCGTTGGCCTGTACCCGCACCGGATGCTCGAGGCAGGCCGCGAGCAGGTCCTCGAGATGCGCGACCGAGCCGCGCAGCCGCGCCATCGGCGTGTCCTGGCCGAGCACGACGCGGGCCTCGACCAAGTCGACGCGGCGCTGCACGATCTCGAACTGCGCCAGATGCAGGTTGCAGTCGAACATCCAGCGATAGGTCGCATCCAGGATGCTGCCGGCCGGCACCTTGCGGCCGTCGCGATTGACGAAGGCGTCGTTGAGGCGGCCGTCGATGCTGGCGATCTGCGACCAGTTGATGTCCGACGGCGCCGGATTGGCCGGCTGGGTGATGTAGTCGCCCTGCACGTAGCGGATGAACGGCATCGCCTCGTTGAGCAGGTTGGTGATCACGGCGATGCCGGACTGGCCGGGCGCCTGCGGCTGCATCGTGACGGGATCGAGCACGTCGAGATGCACGGTGTCCTCGCAGACGTGATACTGGCCGCCAGGCATTTCGAGCGCGATGCGCGTGGCCTCCTCGGAGGAATATTCGTCGAGCACGGGGACGCCGAGCTGGCGCGACCATTCCGCGCGCGCGGCACGCGAGGAGTATTCCGAATGCGTCACCGCGAGATTGAGCGAAGAGCGGAACTCGTCGACATGCGGCATCAGCGCGTCGAGACTCGACGGATACAGCGACAGGATCTTCGGCCCGAGATAGCGCAGATGCTGGGCGACGCGCGCCGGCGGGATCAGGTTCGAGATGAACGCGGTCGGATAATCGCCGCCGATCGAATCGAACCACCACGGCACGGTGTAGACATGGGCGAGCAGGTCCTCGGCGCGGTAATTGCCGCTGCTCTGCATCGCGAACTGGCGCACGCCCTGGATGGTGTCGGTGATGACGGCATCATAGTCGACGCGGATCAAGAGCGTCTGGCCGGACGAGCCGGATGAGCGGGTCGGAAACAGGTTTTCCGGCTTGTACGCCTTGTTGACGCACTGGTCCGGGAAGGCGGCGACCAGCTCCGGCTTGGTGATCACGGGGATCTTCTGGATGTCGTCATAATCGCGCAGATGCGCGGGCTTGAAGCCGGCGGCATCATACTTGGCGCGGTATACTGGAATGTCGCGATAGGCGAGCTCGACCAGCTCCTTGATGCGGGCGAACTGTCGCGCGCGGATTTCCGACACCGGCAGATAGGGATGCCGCATGCATTCGCCGAGATAGTTCGCGGTCGCGGCGACCAGCTCGGGCGCCGCATCATCCGATGGCTGGAAGTCCGGACGGGTGTGCTCGGTCTCCCAGAACTGGCGCTGCGGGGGCGCTGCGGGAACGAGCGACGCGGCGGCCTGGTCGTGCTCCGGCACCAGAGCAAGGCTGTCATCGGCAGTGCTGATCGCAAGGGTGGACGTCATCTTCAGCTCCATGATTGACGGGACGACCGCCCGTTCATGGCGCCATCAATGGCCCGCGGCGCTTGCCAGTGCCGTGACACCGGTCACACGCAGCCGCACCTCGTCGCAGCACGCGCCGGTTCGACAGACGCGGAAGCTGTTTATCTGCGCAGGATCACTTCGCCTTGAGCGCCTTGTCGCGGCTCTCCAGCGCGGCCATCATCAGCTTCGGCAATTGCCCGGCGTAGGCCTCGATGAAGGTCGCATCGCCGCAGCCTTGCGGATCGCGCGCGGCCTGCTCGGCGATGCGCGCCGCCTTGGCTTCGCATTTCGCGAACATATGCCAGAACCAGTCCGGGTTCTTG
Source organism: Bradyrhizobium sp. SK17 (assembly GCF_002831585.1). Taxonomy (GTDB): domain Bacteria; phylum Pseudomonadota; class Alphaproteobacteria; order Rhizobiales; family Xanthobacteraceae; genus Bradyrhizobium. Next base: position 2,267,158 of record NZ_CP025113.1, on the reverse strand, counting down.
TCGAGCGCGGCCTTGTTCTTCTTGATGACCGCGGCGCCGACCGCACTCATCGCGCTGACGACACCGGCGCCCAGCGTGCTGATGGCGCGCGCGTTCAAAATATCCTCGCGCGCCTGCGCGGTGGCGTTGGTCGCGGTCGCTCGTCCGGTCGTTCGTGCCTTGGCCGGCATGCTCAAGCTCCTTGTCGATCCCGTCTCGATTTCCTGCCGCGCGGGCAGCATCGGCCGCGGAAGTTGAGGAAGGCTCAAGGGGCATGGTTGAGAAGCGCTATGGAATTCATTCCGGTTTTATGCGCTTCCGAGCGATCGGGCCCGGTGGGCGTTGAGTTCCGCTCGGTCGCCCGATCCGTCAGCGGCCGTTACCCTTTCGCGCCATGGCGGCGGATCAGCTGATCGGCGACATCGTCGAGATCATTGCCGACCATTTGCGGCTGTGGCCCGACGCCGAGCACATCATTGCCGGGACGCTTGATCAGCGCGGCCTCCCAGCCGGCGGCCACCGCACCGAGCGTATCCCAGGTGTGACAGGCGATCAGGCAGAAATCTGCGGGCCCGGCCCCGAGCTCCTTCTCGACATAGCCATAGGCCTGCCGCGACGGCTTGTGGTGCTTGACGCCGTCCGCGGAAAAGCGCCGCTCGAACAGGTCGACGATGCCACCGTGGGTCAACTGGCGGGTCTGCACCTCGAGCAGATTGTCGGTCAGCGTGAACAGCCGGAAGCCCGCCGCGCGCAGCTTGCGCAGCGCCGCCGGCACATCCGCGTGCGGCGGCATGGTGGAGAATTTCTCGGTCAGCTCCTTCTTGTCGTTGTCGTCGATGCTGATCCCGCGGGTATCGGCCAGCATCTTCATGACCGCGGCGCCGATCTCGGTGAAGGGCACGTAGCAGCCGGCCACCGTGAGCGCGGCGGAATACATGATGAAGTTCGAAAACCACAGCCGCATCGCGCCCTTGTCGTCGAAGATGCGCGCGAACACCGGCTCCATGGTCTCGAGGTCGAGCAGGGTCTCGTTGACGTCGAACACAATCAGAGGAAGCGCCATGTCTGGCCTCCTGTTGGTTGGGTTGTTGTTAGCCCCTGTCCTTGATCCGGCTGCGATGCGCCGCCTGCTTGGCGCGGTTGCCGCACACCGCCATGCTGCACCAGCGGCGCGCCCGCGCCCGCGTGTGATCGGCGAACATCAGCGTGCACGCCGGGCCTTCACACGCCTTGATGTCGGAGAAGCTCTCCTCGCAAACTACCCTCGCCATCGCCTCGCCGATCGGCAGCAGCAATGAGCCGGCCGAGCGCCAGCGCCGCGTCCGCTGCAATGCGAACGCATCACCATCGTCATGATGCAGGACGATGCGGCTGGTGCCCTCGTCGCTTTCGAGCAGCCGGTTCAACGCCTCCAACTCCTTCAGCGCCCGCGGCGTCAGCGGCTTGCCCATATGCTTGCGCACGAAGCCGCGGAACCATTCGCGCAAATCGCGGGCCTGGCCGGCGACGTGATCGAGTTCGCCCGGCTTCGCGCGGGCCTTGAGCGCGTCGAGCACGTCCGGCGGCGCCAGCTTCGCCTGCGCGAGCCAACGCAACAGGCCATCACCATCGGCGATCCAGTCGAACGGCGTATCGACCGGGGTCGCGATCGAATTGATGAAATCGAGGCCCAGGCTGTCGGCGATGAACATCGCGGGCGGATGGGATTGCACGGGGATGCCTCCTGGCGGCTTTTCGAGCCTCTCGAATAACCTGACTGAAGCCTGTTGACAAGTTACGAACAGTGGATCATAAGCGTCATAACCTGTCAAATGGCTTTTTAAAGGTTACCACCAGAGGAGCGGACGATGTCGATCAGGGATGTCAGCGTGGTGCTTGCCCATGGCGCCTGGGCGGATGGTTCGAGCTGGGCGCGGGTGATCACGGCGCTCGATGCCGAGGGCATCAAGGCGGTGGCGGCGCCGCTGCCGCTGACCTCGCTCGCAGATGACGTCGCCGCATTGAACCGCACGCTCGAGCGGGTCGAGGGAGCGGTGGTGCTGGCGGGCCATGCCTATGCCGGCGCCGTGATCGCCGAGACCCGCTCGCCGCGCGTCAAGGCGCTGGTCTATGTCGCGGCGTTGGCGCCGGACGAGGGCGAAACCGTTGCCGACGTGTTCTACGGCCTGCCGCCGCACCCGTTCGCACCGAAACTCGCGCCCGACGGCAACGGCCTGATCTGGCTGCCCGAGTCCGCCTTCGCGTCGGCCTTCGCGCAAGGCGCGCGAACGGAGGATCTCGCGGTGCTGGCCGCCGTGCAGCGGCCGATCTCGCCGGCCTGCATCACCGCGCCGGTCGGGCGCCCGCTTTGGAAGGACGTCCCGAACTGGTTCCTGGTTGCCGAGGAAGACCGGATGATCGTGCCCGAGATGCAGCGCGTCATGGCGGCGCGCATGCAAGCGGCCGTGCGTTCACATGCCGTCGATCACACCCCGATCGTCACCGCGCCGGCGCTGGTCACGGCCATCGTCCGGGAAGCGATCAGCGCCGTTGCCGGGCAGACCAGATCCTAACCCCTCACCGATGACGACCATAAGGAGCGACAAATGTCCGAGATCAAGTATCGCACCGCCGATGTCGACGGCTTCAAGGTGTCCTATCGCGAAGCCGGATCGTCAGGCGCGCCAAAGCTGCTGCTGCTGCACGGCTTCCCGAGCGCGGGACACATGTTCCGCGATCTGATCCCGCTTCTCGCCGACAGATTCCACATCGTGGCGCCTGATCTGCCCGGCTTCGGCCAGTCCGACATGCCTGCGCGCGACAAGTTCGCTTACACATTCGACAACATCGCCGCCGTGATCGATCGCTTTACCGAGGTGATCGGCTTCGATCGCTTCGCGGTCTATGTGTTCGACTATGGCGCGCCGACCGGCTTCCGCCTCGCGGTCAAGCATCCGGAGCGGATCACCGCCATCATCTCGCAGAACGGCAACGCCTATGAAGAGGGACTGAGCGATGACTGGACTCCGATCAAGGCCTATTGGCAGGACCCGTCACCGGCGAACCGCGACGCGCTGCGCGCCTTCCTGACGCCGGAGACCACGCGCTGGCAGTACACCCATGGCACGACCGATCCGGAGGCGGTCTCACCCGACGGACAGAACCTGGACAATTACTACATGGCACGCCCCGGCGCGCATGACGTGCAGCTCGACCTGTTCGGCGACTACAAGAGCAACGTCGCGCTGTATCCGACCTTCCAGAATTACTTCCGCACCCATCAGCCGCCGTTCCTCGCGGTGTGGGGCAAGAACGATCCGTTCTTCCTGCCGCCGGGCGCAGAGGCGTTCAGGCGCGACAATCCGAAGGCGGTCGTGCAGTTCTTCGACACCGGCCATTTCGCGCTGGAGACGCATGCCACCGAGATCGCGCGCAACATCCGTGACTTCCTGAGCCGCTAATCCCGAACGCGCAAAATACGGGCGGGTCCCGGCTTGACGACCCGGGCACCTGTGCCGAAGCTCGGTGAAATCGACATTCAGCCGAGGTGACGCAGATGCCAACCTATACCTGCACAAGCGCCGAGGGCCGCCTCAGCGCAGAACAGAAAAGCCGGATCGCAAGCGAGATCACCCGGATCCACGCCGAGGTGACCGGCGCGCCGAGCTATTTCGCGCAGATGATCTTCAGCGAGGTCGCTTCCGGCGACTGGTTCATGGGCGGCGTCCCGGTCGCGCATGACCATATCTTCGTCTACGGCCACATCCGCTCCGGCCGCGCCGCGGTCGACAAGACACGGATGATCAGGCTGATGGCGGACGCAATCAGAGCGGCCGCCAATGTCGATAGCACGCGCGCGGTCTGGGTGTATCTCAACGAATTGCAGCCGCGACAGATGATCGAGTTCGGCCACGTACTGCCCGAACCCGGCGATGAACCGGCCTGGACCGAGGCGCTGTCCGACGCCGATCGCAGCTTCATGCAATCGATCGGCAAGCGACGCTGAGCCCGCGCCGCTACGCTCCGGTCACGCGCCAGATCACGTTGCCGACGTCGTCGGCCATCAGCAGCGAGCGGTCGGGGCCGATCGCGACGCCGACCGGCCGGCCGTAGGACACCTTCTCGTCGGGCGCGAGGAAGCCCGACAAGATGTCGCGCGCCGGACCGGAGGGGCGGCCGTTCTCGAATGGCACGAACACCACCTTGTAGCCCGACAGCGTCGAGCGATTCCACGAGCCGTGCTGGCCGATCACCATGCCGTCGGGGAAACCCGGCAGCGTGCCCTGCGGCATCCAGCACAGGCCGAGCGAAGCGGTGTGGCCGCCGAGCGCGTAGTCCGGCTGGATCGCCTTGGCGACCATCGCCGGATCCTGCGGCACGCGATCGTCAACCGTCTGTCCCCAATAGCAATAGGGCCAGCCGTAGAAGCCGCCGTCGCGCACCGAGGTCAGATAGTCCGGCGGCGTTTCGTCGCCGATGCCGTCGCGCTCGTTGACGACGGTCCAGAGCACATTGGTGGTCGGCTCCCAGGCGAGCCCGACCGGGTTGCGCAGGCCGCCGGCGAAGATGCGGCTGGTGCCAGCGGCGAGATCGAGCTCGTAGATTGCGGCGCGGCCTTCCTCGACCGCCATGCCGTTCTCGGCGATGTTGCTCAGCGAGCCAACGCCGGCATAGAGCTTCGTGCCGTCGGCGCTCGGCAGCAGGCTGCGGGTCCAGTGCCCGTCGGGCTTGAAGGTGACGAGCTTGCGTCCTTGCGCCGTGATGCGGTCCGCGCCCGCGGTGTAGGGAAACGCCACCACGCCGTCGGTGTTGCCGACATAGAAGGTGTCGCCGATCAGCGCCATGCCGAACGGCTGGCGCAATCCCTCCATGAAGGCCCCGCGGCTTTCGGCGACACCGTCGCCGTCGCGGTCGCGCAGCAGCGTGATGCGGTTGGCGCTGACGCCGAGCGCCGCGGCGCGCCGCATCGTCGCCTGCATCGCATAATGGAAGACGCTGCGCGGGGTGCCCGCGATCTGGGTTGCCTCCGCGATCAGCACGTCGCCATTGGGCAGCACGTTGATCCAGCGCGGGTGATCGAGCCCGGTGGCAAAGGCGTTGACCTTGAGCCCGGGCGCGGCAACCGGCAGCTGCCCCTTGTCCCAGCCGCGCGCGGTCGGCATCTTCAGGGTCGGGATCGCGCCTTGCGATTTCGCTGCCGGAATCTGCGGCGCACTGCCCCAGGCCGGCGCGGGCTGCGCGCCCTGCATCCGCCGCCACGCCACGGCGCCGGCCCCGATCGCCGCGACGACGCGGGCAAAAACTCCAGACGTGCTCATGAATTTCCCCTGTCTTGCGCCATGTGATGGCGCCTTGTCATTGCCTTGCAGGTCGGCCGCGACCTGCCGGGAGCATTGGCATAATGCCGGCCCTGATGACAGTAGTTATACGATCTTCGCAGCTGCCCTCGAATCGAGGAAACTCGCTTTCACGCTCCCTTGTCTGAGCGTTTTCCTCCCTGAGACCTTGCCCGCCCCGGTCGGCGGGCTTCCTTTTACAACACCCTCGGAGCTTTCGAAGCGCCGCAGGCTCGGCCGCGGCCGTCGTTATAGCCGAGAAGGCATAGCGGGCCGCGGGGAAGCATTCTACCGGGCATATCAGCGGCGCCGGCCTGCACGCGCGCAAGCCCTCCTCACCAATTCCTGATCCGACGCTCGCGCAGCTTTGCCTTCGCAGGCTGCATGGCAGGGCTGGAACGCTGGCCCATGCCAGCCGTTGGTCGTGACCCCAGCATGGAGAGTATGAATGCAACGGAAGACCAAGATATTGTCCCTAGCCGCGGCATCGCTGATCGCAACGACGGCGGGCGCATTCGCGCAGGGCTATTATCCGTACGGGAACTCGCGTGCCTATTACGACGGCCCGCGCTATGTCACGGTTCAACCGCGCGTGATGTACCAACCGGCACAGCCGGGCTGGTATGGCACGATGAACGGCAGCAACCATCCGACGCCGAGTTCGTCGCAGGGCGACGTCGGCCCTGAAGGCAACAACAACGGCACGCTGACCGGCGTCTACCGGCAGTGGTAGCCACGCAATTCAAGGGCCCATCGCTCGGTTCGCGCGATGGGCCCTTTTGCTTGCGCCGCTGCACTCCGCGTTGAACGCGACGGCTATTCTCCGCCCTCGTAAAACAGTTCGAGCGGCAGGCCGACCAGCGCCTTCCCGATCCAGTCGCGCGCGATGACATTGGACGGTCCCATCGCGATCGCCGCGCGCGCGTCGCGATAGGCGCGCTCGATCGGACCACGGTGATAGCCGTAGCCGCCGGTCACCGTCAGCGCCGTCGCCGCAACCTTGTTGGCGACCTCGGCGGCATGCACCTTGAACTCGGTCAGCGGAATCAGGATTTCGCTTTGCGGCTTGCCGGCACGCCAGAGCGCGTCGAGCTTGCCTGCCAGTTCGTTGCGCCACGGCCGCAGCGTCTCGACCAGCACCTTGGCGGCGCCCAATTCCTGGCGGATCGCCTGATAATCGGACAGGCTCTTGTTCCTGTCCTTGTGCACGAAGCTCGTGGTGTGGGCGATCGCGGCGTTCAGCGCACCGCGCGCGACGCCTTCCCAGACCGCACCGAGCCCGATCAGATAGACCGGCGAGACGCCGTCATAGATGATCTCCTTGCCCTGCCCTTCGGCACCGAGCCGGTCGCGCTGCGGAACGAGCACGTTGCTATAGCGGATCGGGCCGGAAGAGTTGGCGCGAACGCCGAGCGCATCCCAGGGCCTGGACTCGATACCCTTGGCCTTGCCGTCGACGATGAAGAAGATGATGTCGGCCTGGTCTTTGGCACCGGGCGTGCGGGTTTGCACCACGTAATAGTCGGCCTGCCCCGAACTCGTCGTGAATGACTTCTCGGCGTTGACGCGATAGTCGTCGCCGTCACGCGAGGCTTCGGACAGATTGTACCACCAGTGACCGCCGGTGGCGCGCTCGCTGGTCGAGTATGTCCCGAGCAGGCCGCCATTGCTGGCCTTCAGCCAGCGCTCCTTCTGATCGGCGTTGCCGAACAGGTTGATGGTCTGGGCAGCCCCGACATGCATGACATAGACGAGGCCGGTCGATGCATCGGCCTGCCCGATCCGGTAGGCCGCTTCGGCGAAGTCGACATGACTGAGGCCAAGCCCGCCGAACTGCGGCTCGTTGAGCACACCGGTCCAGCCGGCCTCCGCCAGCGCGCGAAGGTTCTCGCGCGGGAAACGGCTTTCGCGATCGTTGCGATCGGCATTGACCTTCACCGTCGTGTCGATGGCGGCATCGAGCCTGGCATAAACGTCGTCGTCGATCTTGCGTGCGAGATTGTCGTTGGCCATGGTCAGTTTCTCCGGGTTGCAATCATACGACAGCCTGGCTCGGCTGCCTCCGGCTCAGATCGTCCTGCGACGACCCGCCGAGATAATGTGTCTTGATGTCCGCGCGCTGCCGCAGTTCGGCCGCCGCGCCCGACAGCACGCTGCGCCCGTTCTCGAGCACGACGGCGTGGTCGGAGAAGCGCAGCGCCACCGTCGAATTCTGCTCCGCGACCAGGATCGACAATCCTTGCTCGCTGTTGAGCTGCTTGAGCGCGCGAAAGATTGCCTCGACCACCAGCGGCGCGAGACCCATCGAGGGCTCGTCGAGCACCAAGAGCCGCGGGCGCGACATCAAGGCGCGGCCGATCGCCGTCATCTGTTGCTCGCCGCCCGAGGTCAGGCCGGCCAGCGAGCGGCGATGCTGCTTGAGGCGCGGAAACAATGCGTAGATGCGGTCGAGGTCCACGGCGATCTCGGCCCGCCGCGCATCGCGCCCCATCGCGCCGGTGATCAGATTCTCCTCCACCGTCAACGAGGCAAAGCAGTGCCGTCCCTCGAGCACCGGCACCAGGCCGGCGCGCACCAGCTCCGCCGCCGGCGCGCCGGCGATGTCACGGCCATCGAACGCGATGCGGCCGGCGGTGACCTGGCCGCGGCGGGCGGACAGCAACGCCGAGACCGCCTGCAACGTGGTCGACTTGCCGGCGCCGTTGGCACCGAGCACGGCGACGATCTCGCCCCGCCGCACCGCGAGCGAGACGTCGCTGACCGCGGCGATCGCGTGGTTGTAGGTCGCGGCAAGGCCTTCGACCGAAAGCAGAACGTCGCTCATCGCGTGATCCATCCCGTTGGGGACGCGGGAGCCGGACGGCTCCCGCGATCTCTCGACACCTCAGTTGCTGACCGGGTCGTCACCCGAGGTGCGAACCTTGATGCCGTGCTCCTTGGCGTAGGCGGCCGCGGACTTCTCGATGATCGGGCGCAGGAAGGCCCAGTCCGGTGCGATCCAGCCGGAGACCACCTTCCATCTGCTGCCATCCCATTGCTGGAAGGTGACGCGGCCGTCGCCTTCGTGATTGTCCCAGGTGACGTTGATCGAATGGAACAGATCCTTGGCGCCGAGCGCTTCGACCCGCGCCGGATCGAGTTGCAGATGCTCGAAGCCCCAACGCACTTCGTCGCCGGTCAAGGTGCGCTTGCCGAACTTCGCCTGCGCGATCCGGATCGCCTCGACATTGAGGATGCCGTTCACGATGCCGAGGTTGTGGTAGACGCTGCCGATCCGCTTCTTGTCGTCGAGATTGCCCTTGCCGGCGCCGTAGACGGTCTTGATCACCTCTTGCAGCACCGGATACTGCTCGCCCGAGGCCTGCGTGGTGATTGCGATATAGCCCTTGGCGGCGTCGCCGGCCGGGATCACGTCTTCCTCGGAGTTGGACCAGACGTTGCCGATGATGTGGTCGGCCGGAAACCCGACCTTCTGCGCGGTCTTCAACGCCACCGGATTCATCACGCCCCAGCCGCGCAGCACCACGTAGTCAGGCTTGGCGCGCCGGATCGACAGCCATTGCGATTGCTGCTCGTTGCCGGGATGCGGCACCTCGATCTGCTCCAGGCTGAACTGATACTTGTCGGCCAAGAGCTTGTAGATCGGGATGGTCTCCTTGCCGTAGGGCGAGCCGTGATAGAGCACGACGAGTTTCTTGCCCTTCAGCTTGTCGATGCCGCCCTCGCGGCCCGCGATATAATTCACGATGCCGGAGGTCTCGCTGTAGGGATTGAGCAGCAGCGGGAAGACGTAGGGGAACACCCGGCCGTCGGTCGAATCGGTGCGGCCGTGATTGATGGTGATGAGCGGCACCTTGTCCTTGGTGATGCGGTCGATCATGGCGTAGGCGATGCCGACCGACAGCGGATTCCAGGCGGCGACGCCGGGCCGGCCCTTCAGCCGTTCATAGACCTCGACGCCGCGCTCGACCTCGTACTGGGTCTCACCCTCGTCCCAGGTCAGCTTGACGCCGTTGACGCCGCCATCGCGGATGTTGATCAAATTGAGATAGTCGATGAAGCCGCCGAAGAAGCCGGTGCCGCCGGCCGCATAGGGCCCGACCCGGTAGCTTTGCAGGGGAAAGAACTGCTCGTCGGCGCGTGCCGGTGCCCCGCCGAGCGAGACCACCGCCGCGGCGGCCAGAACGAATTTCAGAACTCGCGATCGTATCATCTTCAGCCTCTCCGTTTTCAAGGAAATCTCACGTCGCCGCCGCGCCGCGTTTGACGATTGCCGCCCACAGCCGGTCCCACAGCGCGATCAGCCCGCGCGGCTCGGCGATCAGGAAGGCGATGATCAGCGCGCCGATCACGATGCGCTGGCTCATCTCGAGCACGCCCGAATCGAACACCCCGCCGAGCAGCGCCGCGCCGGCGCGCGACAGCAGCAGCGGGAACACCACGATGAAGGCGGCGCCGAGAAACGCGCCGCGCAGCGAGGCGAGCCCGCCGATGATGATGATGAACAGGATCTGGAACGAGCGATCGAGATTGAAGCCGGCTGGCTCGACCGTGCGCAGATAGGCGAATGCCCACAGCACGCCGGCGATGCCGATCAGGAACGACGAGACGCCGAACGCAAGCAGCTTGGTGCGCAGCAGCGGCACACCGATCACCTTGGCGGCGATCTCATGATCGCGCACCGCGATGAAGTTGCGGCCGCTCTGCGCGCGCAGCAGCCGCCAGGCCAGGAAAGTCGCTGTCGTCACGACGATCAGGGAGAACAGATAGCGTCCCGCTGGCGTCGTGAACGAGATGCCGGCGACACGCAGCGCGGGTGCATCGATCACGCCGGACGGATTGTCGTTGGAGAACCAGCCGAACTTGGTCAGCGCCCACTGTACGAAGAATTGCGCCGCGAGCGTCGAGACCGCGAGGTAGAAGCCGCGCAACCGCAGGCTCGGTAGCCCGAACAGGATGCCGATCGCGGCCGCGACCAGGCCGGCCAGCACCAGATCGACCAGCAGCGGCAGTTGCGGCAGCCGGAGGTGGAGATTGTAGGCAGCGTAGGCGCCGACCGCGAGGAACGCGGCGGAGCCAAGCGACACCTGCCCGGCATAGCCGGTGAGCAGATTGAGGCCGACCGCGGCGAGCGCAAGCGCCAGGAACGGCGTCAGCACCGCGTCCATCAGATAGTCCGAGCCGAAAAACGGGATCGCGCCAAAGGCAACCACGGCGGCGGCGATCCCCGCGAATGTCGCGAGGCCAGACACGGCGCGTGTCGATGCTGCTGCGGACATCGCCTAGACTCTCTCCACCAGCTTCTGCCCGAACAGGCCCGACGGCCGCACCAGCAGCAGCACCAGCGCCACGACATAGGCGGCCCAGGCCTCGATGCCGCCGCCGAACAGCGGCCCGACATAGACCTCCGCGAGTTTCTCGATCGCGCCGATCAGAAGGCCGCCGATGATCGCGCCCGCGATCGAATCGAAGCCGCCGAGCACCAGCACCGGAAGCGCCTTCAGCACCACGAGCGAGAGCGAGAACTGCACGCCGAGCCGTGCGCCCCACAACAGCCCGGCGACCAGCGCGACGATGCCGGAGGCCGTCCACACGCTGGCCCAGACCCGCGGCAGCCGCAGCCCGACGGCCAGCGCCGCGAACGGATCGTCGGCGACGGCGCGGAACGAGAGCCCGGTCCGGGTGTAGCGGAAGAACAGTGCGAACAGCGCCACCAGACTGCCCGCGACCGCCGCCGCGAACAGGTCGAACCGGCTGATGAAGACACCGGCGATGTCGAGCGGCACGTCGCTGATGCCGATGTCGAGGCCATGGACCTGGGTGCCCCACAACAGCTGCGCCGCGCCCTCGATCACATAGGACAGGCCGAGCGTCGCCATGAACAACGTGATCGGTGGCTGGTTGACCAGCGGCCGCAGCACCGTGCGCTCGACGGCCACCCCGAGCGCGACCATGACCACGAGCGTGATCAATAGCGCGAGCGGGAACGCGATGCCGCGCTCGACCAGGCTGACGAAGGTCAGCGCCGCGAACAGCAGCATCGCGCCCTGCGCGAAGTTGAGCACGCCCGAGGTTTTGTAGATCAGCACGAAGCCGATCGCGACCAGCGAGTACATCACCCCCGACAGCAGGCCGCCGACCAGGACCTCGATGAAGAACTGATAGTCGAACATCAGACCGCGAGCTCCGTCACGTCGTCATGCGCGACGCCGAGATAGGCGTCGATCACGGCCTGGTCGGACCGCACCTCGCCGGGCGTGCCGTCGGCGATCTTTCGGCCGTCGTCGAGCACCGCGATGCGATCGGACAATCCCATCACCACGCCGATGTCGTGCTCGATCAGCACGATGCTGGCGCCATAGCTGTCGCGCGCATTGCGCACATGCTCGGACAGTTCGCGCTTCTCGCCCGCCGTGACGCCCGCGAACGGCTCGTCCAGCAGCAAAAGCCGCGGCCGCGCCACCAGCGCCCGCGCCAGCTCGACCCGCTTCTGCACGCCGTACGGCAACGTTCCCGCGGCGCGGTCGCGGACCTCGGCAAGATGCAGGAAGCCGATGACGTCCTCGGCAGCGGCGCGGTTCTCCGCTTCGATCCGGCGCGCCAGCGGCGAACCGATGATCTGGCGCAGGAAGCCGGTGCGAACGCGATGTGCCAGCCCCATCAGCACGTTGTCGAACACCGACAGGCCCTTGAAGATCGCGAGGTTCTGGAAGGTGCGCGCGACGCCGTGCGCGGCGAGATCCGCCGTCGGTACCTGCGCGAACCCATGCGCGCCGAACCAGACCCGGCCGCGATCGGGTCGGTAGAGCCCGCTGATGACGTTGAGCAGCGAGCTCTTGCCGGCGCCATTGGGGCCGATCACGGCGCGGATTTCCCTCGGCGCGACCTCGAGATCGACGCCGCGCAGCGCCGCGACGCCACCGAATGTCAGCGCGATATCGGCGAGCGCCAGCACCGGCCGGTCCGCGCGATCCGTGGCCTTCGCGCGCACCCGATCGCCTGCACCGGCGATCGCCAGCGCGCGCGCCGCGGCCTCCGCCGGAGCGGCCTCGAGCGCAAGGATGCCGGCATTCGTCATCATCGCCGTCACGTTGCTGGGCTCCCCGTCACTCGGCGGCTTCGGCATGCGCGGCGGTCTTCACCTCCAGCGCACGCACCAGCGGGATGACGCGGCGGCCGAAATATTCGACCTCTTCCTGGAAGTGCAGGAAGCCGAGCAGCACGAGATCGACGCCGACCTCCTTCAGCGCGACGATGCGCTCGGCGATCTGCTCCGGCGTGCCGATCAAATTGGTCTTGAAGCCGTCATTGTACTGGACGAGATCCTCGAAGCTCGATTGCGCCCAATTGCCCTGGCCTTCCGGCGAGGCCTTGCCGGCGTTCTTCACCTCGTGCCCGAAAGCATGGACCGCCTCCGGATCGGCCTTGACGATGATCTCGTCGAGCACGGCGCGCGCCTCGGCCTCGCTGTCGCGCGCGATCGCGAACGCATTGACGCCGATCTTGACCGAATGGTTGTTGGCGCGCGCCTTGGCCCTGATGTCGTCGACCTGCTTCTTGATCTCCGCGACCGAATTGCCGTTGGTGAAGTACCAATCCGACACGCGCGAGGCCATGTCGCGCGCGGCGCGCGAGCTGCCGCCCTGGAAGACCTCCGGCAGCGGCTGGGCCGGCTTCGGCTTCAGCGTGTAATCCGAGAAGCGGTAGAAATCGCCGCGGAAGGTGAAATTGTCCTGGGTCCAGATTCCGCGCAGCGCGCGGATGAATTCCTCCGAGCGGCGATAGCGTTCGTCGTGATCCAGCCAGGGCTCGCCGATCGCGGTGAACTCGCCGCGGAACCAGCCGCTGACGATGTTGACGGCAACGCGGCCTTCGGTGAGCTGGCTGATGGTGGCGATCTGCTTGGCCGCCACCGCCGGATTCCACGGTCCGGGCAACAATGCCGCGATCACCTTCAGTTTCGTCGTCGCAGCCAGCAATGCGTGACTGAAGGCGACCGGCTCATGCTGGAATTCGGCGCCGTAGCCGGCGGTGAAGCGGATCTGGCTCAGCGCGTAGTCGAAGCCGGCCGCCTCCGCGATCTGCGCCAGGCGGCGGTTGTAGTCGATGTCCCAACCGGTTCGCTGCTCGATCTTGCTGATGACCAATCCGCCGGAGACGTTGGGCACCCAATAGGCGAACTTGATCGGATCATGGCTGGTGGTCATCTGGATGTCCTCGTGTCCTCAAGGGTGAATCGGTTGGCAGGCGACGAAAGGCGTGACGGGAAGCAGGCAGCACGATGCGTTCACGCTGCGCGATGTCAGCGAGTCCGGACGCGGCTCTGTTGCCGTCGTCTGTTCGGGATTATTCGAGAGTGGGGGCGGTCAGCCCTGCTGATCCGCGGGACGCCGCCGATGCGTCAACAGCAGCCGGCGCAACATCGCGCGCGAGGCGCAACGCGGCTTCGAGAGATATCCAGGAGGTCCGTGCAAGTCATCCGCATTCCCCTCGCAAGCGCTATCGGCGAGCAATCAATAGTCTCAGAGAAAATGCGGGCGAGCGAGTCCAAGCCAAACTCTTTTTGGCCGGATCTGGAATAGCGGTATTCTCTTGTTGGCGCGAAACGCGTCGATTGCTGCTGCGCAGCCGAAATATCGCCGGCGATGGAGCGCGCATGTGTCGAGAGGTCGGCGGCGATGCAGCAACGAACGCTTGCCAGAGAATCCGTTTCTCTGCGACGGCGCTCGCTCTGCGCGCATGTTCGGCATGAACGCACGATCGCGCGTCAGACGTTTCGCTGGATCGATCGATTTTGGATGAAATGCATTTTCGGTTGGGTGCACGGCTGGCTGTCGGGAACCCCGTCGTCCCGACAGCCCATGCGACGCGGCGTTACTTCACCATCGCGCCGTAGACGATGTCCTGTACGTTCTCGCGATAATATTTGCGCAGCTCGCCCGGTGCCGCGGTTCCCACCACCACGACGAGGCGCTCCTTCGGATCGCAGAAGAACTGCGTGCCATAGGCGCCGTTCCAGGTGAACTCGCCGGGATTGCCCGGCACCGACGACAGGCCTTCGCTGGTCCGCACTGCGACCGCCAGCCCGAAGCCGAAGCCGGCGCGATGCGGCTCGACCGCGGCGACGTTGTTCTTGATCTCGGGCCCGAGATGGTTCGACGTCATGTGATGCACGGTCTTGGGACCGAGGATACGCTTGCCGTCGAGCTCGCCGCCGTTGAGCAGCATCTGGCCGAAGCGGAGATAGTCGCCGACGGTGGCGAACGAGCAGGCGCCGCCGCAGTCGAACCTGGTCGGTGTATCCAGCAGCTTGATCGATTGCGGCTTGCCGGTGAGCGGGTCGCTGGCGAACGGGCGCGCCAGCCGCGGGCGCTGGGCATCGGTCGGATGGAAGGTCGCGTCCGTCATGCCGAGCGGCGTCCAGACATTGGCCTTGAGATAGTCGCCGAGCCGCTGGCCGGACACCTTCTCGACCACGGCGCCGAGCACGTCGATCGAGAAGCCATATTCGAACTCGGTGCCGGGCTGATGCACCAGGGGCAACTGGGTGATGCGATCGATGAAGGCCTGGGTATCACCCTCGATGGCCGGCGCCGTGCCGTCGGGATAGAGCCGCGCCAGCGCGCTCGAACTGTCGGGCCGGCCGCCATACATCAGGCCTGAGGTGTGACGATAGAGATCGTGGATGAAGATCGGGCGCGCCTGCGGCTCCATGGTCAGCGAACCGTCGGCCTGCTGCACGCCGACCTTCATGTCGGCGAACGCCGGATAATATTCGGCGACCGGCGCCTGCAACGGCAACTTGCCCTGCTCCATCAGCGTGAGACCGGCGACCGCCGCCATCGGCTTGGTCATCGAGGCGAGCGCGAAGACCGCATCGATCGGCATCGGCGTGCCCTTGACCGGATCGAGCTGGCCATAGGCCTTGTAATGCACCAGCCTGCCGTCGCGGGCGATCGCCACCACGGCGCCGGGGACCCGCTTGGCCGCGATCTCGCGGGCAAAGAAGTCGTCGAGCCGCGCCAGCCCCTGGTCCGAGAAGCCGACCTGGTGCGCGGCGGCTTCCGGGAGCGGCGGCGCGGCGCGAGCGATGTTGAAGGCAAGGCTTGTGGCGGCCGCAGCCGCGACCATGACGATTTTTCTCATTGTTTCCCCACCAGACATCGCGGGCGATTTTTCTTCGGTTCGCGGCCCGCCGCTCACAGGATTAGACCACGCCGACAACAACGACGACAAGACGCGACCGCGCAAGCCATTCCGATGGCCTGCCGGCGGCCGCTGAGGTAGCGTGTCCCCGTCACGTCGGATCGGGTCCAGCATGAACCGCCGCGCCTTCGTCTCGGGACTGGCCATCGCCGCAGCGCTCACGAGCTTTGCCCCGGCGACGGCGGCGGCCGACGGCAAGCGGGTGGCGCTGGTGATCGGCAACGGCGCCTACAGGAGCGTGCCGGCGCTGACCAATCCGCCGAACGACGCCGGCGATGTCGCCGCCGCGCTGCAACGTCTTGGCTTCGCCGTCAGCCTGATCCGGAACGGCGGCTTCGACGACATGCGGCGCGGGCTGATCGCATTCGGCCGCGAGGCCGCGGGCGCTGACATGGCGGCGGTGTACTTCGCCGGCCACGGCATGGAGATCAATGGCGACAACTGGCTGATCCCGGTCGATGCCGAGCTGAAACGGGATACCGATGCCGCCAACGAGGCCATCAACCTGCAAAGCGTCATGCTGCAAGTCTCCAGCACCACGAGTCTCGGCCTCGTCATCCTCGATGCCTGCCGCAACAATCCGTTCGCCGCGAAGATGAACCGTTCGCTGGCCATGCGCGCCGCCCCCAGCAACGGGCTCGGCCGGATCGAGCCGGTCGGCAACGTGCTGGTGGCCTATGCCGCGCGCGACGGCACCACCGCGCTCGACGGCGACGGCCGCAACAGCCCGTTCGCCGCGGCGCTGTTGCACAACATCGAGGCGCCAGGCGTCGAGGTCACCTTCATGTTCCGCAACGTCCGCGACGACGTGATGGAGGCGACACGCAACGAGCAGCAGCCGTTCGTCTACGGCTCGCTGTCGCGCAAGGCGATCTATCTGGCTGGAGAGCCGGCGGTCGGCGCAACCGCCACGACGCAAGCGAACGCCGCACCGGCGGCGGCTCCTGTATTGCCGCCGCCCGCACCCCCGGCCGGCGCCATCGATCCCGCGCTGGTCGGCACCTGGGAGATCATGGTGGCGAGCGGCCGCGGCCAGTCGCGCTGGATCTGGCAGATCCTGGCCGACGGCACCTACAGATTCCACGCCGAGCCGTTCCGCTCGGCGCGATCGCATGAAGGCACGGTCACCTTCGCCAACGGCCGCTGGACCCTGCACGCGCTGAGGGGATTGCGCAATTACAGCGACGCCGGCTCCTACGAAGTCCATGACGCGACCGCCGTGATCACCGGCAAGCTCGGGACTGGGTATTGGAAGCGGAGCGTGGAGTGAGGCGCATGACGCGATACAGCGGCGCGTTGAGGTCGAGAAGACCAGTCCGTGAGGCTTGCGAACGCTTGCACGATTTCGACAGATGAGAGGGCGATGATATGTACCGGTTACTGGCCATGATCTGCTTCAGCATCGTCACGCTGGCAATGGCGCGTCCCGCCTGCGCGGAAAAGATCTACTATCTTCACGATCCCGGCGGCAACACCGCTGCGCACATCTACACCTACACGCGGGTCAATGCGGAGTATGATCGCGTGGTGATCGATGGTCGCTGCAAATCGTCCTGTACGACGGTGCTCGGAACCGTCCCCCTCAACAAGATCTGCATTACCCCGAACGGCTACTTCATGTTTCACGCCGCGCATCACGGTGACCGCAGCATCAACCCCGGTGAGACTCAGCTGATGATGTCGTCTTATGCGCCCGCGGTGCGCGACTGGGTTCTGAAGCACCATGCGCTCGATCAGGTGGATCCTTACACATACCTGTACGCCAGGAACGTGACGTTCATCCGCCGCTGCAACAAGTAACCCTGCGGGCCACGAACGGGCCGACGCCGCGACCGAGTTCCTCCGTAGACCCGCCACCCGTTGCGGGATTCACCGATACTATACCAAATCTGCGGAAGAACCCCGGACTGTGACCTGGGTCGCTCCAAGGTTGCCGCGCGATATGCTATCGAATTTGCCGTATAATTTGTACGTTGGCTCATTTTTGGCTGGGGACCGATGGCCGCTCGTAGATTGCCGCAAGGGCAGGCCCCCACACGGGTAGCGCGTCGCCGCTGGAATGAGGAACGGTCGCTGCGGTGTGCCATCAGGATGGCCCGCATGGGCTATTGGGAATCACACAGTGCGGCCGCGACCGATGTCTGGATATCGCCCGAATTCGCCGCCTTCTACGAGTTCGAGACAGTCGACGGCTTCATCCCGATCGCCACGGTGCGCGGGCGTTATTTGCCTGAAAGCCGGAAAGTCCTGGAAACGCATTACGCCGCCTGCTGGGCGGACGGGCAGCCCTACGCCGTGCAAACCAGGCTCCGCAAGTCCGATGGCAGCGTGCTCGACTGCGTGGTCCATGGCGAGCCGGAATTCGACGCCCGCGGTCAGGTCCGGCGCGTCTCCGGCATCGTCCGCGACGTCACGGAGGAGACCTCCGCGCTGCGACGCCTGGCCGAGAGCGAGCAACGGCTGGCCGATTTTGTCTCCACCGCCTCGGACTGGTGCTGGGAGAGCGCCCCCGACCATCGGCTGCTGCCCTATCCCAGATCGCTTCCCGGCAATGCCGCGTTCCAGACCGTGGCCTCCGGCGGGAAAGCGCGCTGGGAGCTGGCCTATGCGCCCGAAGACGCGGAGGGCATGGCGCAGCACCGGGCCGACATGGAGGCCCATCGCCCTTTTCGCGACTTCATCTATACGTTGATCGGCAAGGACGGGTCGCGCGTCAGCATCTGCACCAGCGGCAAGCCGATCTACGCCGACGATGGCAGCTTTCTCGGCTATCGCGGCACCGCCAGCGACATCACCCAGCTCAGGGCGGCCAAGGCGCTGCTCGACCAGCGCACGCGGGCGCTGGAGGAAGCGCACCGGCTCGGCAAGATCGGCACCTGGAGCTATCGGCTCGACACCGGGCGCACGACCTGGGCGTCCGAACTCTACCAGCTGCTCGGCTTCGATCCCGACACGTTCGAGCCGACCGATGAGACGATCAGGCCCCGTTTCCTCGGCGCCGACGCCGACCGCTTCCGCGACGTGCAAAAGCGGGTTCTCCGCACCCGTGCGACCGAAGCCACCGATCTGCGCATCGTGCACGCGGACGGCACTCCCCGCGATCTGGCCGTGATCTGCAAGGCGGAGGTCGCCCACGACAAGGTCATCGGCATCATCGGCACCGTGCAGGACGTCACCGAGCGCAAGGAGGCCGAGCGCCAGCTCGAGCAGCTCGCCTACACCGATCCTTTGACCGGGCTTGCCAATCGCGCGCTGTTCACGCGCCAGCTCGCAACCCTGATCGAAGGTTGCGCCCAGCAAGACCGCCGCGGCGCGCTGCTGCTGATCGACCTCGATCGCTTCAAGGAGGTCAATGATTCCCTCGGCCATGCCGCCGGCGACAAATTGCTGGTCCAAGTGGCGGCCGCGCTGCGCCAGGAATTGGGGCCGCGCGCCTTCATCGCCCGGCTCGGCGG
This sequence comes from Bradyrhizobium sp. SK17, assembly GCF_002831585.1. Taxonomy (GTDB): domain Bacteria; phylum Pseudomonadota; class Alphaproteobacteria; order Rhizobiales; family Xanthobacteraceae; genus Bradyrhizobium. The sequence continues at coordinate 2,248,203 of NZ_CP025113.1, read as the reverse complement.
CGACGAATTCGCCGTGCTGGCGGAGGGATACGGCATGTCCGACGTCGCGCTGACCGAACTCGCCAACCGGCTGATCGTCAAGCTGTCGGTCCCCGTCGATCTCACCGAGGGCGAGGCTTGTGTCGGCGCCACCATCGGCATCGCCCGCCTGCCGGAGCATGGCGCGACGGCGGAGACGGCCGCGCGCAACGCCGACCTCGCGCTCTACATGGCCAAGGAGGCCGGACGCGGCCGGGCGCAACTGTTCGAGCCGGTCTATGCCCAGGCGGTCGATCAACGGCTCGATCTCGGCCGGCATCTGCGCCACGCCGTGGAGGCTGGCACGCTCGAGGCCCATTACCAGCCGCAGCTCGACCTGAGGACCGGTCGCGTCACCGGCTTCGAGGCGCTGCTGCGCTGGACTCATCCCGAGCGCGGGCCGATCTCGCCGGCGGAGTTCATCCCGATCGCCGAAAGCTCCGGGCTGATCGTCGACCTCGGCCTGTGGGTGCTGCGTGAGGCCTGCCGGCAGGGCCGCATCTGGCTGGATGCCGGATTGCCGCCGCGCGCCGTCTCGGTCAACGTCTCTCCGGCGCAGATCTGGAACGTGGATTTCGAGACCGCGGTCTCGGCCGTGCTGGCGGAGACCGGCTTTCCCGCCAAGCTGCTCTGCCTGGAGCTGACCGAAAACCTGTTCGTGGATCACACCGAGCAGCGGATCAGCCGCACGCTGACCGCGCTCTCCGATCTCGGCGTCCGGCTCGCGCTGGACGATTTCGGCTCGGGCTATTCCTCGCTCGGCTATCTGACGCGCCTGCCGTTCGATTGCCTCAAGGTGGACCGGGCCTTCGTGGATGGCATCTCCACCGCGCCGGAGAAGCGCAAGCTGCTTGGCGGCATCATCGCGCTGTCGCACGGGCTCGGCATGACCGTGGTGGCGGAGGGCGCCGAATTGCCGGCAGAAGTGGACGTGCTCGGCGGGCTCGATTGCGACCAGGTGCAGGGCTTCGTGTTTTCCCCGCCCGTCGCAGCCGACAAGGCGACGCAGGTCGCCGCCCGCATCGAGCGCGAGGCATCCCGGATGCAGCCGAAGCAGAAGAGTCTTTGAGCCGTCACCATTCTTGGCAACTTCATTGCCCGCGGCTGAATAAAGTTACATTCGACCCGAGTTCCTGCCTGCGCAACAGGCCGGGGCGCATTTCGAAAATGGATTCAGATATTTAGAGCCTGAAATCCGATCGATTCCGGGCCGAGTGACCGCCGCGCGTTCAAATCGCCGTGTGCGCCTTGCGCGCGTCAACCAGAGGGCGCATGTCCTCAGCATCCGATGCCAAGCTCCCTCCGCATCGATCCAGAACAGGCCCATCACGATTCAATCGAACCAGACCGGGCATGAAGCGACAAAACAGCCATCAACAATGAGCTTCCTGCCGGGCTGAAACTCTCAGCAATCATAAAACGATGCGTACACACTGTTGCGACTTCGTTTGGTTAAACGGGCTAATTGCACCTCCCTACGGTTGTGCGACCGAGGAGTCGCATCTAGCTTCCGCGCCGGCCGGAATTTTCATGTGAGTTGCCCAACGACGATTTCCCGCAACGCGGCCTGAACGTCTGCGCTGCACATGCGGCTCCGTTTCGGAGTCGCCCCACCTGGAGACGACTGCAATGTCCACCTCTGCATCCCCGAAACTCGCGGAATCGACCGCCGTCAACGAGGCCATCAAGGCGCGGATGGCGCCGAAGCAGGCGGCGCAGGCCGCGCCCGTCGACATCACCGCCAATCCCGTGGCCAAGATCGTCTTCAATCCCGAAGTCACGCCCGAGGAACGCAGCCGCCAGATCGGCGCGCTGCTCTCGCCGGATCTTGCCGAGGACTGCAAGGCGTCGGTCAAGCAGCTCGAGGCCTACAAGGAATATCTGGCGCAGCAGCGCACGCTGATGCAGCGCAAGCTGATCGAGCTGTCGTCGACGACCGTCTTCGCCAAGATGAAGCAGACCTTTGCCGACATGAACAAGGGCGTGCTGGACTTCCGCGAGATGATCCACCCGCTGGTCGACAATCTCGATGCGCTCTACACGCTGCGCACCGCCGGCGACAATGTCGTGCTGGATACCTTCGCGGAGATCGAGGACGATCGCAAGCGCGAGGCCGATTGGGACCGCCGGACCTCGGAGGTCGAATCCCAGGCGCGGCAGGCGACCTCCGACAAGGACATGCTCGAGCGCGACATCGCCAAGCTGAAGACGCAGACCGGCCTGTTCGGCGGCATCAAGAAATCCGCGCAGGCCGAAATCGCCGCCAAGGAGCTCCTGATCGCCAAGCAGATCGAGGCGCTGAAGACCTGTCGCGACAAGGCGCAGGCGATCATCACGGAGAAGGCCGAGCACGACGCCAAGCAGGGCAAGTTCAAGGCCGAGAAGGACCAGGTCCGCAAGATGCTCGACATCTCCGGCCCCGAGCACGTCAAGCGCGTCGAGGGCATCATCAAGGCCGCGCTCGACTACATCGACAAGTCGCAGGTCACGGTCTCGGAGCTGCGCGACGAGCTCGGCGGAATCGAGGGCCAGGCCGACAAGCTGGTCAAGATCAACTCGCAGATGATCACGGTGGTCGCGATCCTCGACAAGGGCATCGACCTCGCCTCTACGGCAAACAAGGAGAAGGTGCAGGCGCTGTCGACTCCGAAGGAGGGCGAGGATACGCTTGGCCGCCTCGAGCGCGAGCGCAAGAAGAACGATTTCGAACGCCATGTCACGGCGCTGCTGGATAGCGGGCGCGGCACCAAGAAGACGGTAGCCGATCTCGAAAAGGACGCCGTCGACGCCAACACCTTCCACGACGCCCTCGGCAAGCAGAACGTCAATTTGCGCGAGCTCTCCAGCGACGGTATCGCCAGCGTCGCCACCAGCCTGAACACCACGATCCAGGCGCTCAACAACTCTGCGCTCAACGAAGCCTCCGAGAGCGTGCGGGATTCGATGCGGGCGATGAATGCGGTGACCGACGACGTCGCCAACAAGGAGGTGATCCGTCAGGCGCTGCAGGTCGACGAGGCCTCCAAGCGGATCATGGAGAAGGTCGAGTCGATGTCGAACATCGCCGAATCGCTGCAAGCCGCCAACAAGCTGCGCGAAGACGGGCTCTCCAACATCCAGAGCCGGCTCGGCGAGCTCAGCGACGTCACCGCCACGGTGCGCGCGCGATTGCAGGAGAGCATCGGCATGGATGCCAAGGAAGCCGGCGCGGCGGCCGCTGCCGCGGCGCCGAAGCCGGTCGACGACAAGGAGATCACGTTCGGGCAGATCTGAGCTTGTTTCCCGGACCGGCACCGCCGGTCCGGGCGTTCCCGCATGCAGCCTGACCGATGGACATCCCCATGGCCGACAATTTTCTGATCACCGGCAGCGACATGCTCGCCAACCGGAAGAACTTCAAGCTGGTTGGCCGTGCCGAGAAATTCGAGGAATTGTGCACCATCCTGACGCGGATGGAAGCCAACAGCGTGATCGTCTCCGGTCCGAGCGGCGTCGGCATCACCACGCTGGCGCTGGCGCTGCAAGCCCGCAAGGCCGACGCCGATGCGCCGTTCGACATCGTCAACAAGCGGCTGTTCTGGCTCGACACCGACGGCCTGTTCGGCCTCGGCGACAACGACGCCATCGTCAAGCAGTTCAAGGCGATCTTCGCGATCCTGAACCGCACCCCCGACAGCGTCCTGATCGTCGAGGATACGCTCGATCTGATCGACGCGCTGCGCAACAGCGGGCTGATGCACATCGTCAACGCGTTGACGGCGATGGTGAAGGCGAAGAAGACGCAGGTCTTCCTCGAGGTGCGCGAGGCCGACCTGACCCAGGTGCTCAAGTGCCATTCCGATTTCCGCGATCATTTCACGCTGATGGATCTGACCGAGCCGGCCGGCGCCGAGCTCGAGGAGATCGCGCTGCACGGCGCTGGCGATCTCGAGGAGAGTTACGAGGTCCGGATCGATCCGCCGGCGGTCAAGGCCGCCATCGACATGACGAGCAAGTATCGTTCGCTCGACACCGGGCTGACCGCGGCGCAGCCCGCACGCACCCGCACCCTGCTCGATCGCGGCATGGCGCGCTATCTGCTGCGGGCGCATTCGACGCCGCCGTTGCTCGCGCAGCTGGAAGCGGAGCTGGCGCGTCTCACCGCCAGCGGCGCCGCCGCCGGAAGCGAGCAGAAGGCCGCCGCCGTGCGCGCCGCGATCGCGCGCCACAAGGCCGAGTTCGCCGAATACCAGACCAGGATCAAGGGCTACTACGCGGCGCAGCGCGAGGGCGAGAAGTCGATCGCGCATATGGAAACCCAACTGCGCACCCTCGAGGACGAGGAGAAGAAGCGGCACCTCGATGAACCTGCCGGCAAGGCCTCCGCCGGCGATGCCGACTTCGACCTGATCGCCAGGGCGTCCGGCTATGCCACGCCCGAGATTCTCCAGCTGCGCGGCGAGATCGCGCGGACCCAGGCGGCCGTCGACGAGAACCGGGTGAAGTACAAGGCCGTCACCAGGGAGATCAACGACCGCCTGCTGTTCACCGCCGACATGGTGATCGACGAGTTCTCGCTGATCTCCGGCATCGATGCCTCCAAGCTCAAGCAGAACGACGCCGTCAAGCTGCTCAACCTGCACGGATCACTGAAACGGCGGGTGTTCGGCCAGGACGACGTGCTCGATCACGTCGATCGCGCGATCAAGGTCTGGCGGCGCGGACGGCGCACCGACCGGCCGCTGCCGTTCCTGTTCTGCGGCGCCAGCGGCGTCGGCAAGACCGAGGTCGCCAAGGGGCTGGCGGAAGCGCTGTTCGACACCGACAAGGCGTTGAACCGCTACGACATGGGCGAGTTCATGGAGAAGAACGACGTCACCAAGCTGATCGGCGCGCCTCCGGGCTATGACGGCTTCGCGGCCGGCGGCGAGATGACCAACTCGGTGCGGGCCAATCCGTATCAGGTCATGCTGTGGGACGAGATCGAGAAGGCTCACCCCGACATCTTCAACATCTGCCTCAACATCCTCGACGACGGACGCTGCCGCGACAATCTCGGCCGCAAGGTCGAGTTCGGCGACGTGGTGATGCCGATGACCACCAATATCGGCGCGGATCATGCGTTGCGCGTCGGCACCGGTCCCGGCGACCTGAGCCAGGAAGAGGCCTATGAGCTTACCATCCGCGACCTGAAGAAGGCGTTCCGGACCGAATTCCTGAACCGCTTCGAGGGGCGCGAGAACATCATCCTGTTCCACAAGCTCAACATGGACACGATCGAGAAGATCGTGTTCCGCGAAATCTCGCGCATCAACGCCTTCTACCTGGCGCAATCGATCGAGGTGCGCTTCCCCGAAGCACAGCTGCGCGAGTTCTGCGACAAGACCTATTCGCCCGAGATCGGCGCCCGCGGCCTGCCGGGGCGGATCAAACGCATCGAGGCCATGATCGTCGACAAGACGATGGCGGACCCCGCCTTCAGCGGCACGCTCGACATCGGCTTCGATGCGACGAGCCGCAATTTCACGTCGAGCTGGATCCCCCATGACCGAAAAGCCGCATGACGACGCCAACGCGTTGCTGGACGGCATCGACAAGACGCTGTCCGACTTCAAGACCAAGGCCTATGAGGCCAAGAAGACCTACGACCAGTCCGAGCTCGGGCGCGCCCATCGCGACCTGACCCTGCTCGGCCGGTTCTGGTCGCAATTCGTCCGCTCCTGCGGCTGGATCTACCTGACGCTGATCGCGCCCGTCACCTGGCGGCTCTACCGCTTCGTGCGCTGGCTCTTCGCCGGCTACCGCGCGCTCTGGGCGCGCTGCGTCTACGCCAAGGACGCCTATGGCGACCCGGAGTTCAGCAAAGCGCGCGGCGGCATCATGATCCTGGCGACGATCGCCGTCTGCTACCTCGTCTATGGCGCGGTGACGGTCGCGGCGACCTTGCCCTGGTACCTGGCCACGGTGCGGCACGACGAGCAGCTCTATCTCTCCAACTCGCAAAACCTCTCCAGCTCGCAGACCGAAGGCCTCGAGGTCCACGAGGTCTATGGTTGCGAGACGCTGCCCTGCACCGAGCAGAACACCGTGACGTTCCGGGTGCGCTCGACCTGGTTCAACGAGCTCTGGAGCATCCTCCACCACGGCTCGCTGTTCTATCCCGGCTACGTCGCCGCCGCCGTCAGCCCGGTGCTGAACCGCTGCGTCATCACCTCCTACGGCGTGCGCAGAAAATTCCTGGTGCGATCCTGGGAGCTCTATCCCGACCTCGTCCAGGTCGAGTGCATGCCGACCGGCGGTGACGGCGGCAAGGACAGCAAGACGATCGACAACAAGGATTATCGGTAGGCGGCTGATGCGTGGCTCCGCCACGTGCAGCCCGAAGGGTGAAGCGTGGTGCCCAGGGGCGGGATCGAACCATCCGGCTTCGCCCTTCGGGCTACGCCGGGACGAGTGTCCGCGTGGAGCGATTACGGGCTACGGCAGCATTGAGGGGGGATGGTGCCCAGGGGCGGGATCGAACCACCGACACTGCGATTTTCAGTCGCATGCTCTACCAACTGAGCTACCTGGGCATACCCGCGGGGCCGAAAGGCCGGTGCGAGCGGGCGGTTTATAGAGAGGTCGGGGCGCTGTGTCCACCCGGCTTCGCGAAACACTCCGCCGGGCGCGGCCCGTCCCGTCATCTTTCCCCAACTTGTTGGGAAAACTTGGCTATTCCGGGTCTTCCGCGTCGTCCTCGCGGCCGGGGACGACATAGCGGCCGGTCAGCCAGCGGTTGAGGTCGACGTCGCGGCAGCGCGGCGAGCAGAACGGGCGGAAGGCCTGCTCGACGGGCTTGCCGCAGATCGGGCAGGCGCGCGGGGTGGCCGGGGGCGTTCGGGGTTGGTCGGTCATGGCTGGGACTTAGCCTATACCGTCTGGCGATCAAGCATGCGGCCGGATGTTCCGCGCTGCTCTGAGTTGCCTCACACCGCCGCGGTGTTGAGCCAGCCGTAGCGGATCGGGAAGCCTTCGCCGCCGAGCAAGGTCACGGTCTCATACAGCGGCAGGCCGACCACGTTGGTGTAGGAGCCGACCATCTTGACCACGAAGGAGCCGGCGATGCCCTGCACGGCGTAGCCGCCGGCTTTGCCGCGCCATTCGCCGGAGCCGATATAGGCCTGGATGTCGTCCTCGCTGAGCCGCTTGAAGCGCACGCGGGTCTCGACCAGGCGCTGGCGGAACGCCTCGCGCGGCGTCACCACGCAGATCGCGGTGTAGACGCGGTGATTGCGGCCCGACAGCAGCCGCAGGCATTGCGCGGCCTCGTCGACCAGGTTGGCCTTGGGCAGGATGCGGCGGCCAACCGCGACCACGGTGTCGGCGGCAATGATGAAGGAGCCGCGCAAGTCGTCGTCAAGCTGCACCGATTTCAGCGCGGCGTCGGCCTTGGCACGCGCCAGGCGGTTGGCGCAGGCGCGCGGCAACTCTCCGCGCCGCGGGGTCTCGTCGACATCGGCCGGACGCAGCGCATCGGGTTCGATGCCGGCCTGGTTGAGCAGCGCCAGCCGCCGCGGCGAACCGGAAGCAAGAACGAATTTGGGACGGCCTAGCATGCGGGCTTTGGGGCTGAATCGGGGGGACGGACGCGGGCGGAACCTATCGGATGGGGCATCGATGCACAACCTTGGAACCGGCTGCGAATCGCGCGCCCGCTGAGACAAGGCCCCATAAGCACAGCTGTTTGTCAGTCTGGCGACAACGGGCGGTCCCGCCAATCGGAACACGCGGAACGTCAGCCGCTCGCAGCGCCAGTCTTGGCGAAGCGGCGGCGGATCCGCATCAGGAGGCCGTCGCAGACTTCGCGATAGGCGGCGAGCTTCTGCTCGCGATTGCCGCTGGTGCCGGTCGGATCATGGGTCGGCCAGTATTCGACATCGGCGGCGAGCGTTCGGGTCAGGTCCAATGCCTTGTGATGCGCCTCCGGCGACAGCGTGATGATGAGGTCGAAGTTCAGTCCTTCCCAGTCCTCGAGCTCCTCGAAGGTCTGCGGCTTGTGGCCGGAAATGTCCTGGCCGAACTCGGCCATCACAGAGACCGCGAATGGATCGAGCTCGCCCTTCTTGACGCCGGCGGAGCGGACATAGAGGCCTTGCGGGAACATCTGCTGCAACAGGCTTTCGGCCATCGGCGAGCGCACGGCGTTGTGGCCGCATGCGAACAGCACGGCCTGCGGGTTGCGCGCGCGCGGCGCTTCCATCCGATCAGGCTTTTTTCGACCGGGGTACGCCCCCGTCAATCATCGCGTCGCTGATCATGCGCCTCTTGTTTTGGCGCATGATCCGATCCGAAACCCGGTACCCACTTTTCGGGATCATGCGCCCTCACCCTTCCAGTGCAGCACAGTGATCAGCGTGAACAGCCGCCGCGCAGTCTCGAAATCGACCCGCACCTTGCCCTTGAGCCGCTCCTGCAACGTGCGCGAGCCCTCGTCATGGATGCCGCGGCGCCCCATGTCGATGGCCTCGATCTTGTCCGGCGTCGCGGTGCGGATCGCCTGATAGTAGCTGTCGCAGATCATGAAGTAGTCCTTCACGACGCGGCGAAACGGGGTCAGCGACAACAGATGCGCCACCACCGGCGCGCCATCCTCTCTCCGGATATCGAACATCAGCCGGTTGCCGGTAATCGCGATATGCAGGGTGTAGGGACCCGGCCCGGCGGCGCCCTCGGGCGCGAACAGGTTCTGCTCGACCAGGTCGTAGATCGCGATCGCCCGCTCATGCTCGATGTCGGGCCCGGAACGGCCGATCGATTCCTCGTCGAGCGTCACCGCGACGATGCGATTGTCGGAATCGTCGGCTGGAGGCTGGGTCATGGGAGATTGAGGCGCAATCCGACGGAACGTGAATGGGCATCGAGACCCTCGGCCTGGCCGAGCGTCATCGCGGCGGGCCCGAGCGCACGGAGCTGATCCGGCCCACAGCGCAGGATCGAGGTTCGCTTCATGAAGTCAAGCACCCCGAGGCCGGAAGAGAACCGCGCCGAGCGCGCGGTCGGCAGCACGTGGTTGGAGCCGCCGACATAGTCGCCGATCGCCTCCGGGGTATGCGGCCCCAGGAAGATCGCCCCGGCATTGCGGACCTTGTTCGACAGGGCCTCGGCGTCGGCGGTCATGATCTCGAGATGCTCGGCCGCGATCGCGTTGGCAAGCTCGACCGCGTCGTCCAGCTTTGCCACCTTGATCACGGCGCCAAAATCATTCCACGAGGTGCGGGCGATCTCGGCGCGCGGCAGCGTCACAAGCTGCGCCTCGACCGCGCGCTCGACATCGGCGGCGAGCCGCGCGCTATCGGTGATCAGGATCGACTGCGCGCTGACGTCATGCTCGGCCTGCGCCAGCAGATCGGCCGCGATCCAGTCGGCATTGCCGGTGTCGTCAGCGATGACCAGCACCTCGGAGGGGCCGGCGATCATGTCGATGCCGACCTTGCCGAATACCAGCCGCTTGGCGGCCGCGACATAGGCGTTGCCGGGACCGACGATCTTCGCCACCGGCGCGATCGTCGCGGTACCATAGGCCAGCGCGGCCACCGCCTGGGCACCACCGACGCGGTAGATCTCGGAAACGCCGCCGAGATGGGCGGCCGCGAGCACCAGCGGGTTGAGCTTGCCGTCCGGCGCCGGCACCACCATCACCACCCGCGGCACCCCGGCGACCCTGGCCGGCACCGCGTTCATCAGCACCGAGGACGGATAGGCCGCGGTGCCGCCGGGCACGTAGAGCCCGACCGCATCGACCGCGCTCCAGCGCCAGCCGAGCTCGACGCCGGCGGCATCGGTGAAGCGCTCGTCCTTCGGCAGCTGGCGGCGATGGAAGGTCTCGATCCGGTCGCGCGCGAAGCTCAGGGCCTCGACGGTTTTGGGGTCGCAGGCCGCGACCGCAGCGTCGATCTCGGCCGGCGTGATGCGCAGGCCAGCGGCGGCGATATCGAGCCGGTCGAACTTCCTGGTCGCCTCGAGCAGCGCCGCGTCGCCGCGGGCGGCCACGTCGTCGACGATGGCGCGGGTGGCACGCTCGACGTCGGCCGAGACCTCGCGCTTGGCCGCCAGGAAATCGCGGAAACGCTGCTCGAAATCGGCGCTCTGTCGGTCCAGGCGAACGGGCATGGCGGCTTTCTGAAGAGAACTCTGGGTCCCTGCTCAATGGCGCGGCGGATAATGGCCGTCAACCCTTGGGACGCGGCGGGCTGAGCGTTACGCCGGCGGCATCCCGAGATCGTCAGCCCCGAGATCGGTCAATTCGCACTCCAGGCACTCGACATCCAGCCGCAGCGCCCCGCCATGGCCGAACATCAGGAGCGCGCTGCCGCTGGGCGGGTTGGAGACATGGAATTCGATCCCGAGCAGTTCCAGGGGGGCGTCCGGGGCCGCCAGGTCGATCTTGCGCGACTTGCAGGCCAGCACCCGGTCGAACCGGAGCGCGGCGACCATCCGCCGCGAGCAGGTGCCGCCCGACAGGGTCTGCTCCCAGTCGAGCCGGTTCAGGCCGACCACCAGGCGCTTCTCGTCCTGGCGCCAGACGATATCGGAGGGCTGGACGCGGGCGTCCTGCACATGGGCGGAGATGACCGCGAGGTCATCGGCATCGAGGGCGATCAGCTTCAGGGGCGCGGGCGGGGACATAGCGGCGGTTATAGCGCGTTCGGCAGCCAGAGGTACCACGCGGCGCCGAGGAAATGCCGCTCGGGGGAACCGGCCGCGCACGAGCAAAATATCGAAAACAACCCCATGCAAAGGAGCTGACGGCGACGGCGTTCGACAAGGTAACCTGGCACGTCGGGCAAATTCGTCAGGTGAGCACGCTCGTCAGGCTCCCTCCCCCGCAAGGGGGAGGGAACCCTACCGCTGGTGGCTCCCTCACCTGGTCGCACCGAACTGCGATGGTGTTTGCGCTCGCCTCACCCCTTGATGAACGCCAGCAGGTCCGCGTTGATGGTCTCGGCCTCCGTGGTCGGCATGCCGTGCGGGAAGCCCTTGTAGGTCTTCAGCGTGCCGTTCTTCAGCAGCTTGGCCGAGAGCGGGCCGGAATCCGCGTAGGGCACGATCTGGTCGTCGTCGCCATGCATCACCAGCACCGGCACGTTGATCTTCTTCAAATCCTCGGTGAAGTCGGTCTGCGAGAACGCAACGATGCCGTCGTAATGCGCTTTCGCGCCGCCCATCATGCCCTGCCGCCACCAGTTCTGGATCACGGCTTCCGACGATTTTACGCCGGGCCGGTTGTAGCCATAGAACGGCCCGGCCGGCAGATCGCGATAGAACTGCGAACGGTTGGCCGCGAGCTGCGCCTGCAAGCCGTCGAACACTGATTTGGGCAGGCCGCCGGGATTGTTCGCCGTCTGCACCATCAAGGGCGGCACGGCGCTCAGGATCGCCGCCTTTGCCACCCGGCTCTCGCCATGGCGGGCGATGTAGTGCACGACCTCGCCACCGCCGGTGGAATGGCCGACATGGACGGCATTCCTGAGATCGAGATGCGCGGTGACCGCGGCGAGGTCGTCGGCATAGTGGTCCATGTCGTGGCCGTCGGCGACCTGGGCCGAGCGGCCGTGACCGCGGCGGTCATGGGCTATGACGCGAAAGCCGTGATTGAGGAAGAACAGCATCTGGGCGTCCCAGTCGTCCGACGACAGCGGCCAACCATGGCTGAACACGATCGGCTGACCCGAACCCCAATCCTTGTAGAAGATCTCGACGCCGTCTTTGGTGGTGATGGTGGGCATTGGGTTGCTCCTTTTGTTGCGACCTGTCGGCCTCGACGCGCAAGACGTGAACGGACCTCGGGCGGCGGCGCATCGTCGACATGCCACCGCCCATCATCTTCTATGCCTTGTGTCGCCTCGAATTGATGTCATCCGCCCCGGATCAGGCGAACGCAGCCGGCCTGAACCGGCGCCAGGCGCCGATGATCATCACGGCGAAGAACACCAGCACGATGCCCTGCACGGCGGCAAACACCGGCCCTGACGGCGGGTTCGGCGGCACGGCCGGCGCCAGCGCCTGCAACGCGGGGATCTTGAGGAAGCTCTGGATGACCAGCACGAAGACGTTGAGATAGAGCGAGACCAGCGCGGTCACGATGTAGATCGGCCGCCAGGCGCCCTTGAGCTGCATCGCATACAGCGCGATGCAGGCGATCGCGAGCAGCACCAGCGAGAGGCCGCCGATGATGTGCGACGGCAGCAGCTTCTCGGTCACGAGCGGCGGGATCAGGAAGCCGGTGGCGTTGGTCAGGATCGTGAGCAGCAGGAAGATCGCGGTCAGCCCGGGTCTCGACTGCGAACCGAGCAGGCCGAACATCACGATCACACCGGAGACGATCGCAATCAGGCTGATGATAACGTGCACAAGCACCAACGTCGTCATGTGGCGCACTCCCCGTTGAGAACCCACACCACGTTACGATGCATCTCCGAGAATTGCTACATGGTTCGATGGCAGGACGACTGACAGCCCATTTCCGCTGCGGTGGCTTGAAAGCGGCGCGCCGCGGCGCGTGCACCGCGTGAGATGTTGAATCAATAATAGCGCGGGATCGGCCCGTTATGCGGCGTCTTGCGCTTCGACAGGTCGAACAGCACCTCGTCGACATAGCACCAGCCCCAGCCTTCCGGCGGATCGTAACCCTCGATCACCGGATGGCCGGTGGCGTGGAAATGCGCGGTTGCATGCCGGTTTGGCGAGTCGTCGCAGCAACCGACATGGCCGCAGGTCCGGCAGATCCGCAGATGCAGCCACGGGCTGCCGATCTTCAGGCACTCCTCGCAGCCGAGCGCGCTCGGGGTGACGTCCTGGATGCCGGCGATATGGGTGCAACCTTTTTGCATTTGCGGGCCTCGTGCTTGTGAGTCTTTTTTAACCCGTCATCCTGAGGAGCGCGGAACGCGTGTCTCGAAGGATGAATCGGCCACAGGCGGGGCCGTGCATCCTTCGAGGCTCGCTTCGCTCGCACCTCCAGCGACAAAGGCGAAGCCTTTGCGCGGGGATGACGGGAATAGAGCTTCCCCGCCGCATCATCGCTACAACGACGGACTGCCGGCATCGGCGAGATAGCCGTGCAGCGCGGCGACGACCTGGGCGCCTTCGCCGATCGCGCCGCCGACCCGCTTGACCGATCCGGAGCGGACGTCGCCGACCGCGAACACGCCGGGCACCGTGGTTTCGAGCAGCGGCACGGCGGGCGTGCCCTCGCCGTTCTGCACGCCGGTCTTGACGAAGCCGCCGCGATCGACCTCCACGCCGCAACCTTCGAGCCAGGCGGTCGCCGGATCGGCGCCGACGAACAGGAACAGGTTGCGGATATCCATCGTGAACGCGTCGGGAGCGAGCCGGCTGCGCCAGCGCACCCGCTCCAGCGTCTCCGCGCCGTCGAGCCCGATCACCTCGGTGTTGAACATCAGCTCGATGTTCGGCGTCGCCTCGATGCGCTCGATCAGATAGCGCGACATGCTGGCCCCGAGCCCGCCGCCGCGGATCATCATGTTGACCTTGCGGGCATGTGCCGACAGGTAAACCGCCGCCTGGCCCGCGGAGTTGCCGCCGCCGACCAGGACGACGTCCTGGTTGGCGCAGAGCCGCGCCTCGATCGGCGAGGCCCAGTACCAGACGCCGCGGCCTTCGTAATTCTCGAGATTGTCGATCACAGGCCGCCGATAGCGCGCGCCGCTCGCCACCACCACCGATTTGGCGCGCAGCGTGTGCCCGCATCCGGTGGCGAGCGCGAACGCACCTGATGTCTTGGAGCAGTCGAGCGATTTGATCGAGACCGGGATCAACATCTCGGCGCCGAATTTCTGCGCCTGGTTGAAAGCCCGCCCGGCCAGCGCCTGGCCGGAGATGCCGGTCGGGAAGCCCAGATAGTTTTCGATCCGCATGCTGGCGCCGGCCTGGCCGCCGAACGCCCGGGAATCGAACACCGCGACCGACAATCCCTCGGACGCGGCATAGACCGCGGTGGCGAGCCCGGCCGGACCGCTGCCGACCACGGCGACATCGTACAATCTGTCCTGCGTGCCGCTGCCGACCATGCCGAGCGCCATCGCCAGCGCGATCTCGGACGGATTGCGCAGCACCGTGCCGTTGGGACAGACCACCAGCGGCAGCTCGGCGCGGGTCGGCGAATAGCGCGCGATAATCTCGGCGGCATCGGTGTCGGCCGCGGGATCGAGCACGTGATGCGGCTGGCCGTTGCGGGCCAGGAAGTTCTGCAACGGCGCCATGTTGCCGACCGACGCCGAGCCGATCAGCACCGGGCCGCCGGCGCCGCCCTGGATCAGGCTGACCCGGCGCAGGATCAGCGCGCGCATGATGCGCTCGCCGAGATCGGCTTCGGCGACCAGCAGCGCGCGCAGCCGGTCCGGCGGCAGCAGCAATGTCTCCACAGTGCCGTCGGCATGGCCGTCGACCAGCGCGGCGCGGCCGGAGAGCTGGCCGATCTCGGCGAGGAATTGCCCCGGCCCCTGGTCGATGACCGGCGTGACACGACCGAGGCCGTCGCGCTGGGTGATCGACACGTTGCCCGACAGCACCACGAACATGCCGGGGCCCGGCGTGCCGGTCTCGAACAGCGCCTCGCCGTCATTGTACGAGCGCGGCTCGCCGAAACGGCGCATGCGCTCGATCTCGTGTGCGGTCAGGGTCGGAAAGGTCTGCTCATGGCGCGGGAAGGCGTAGGCAGTTGCGTTCAGGCGATTGATCGTCGTCTCGTCCACTGCCATCTCGGCGACCTGCTTTTCTTTCGTCACACCTGCCGGATCAACGGTCCGGCCCATTTGCGCCGGTATCGTCCGGCGAGCCGACATCTAGCGGGCCGTCGGCCGGCTCGGAAGCCACATCCTCGCGACCGCGCGCCTGCGATTTCCGCCGCTTCAGGTTTTCGCGCAGCGCGAGCTTGAGGCGATCCTGTCGTGCATCCTTCACGCGGGCTCCGGCCTGCCCGCCGCCTCTGTCCTGATCGCCCGTCATTGCAAAATTTCTCGAACCGCCGTCGCCTTGCGCACCCCAAGCATAGACAATGGCCGCGACCCGCGCACCCTGCCCGGCCGGCCAGTTGCGCGCGACGGCATGATTCGGCGGTTGGTGGATCGGGAGCCTTCCGGCACCATCGGGAACCCAATCCGGCCGAAATCGGCCGGATTGGCCGCAATGATCGACGCGGAACGTGATTTCTGCCGATTTGCCCGGCGGGAGGGGCGCTGTTTCGCTTGCGCGAAGGGGAGGCCTGTGGCAAGAACCGCCCGCTTGGACGGGCCCTCTGGGCCGATTCAATTTTTCCCGGGCACGCTGCCGTAGCTCAGTGGTAGAGCACTCCATTGGTAATGGAGAGGTCGACAGTTCAATCCTGTCTGGCAGCACCAGGCCTTCCCCTGCGACATCAGCAGCTTACTGATATCGTTGAGCCTTTCGTACCGCGCCTGATACACACGGGTGCTACACGATGGTTTTGCGAATGGCCTGCCCTACCAAGCGACGCGGTTCCGACAACTGGTACTACCGCAAGCGTATCCCGAAAGATGTTCAAGCGATCTTGGCGAAGTTGCCAAAGATCGGCGTCCGCCGAACTGGTTCAAGGATCACATCAGCATCTCGCTCAGGACCGCTGACCGCACCGCGGCCAAGGCGAAGTGCCCGGAGGTCGCGGCTGAGGTGGAACGCACGATGTCTGCGCTGCGTGACGGACCAAAGCCGCTCACTGATAAGCAAATCAGCGCTCTCTCCGGGGAGTTGTACGGGGCATTCGCCGAAGCCCTTGAGGATACATCCGTCCCGACGACCGAGCAGTGGCTCCGCGTTGCAGAGCTGAATGAGCAAGCTCGACGAGGTGAGTACGGGGCAACCGCACGGTTGGGCATCCACGGGTCGCCAGAGGAGCGTCACCGCGCATCTATGGAAGAGCGGTTCGGCAGGATGGCTGACGTCTTCCTCGCCCGTCGTGGCGTCGTCACAGACTACGCAAGCCGCTGGAAGTTGATCGAATGGACCTCTCGCGATTTGTCGGAAGCGGCGCGGAAGCTCTCGCGAAATGCAGATGGCGACTTCGCAACAGATGGCTACGCCAAGCGCTTCCGGCCATTCGAGCATGCGCGATCAAAACCCAGCGGCCGGTCACTGACGGCTCTGGCCGAGGCGTGGCACAAGGCCGCGCTGGATCGGGGCGTGCTGCGGCGCGACGCCGACCGCATCAAACGGCGCTTCGAGATGTTGATTGAATTCCTTGGGCACGATGACGCCATCCTTTGCGCCGCCGGCGAGGGTCGCGCTGGTGGGTTTGCAGTGGACCGCTTTCTGAGCCGGGCAACCTGATCCTCCTCCATATGGGGGCGTCCGAATATGCGCATCAACGGAAGGGCCATGGCACGTCGTGCATGCAACGAGCCATAAAGTACGCCCACGATAACGAGCTACGGTTCTTTGCCAACGAATTCCGGGCAGACGGACCGAAGCACCTCACGGCTTCGCTGGAACGTAAGGGCTGTCAACGCGACTTCATTCCGCCCAAGGAAGTCGAGTTGTCACTCACACTGTTGGAACAGCGGACTGGACCAGAATTTGTTGTCAGGTTTGCAGTCGATCAAGTCCTCAGCAAGCAAGCCCCGGACTTCGACGATGACGTTCTGTACAACCTGAACATCCTGCAAGAGAACTTGGGCGCCGCCGATGTCTTTGAGAGCAGCGCGACGCTGGCGCAGTACCTCGACACCGTCCGCGTAGATTGGGAGATACTTCCCGTCGGCAACGTAGACGACGTGGTTCGACGGATGCTGCATGGCAAGAGAGCCGTATCTGAGACGAGCCGCAACACCATGAAGCAGCGGCTAAATGTTATGGCCCGCTTCAAGCCGACAGCGTTCATCGCGGGAACAAACGGGTTCCTGCGATACTTCGGTGCTCAATTCGGAGACAACTTAGTTGCCTTCGAGAACCTGTCCTACGGCAACGCTCTCTACCTGATGTACAACGATTGGGAGGAGCTAAGCCGACGAAGCCGCGTCGACCTCCTCAAGGGACCTCGCGACGGATTTGACCGGATCGAGCACCGAGACGGCTGGGAGCAACGTCTTGAGACCCTATTGAAAGAACATCGTAAACACAAATAAGCGTAGTTTCGCGTGGCACCTGAGCGCAGACCGACCGATACAGAGAAGATCATGAGCGATAGGTTCTTTTTCCATAGTTTCCCGCGCGGAAGAGCAGGCGAAACCAGCGACAATGTTGTTCAACGCGGGTTGAAAATCCTTGCCTTCATGCGCGAAGTTGGCCTCGTGTTGGCCCCGGAGCTCGTCAAGTGGGACATAACGGGCCTCGTAGGCGGCGCCAACGAAACCCTTGAGACCCTACAGCGTCGCATCTGCTTCACCGAGCTGTCTATCGCTGAACTTCCGCAACATAGTATCACGTTCGGCCCGATAGCACTCGCGTTCACTATCGAGAAGCTGCGTACAGCCGGAGCAATGCCGGTCGTATACGTGCCCCAAGGAACTCAACCAAATCCACTCAGCCTTCTTGCGATCTTCCTTGTGCGCGGCGCGCATCACACGCGCCACGTACTAAGCCACCTGAACAACATCGCTGCTGGTGCCGACCGGGAGAAGCTGCAGGCTCAATCCGGCTTGCCAGTCAACGAAGACTACACGATGAACTTGCGTAACAGCGGCCCAAATGGTGAGATCGTAGAAGACTACGTCGTGCCAGCCATCCACATTCATCAATTGATGAAGCACGTGGGCTTCAACAACATCCCCTTCGACCACAGCGTTGGCGTACTTGCCGTGTTGTTGAACATGTTCTACCCGACCGACAATCCCTATGCGCAGGACGAACTAGGTTACTATCGCCAGCGAGAGTGGCGTTTGGTTGGTGGCGAGGTCAATTTCAACGGGCGGCCGATGGGGCGCCAGCTGACTGAAACTGAGCAGACGCAGTTGCTTCAAATTGATCCGGCATTCTGGGGAAGGGACATGACGGTAAAAATTCATGCCGACGCACCGCCCGACACAAAGAAGCGTGTCGAGTGGGCGCAGGTCTATGAGCCGACACCCGGCTGGAATTGGCTCGAGTACGTCGATCACATTCGGATTCCGAAGGCCTTCGCAGAGGATGCGCGTCGCATCCTTGGGGATGGCGTAACGATAGTTGCGACAGATTGAGAGTGGGCAAAGTTCGCCCGGCGCGCTCCCGGTAATCGCCGCATGACAACTGCGCACACGGCTGATACACATGGAACGATGGCGAGACGAAAATCTCAACAAACTCAATAGTAAAGCTGACGACAACCACAGTTCAATCCTGTCTGGCAGCACCAGGATCTTCTCGAATGATGGCTGCCGTCAGCGCGCTCCTCGGCGTCGCATGGATCAATGCGCGAGCAGCAACCTCGCCCCGCCGAGCATCAGCACCACATAGAGCACGAACACACTGCCGACCCATTTCCAATCGATCTGTCCGTGCTCGGGGCTGAGGCTCTCGATGATGCCATGCATGACGGTTTCCTCTAAGGCGAGACGAGATGAGGTTGAATCGTCATCTCGCTTTAGCTTCTTGTTTGCCCATGACCTTTCTCGGAAAACCGCTTCGCACTTTTCCGGATCATGCTTTAGAAGTCGCATGCGCGGCGTATAGCCTGCGTCTCGAACACGTCATGTGACTCACTTCACATTCTTATCGCGGAGCGGACCCGAGAGTGACCGGCCCAGAACTGAGAAAATTGCGCACCCATCTCGGCGAGGCCCTCGGCCGCGAACTGACCGCGGCCGACATGGCGAAGCTGTGCGGGCTGCCCGCCGCCGGCGGCGCCGAGAAACTCCGCAAGTGGGAGGTCAGCGGCCCGACCCCAAAGGTCGCGGGCCTGCTGCGCGTGCTGGCGATGGCGAGCGAGCACTATCCGATCCTGGACAAGTTCGACGTGTTCGATCGCCACGACGTTCCGGTCAAGGATCGCGCCGCGCGCCGCGAAGCGTTCCGCGCGCAGATCCGCGACGACGTGCGCAAGCGGCTCGACGAGCCCGCGATCTGATCGGCGAACGGCTTGGTTAAGAGCGGATGCGCCGCGCGCGCCCGTTAAGCCTTCCTTCATTCCCCCTTAAGCGTCCGTTAGGCACAACAAAACGTTTCGCTGCAAAGGGTGCGACTTAACGCTCCGAGCGGTCTTCCGGTGACAGCATTTTATTCAAATGCGGTCTAACCCGTCGCCTATGGATGGCGCCACTGACGCTGCGCCGCATGACTTGTCCGGAGACTGCCCCATGAAGACGTTCCTGCTCGCAACCGCAGCCGCGGCTGTTGCCGTCGCTGCCCTTGGCGCGACCGCTCACGCCGCCGACTTCAACCGCGGCTATTACCAGAAGGCGCCGCCCGCGCCCGTTTACGCCGCACCGCTCTACAACTGGACCGGCTTCTATCTCGGCGGCCATCTCGGCGGCGTGTTCTCCGACAACAGCACGTTCAACGGCCTCGCGTTGTCCGATTCCAGCTCCCGCTTCATGGGCGGCGTGCAGGGCGGCTACGACTGGCAGCTGTCGCCGATGTGGGTGATCGGCCTCGAAGGCCAGTATTCCTGGGTCGGCGGCCACCAGCTCAACGCGATCTTCCCGGGCGGCTACACCTACAACAACAACCAGCGCGGCATCGCCTCGATCACCGGCCGGGTCGGCTACACGTGGGGCCCCGGGCTGATCTACGTGAAGGGCGGGTACGCCTATTCCGACAACAATGAGTCGGTGACCTTGGGCGGCGCGCCGGTCGGCTTCGCGCTGACCGACAACCACAGCAACGGCTGGACCATCGGCGGCGGCGCCGAATACATGTTCGCGCCGAACTGGTCGGCCAAGGTCGAGTACCAGTACTACGACTTCGGCGACAGCCGCTTCACCGCGCCGGGCGCGCTGGTGCAGTATGGCAGCTTCCACAATGACGAGCACACGGTGAAGGCGGGCCTCAACTACCGCTTCAATCTCGGCAACCTCGGCGGTCCCGCCTACGGCCGTTACTGAGAACGACACGCCCACAACCGAAAGTAGAAGGGCCGGCGCAAGCCGGCCTTTTTGCGTCCGATCGCGCGCACCGATTCCGCACAGCGAACCAAGACAACGCCGCAAGCCCCGAAAAATCCTGCGGATTGTCGCGATTTTCCCGATTTTGTTAACCCACCGCACCGATACTCCCGCGCCGGGGAAACATCCAAGAGTAGTGGCCACGCGTAGTCGGCCAGGGGGATACGGGGCAATGGCGTTTCGGTTCAAGCTCGGCAAACCAAATCTCAAGCGCATCCGCCTGCCGCAGATGGGCGTCAGGGGCAGCCTGTTCGCGGCATTCGCCGTGATCGCAGGCATGGCGCTGGTGATCAGCGCGGGCGCCGGCATCGTGCTGCATCAGCTCGGCGGCACCATGAGCGCTCTCTCCGGCCGCGACATCCCGCGGCTTGCCGCGAGCCTGCAACTCGCCGCGCAGAGCGCCTCGCTCGCCGCCCAGGGACCCGGCCTGCTCGCCGTGCAAAGCGACGATGCGCTGAACGAGCGCACCAAGAAGGTGCAGGAGGTCGCGCAGCAGACCAACGCCAAGCTCGGCGAGATCATCGAGCTCGGCGCCGACAAATCGGTGGTCAGCGCGCTACAGGAGAACGTCAAGAACACCGACGAGGCCACCAAGAGCCTGATTTCGGCGGCGCATGAGCGGCTCGATATCGGCGCGCTGCGCGACAAGCAGTACAATGCGCTGCGCAAGGCGCAGGCCGCGTTCGTCTCGGCCGCCGGTCCGGCGATGCTCGACGCCCAGACCCGGCTCAACGCCATCCTCGGCTCGGCCAACGTCTCGGCCGACGACGCCACCGAGGCGGCGCGCACCGTCGGCCAGATCAGCAACGTGCTCGCCGCCGGCAATCTGATGGCCGCCGACATGACCGCGGCGCTGTCGGCGAACTCCAGCGAGACGATCGACGCGATCGAGGCCGAGTTCAAGAAGGGCCGCGAGCGGATCAAATCCAACCTCGACGATCTGCCGAACAATCCGGCGATCGTCGCCGTGCGCGACACCGCGCAAAAGCTGCTGGTGCTCGGCGAAGGCAAGACCGGCGTGTTCAAGATCCGCCAGAAGGAGCTCGACTCGATCGACTACGGCCAGACCATCCTGGAGGAGACCCGCAAGCTCAATGTCGGGCTCGGCATTAGCGTGCAGCAGCTGGTCGACGCCGTGCAGAAGGAGACCGACGCGTCGACCTTCCAGGCGCGGCAGCAGATCTCGCTGGCGACCACTGTCATGATCGGCCTTGGCGCGCTGACGCTGGTCGGCTCGTTCCTGTTCGTCTGGCTCTATGTCGGGCGCAACATCCTGCGCCGCATCCGCGGCCTGCAACGCTCGATGCAATTGTTGTCCGACGGCGACCTCGACACCGAGATCCCGCAGAGCCGGCAGCGCGACGAGATCGCCGTGATGGCCGATTCGCTACAGGTGTTCCGCGAGAGCATGATCGAGAGCCGCGAGCTCACCGCCAACCAGAACAAGGACCGCACCGCCAAGGCGGAGCGCGCCTCGCGGATGGAGACCCAGATCGTCACGTTCGAATCCACCGTGCGCACCGCGCTGGGCAGCCTACAGACCGCGGCGAACTCGATGCAGTCGACCGCGCAGAGCATGTCGGCGACCGCCGACCAGTCGAGCGCGCTGGTCAATGCGGTGGCCTCGGCCGCCGAGGAGACCTCGGTCAACGTGCAGACCGTGTCGGCCGGCACCGAGGAGCTGTCGTCGTCGATTGCCGAGATCGGCCGCCAGGTCGTCACCTCGGCGGAGATCGCCCGCAAGGCCGTCGAGGAAGCCAGCGCCACCGACAGCACCATGCAGGGACTCGCCGATAACGCCGCGCGCATCAGCGTCGTGGTCGATCTGATCCAGACCATCGCCTCGCAGACCAACCTGCTGGCGCTCAACGCCACCATCGAGGCGGCGCGCGCCGGCGAAGCCGGCCGCGGCTTTGCCGTGGTCGCCTCCGAGGTCAAGAACCTGGCGAGCCAGACCGCGAAGGCGACCGAGGAGATCCGCCAGCAGATCGTCAGCATGCAGGAGGTGACGACCACCGCGGTCTCCGCGATCCGCAACATCTCGAGCACGATCGGCGAGATCAACGACGTCACCACCGCGATCGCCGCCGCCGTCGAGGAGCAGGGCGCGGCGACCCGCGAGATCGCCCGCAACATCCAGCACGCCGCCGGCGGCACCAGCGAGGTGTCGAGCAACATCGTCGGCGTCTCGACCGCCTCGGCCGAGGCCGGCGCGGCGGCCGGCGAGGTGCTGAGCGCCTCCGACGCGCTGCGCCGCGAGGCCGACGTGCTGCGCTCGGAAATCGACGGCTTCCTGTCGAACATCCGAGCCGCGTAGCAACGCTACTGTGCGCCCCGTAGCCCGGGTTGATCCGGGCTACGGAATTCCGGGGATTTCCGTCCCTTTCTCCGGACGGCTATCTGATTTTTCGGCTGGCGCAGCGGGCAATGTGCCGCTAAGCCCGTAGCATGGACAAGAAGACCGACAGCCTGCCCTCCTCGGCAGAGGCATTGCGATACCCTTGGGAGAACCATCCCGGCCACGACCAGGTCGTGGAAGTGGCCCCCGGCGTGCTGTGGGCGCGGCTGAAGCTGCCGTTCCGCCTCAACCATGTGAACATCTATCTGCTCGCCGACGGCGACGGCTGGACCATGGTGGATTCCGGCTTCGGCAACGAGGAATCGATCGCGGCCTGGACCACGCTGTTCGAGGGGCCGCTGAAGCACGTCAAGGTCACCAGGCTGATCGTGACCCATTCGCACCCCGACCATGTCGGTCTCGCCGGCTGGGTCACCGAGCGCTTCGACTGCCCGCTGTTCATGTCGCAGGTCGAATACCTGCAATCGGTCTATCACCAGAACCGCGGCACCGAGGAACGGCGCAACGCGCAGCGGCTGTTCTTCCGCCGCCACGGCATGGACGAGGACCTGACCGAGAAGCTGCTCGGCCGCGGCCAGGACTACCTGAAGCGGGTGTCGGTGCTGCCGCCGTCCTATCACCGCCTCACCCATGGCGACGAGGTCGTGATCGGCACGCGGCGCTTCAAGGTGATCACCGGCGGCGGTCACGCGCTCGACCAGGTGATGCTGTATTGCGCCGCCGACAAGCTGTTCCTGTCCGCCGACCAGGTGCTGAGCAAGATCTCGCCCAATGTCAGCGTCTGGGCGGTCGAGCCCGAGCAGAACTCGCTCGGCGAGTACCTCGCCTCGCTGGCGAGCCTGACCACCACTCTGCCCTATGACGTGATGGTGCTGCCCGGCCACGGCGTGCCGTTCTACGGGCTGAAGACCCGGATCAAGCAGCTCGCCGACCACCATGAGGAGCGCTGCCGGCTGATCGCCGAGGCCTGCCGCGAGGTGCCGCAGACCTCCAAGGAGCTGGTGCCCGTGGTGTTCCACAAGCACGTGCTGGACGAGCACCAGATGGGCTTCGCCGCCGGCGAACTGGTCGCCCATGTCAATTACATGCTGGTCGAGGGCCGCCTGACGGCCCGGATGCATGACGACGGCATGCTGCGCTTCCGCACCACCTGAGCCCGGCCGGGCGGCGCCCCGTCCGGCGATTTGAGCAAAATCAAACCCAAAACCTCGCGCTAGGGCAATTTGCCCAGCTGCGACGCATGCCGAGCTGTGAGTCAATGCATGGACATTAGAGCTGGAAAAGCTCTAAGAAGAAGCAGCTATTCCGGTCAGGTTCCGCTTTCTGGGTTTGCCGATGGATTACAGCCAGTTTTTCAACACCGCCCTCAACCGCCTGCATGACGAGCGGCGCTACCGGGTGTTCGCCGACCTCGAGCGGATCGCGGGACGTTTCCCGCACGCGACCTGGCATTCGCCGAAGGGCAGCCGCAACGTCGTGATCTGGTGCTCCAACGATTATCTCGGCATGGGCCAGCACCCCAAGGTGGTCGGGGCCATGGTCGAGACCGCGACCCGGGTCGGCACCGGCGCCGGCGGCACCCGCAACATCGCCGGCACCCATCATCCGCTGGTAGCGCTCGAGGCCGAGCTCGCCGACCTGCACGGCAAGGAAGCCTCGCTGCTGTTCACCTCGGGCTATGTCTCGAACCAGACCGGCATCTCGACGCTGGCCAAGCTGATCCCGAACTGCCTGATCCTGTCGGATGCGCTGAACCACAATTCGATGATCGAGGGCGTGCGCCAGGCCGGCTGCGAGCGCCAGATCTTCCGCCACAACGACGTCGCGCATCTCGAACAGCTCTTGATCGCCGCCGGCCCCGACCGGCCGAAGCTGATCGTCTGCGAGAGCCTGTATTCGATGGACGGCGACGTCGCGCCGCTCGGCAAGATCTGCGATCTCGCGGAAAAATACGGCGCCATGACCTATGTCGACGAGGTGCACGCGGTCGGCATGTACGGCCCGCGCGGCGGCGGCATTGCCGAGCGCGACGGCGTGATGCACCGTATCGACGTGCTCGAGGGCACGCTGGCGAAGGCGTTCGGCTGCCTCGGCGGCTACATCGCCGGCCGCGCCGAGATCATCGACGCGGTGCGCTCCTACGCGCCGGGCTTCATCTTCACCACCGCGCTGCCGCCGGCGATCTGCTCGGCTGCGACCGCCGCGATCCGCCATCTGAAGACCTCGAACTGGGAGCGCGAGCGCCACCAGGACCGCGCCGCCCGCACCAAGGCGATCCTGACCGCCGCCGGCCTGCCTGTGATGTCGAGCGACACCCATATCGTACCGCTGTTCGTCGGCGACCCCGAGAAGTGCAAGCGCGCCTCGGACATGCTGCTCGAGGACCACGGCATCTACATCCAGCCGATCAACTATCCGACGGTGGCCAAGGGCACCGAGCGGCTGCGCATCACGCCCTCGCCCTACCACGACGACGGGCTGGTCGACGCGCTGGCCGAAGCCCTGCTCCAGGTCTGGGACCGGCTCGGCCTGCCGCTGCGCCAGAAGTCGCTGGCTGCCGAGTAACCCTATCGGTTTCCGACCCCGAATTCGGGCCGGCCGCGCATCGCGCGGCCGGCCCTTTGCGTTATAATCCCGAGACCCGGCCCACCCAGCGGCCGGGACGGGAGATGAGCAGCGATGCTGCACGATTGGGGCGTGATCGCCTCGGCGTTCGCCTACATCGGATTGTTGTTCTTCATTGCCAGCCGCGGCGACCGGATGTCGCCGGGCGCGCGCGGCCGCGCCAGCGCCTGGATCTATCCGCTGTCGCTCGCGATCTACTGCACGTCCTGGACCTTCTTCGGCTCGGTCGGCTTCGCCACCCGCACCAGCGTCGACTTCCTGGCGATCTATGTCGGCCCGATCGTGATGATCGGGCTGTGCACGCCGCTGCTGCGCCGGGTGATCGCGCTCGCCAAGTCGCAGAACATCACCTCGATCGCCGACTTCATCGCCGCGCGCTACGGCAAGAGCCAGAAGGTGGCCGCCACCGTGGCGCTGATCGCAATCATCGGCTCGGTGCCCTATATCGCGCTGCAACTGAAGGCGATGGCCTCCTCGCTGGAGACCATCCTGAGCGAGGACCAAGCGTTCTCGAAAATTCCGATCCTCGGCGACATCGCGCTGATGGTGACGCTGGCGATGGCGGTGTTCGCGGTGCTGTTCGGCACCCGCCACAGCGACGCGACCGAGCACCAGCACGGCCTGATCCTGGCGATCGCCGCCGAATCCATCGTCAAGCTGGTCGCCTTCATCGCCGCCGGCGCCTTCGTCACCTTCTGGATGTTCTCCCCGGTCGAGCTCTACGAGCGCGCGCTGAAGACACCGGAGGCGGTGCGCGCGATCGAATACGTGCCGTCGGTCGGCAACTTCCTGATCATGACGCTGCTGTCGTTCTGCGCGATCATGCTGCTGCCGCGCCAGTTCCATGTCAGCGTGGTGGAGAATTCGAACGCCGCCGAGGTCAGCCGGGCGCGCTGGCTGTTCCCGCTCTACCTCGTCGTGATCAACGTCTTCGTGATTCCGATCGCGATCGCCGGCCTGGTGATCTTCCCGTTCGGCGCGGTCGACGCCGACATGTTCGTGCTGGCGCTGCCGATCGAGGGCAATTCGCAATTGCTCAGCCTCGCGGTGTTCGTCGGCGGGCTGTCGGCCGCGACCGCGATGGTGATCGTCGAATGCGTCGCGCTCTCGATCATGGTCTCCAACGACATCGTGCTGCCGCTGGTCTTGCCGCGCAGCGATGACGCCCGGATCGGCCAGAAGGATTTCGGCGATTTCCTGCTGAAGGCGCGCCGCTTCTCGATCTTCGCCATCATGGTGCTGGCGTATTTCTACTATCGCGCACTCGGCAACACCCAGCTGGTCGCGATCGGCCTGCTGTCCTTTGCCGCGATCGCGCAGCTCGCGCCGGCATTCTTCGGCGGCCTGTTCTGGCGCCGCGCCACCGCGCGCGGCGCCATGGCGGGGATGCTGGTCGGCTTCGCGATGTGGCTCTACACGCTGTTCGTGCCGAGCTTCCTGGAGAACTCGACTGCCGGGTTGATGCTGCTGCAACATGGACCATTCGGGATCGAGGCGTTGCGGCCGCAGGCGCTGTTCGATGCCGACCTGCCGCCATTGCTGCACGGCGTGCTGTGGAGCCTCGGGCTCAACATCCTCACCTATGTGCTGTTCTCGCTGGCGCGCGCGCCGTCCGCGATCGAGCTGTTGCAGGCCGACGTGTTCGTGCCCAGCGCGGCACCGATCGCGCCGAGCTTCCGGCGCTGGCGCACCACGGTGACGGTGCAGGACATCCAGAGCACGGTGACGCAATATCTCGGCCCCGACCGCACCCGCGAGGCCTTCGCCGCATTCGCCGCCGACCGCAACATCGTGCTGCAAACCGCGGCGCCGGCCGATTTCGAGCTGCTGCAACACGCCGAGCGGCTGATCGCCTCCTCGATCGGCGCGGCGTCGTCACGGCTCGTGATGTCGCTGCTGTTGCAGCGGCGCACGGTGTCGGCCAAGGCGGCGCTGAAGCTGCTCGACGATTCCCACGCCGCGCTGCATTTCAACCGCGAGATCCTGCAAACCGCGCTCAACCATGTGCGCCAGGGCATCGCGGTGTTCGACCCCGATTTGCAGCTGATCTGCTCCAACCGGCAGTTCTCCGAACTGCTCGGGCTGCCGCAGCATCTGGTGCAGCTCGGCATCCCCTTGGCCGAGATCCTCGAATTCATGGGCGCGATCAGCCCGCCGGCGACGGGCGACGGCGACAGCCTGCTCGCGCTGCGGCTGCGCGCCTACACCACCGAGGGCGAGCCCTATCTGGAGCGCTTCACCGACCGTCATCTGGTGATCGAAGTGCGCGCCAACCGGATGCCGGGCGGCGGGCTCGTCATCACCTTCTCCGACGTCACCCCGAGCTTCGAGGCCGCCGAGGCGCTGGAGCGCGCCAATGCGACCCTGGAGAAGCGGGTGCGCGACCGCACCGAGGAGCTGACGCGGCTGAACTCGGAGCTCGCGCTCGCCAAGGGGATCGCGGAAGACGCCAACGCCTCCAAGACCCGCTTCCTGGCGGCCGCCAGCCACGACATCCTGCAACCGCTCAACGCGGCGCGGCTCTATGTCACGAGCCTGGTCGAGCGCCAGAACGGCGGTGAGGATTCCCGCCTGGTCGAGAACATCGACGACTCGCTCGAGGCGATCGAGGACATCCTGGGCGCGCTGCTCGACATCTCCAGGCTCGATGCCGGCGCCATGACCCCGGCGATCACGAGCTTCCGGATGGCGGATCTGATGCGCTCGCTGGAGATCGAGTTCATGCCGATCGCCCGCGACAAGGGCCTCGATCTGCGCTTCGTGGCCTGCTCGCTGCCGGTCGAATCCGACCGCTCGCTGCTGCGCCGGCTGCTGCAGAACTTCATCTCCAACGCGATCAAATACACCCCGCGCGGCCGCGTGCTGATCGGCTGCCGCCGCCGCGGCGACGCGCTCCAGATCAGCATCTTCGACACCGGGGTCGGCATCCCGGTGCAGAAGCGCGGCGAGATCTTCAAGGAATTCCACCGCCTCGAACAGGGCGCCCGCATCGCCCGCGGTCTCGGCCTCGGGCTGTCGATCGTCGAACGGCTGGCGCGGGTGCTCAACCATCGCATCGCGATCTCGGCCAATCTCAGCGGCGGCTCGGCGTTCTCGGTCACCGTGCCGGTCGCGGCCGCGGTCAACCACACCGCCGCCGTCACCAGCACCACGCCGCTGTCGAAGACGCCGATGAGCGGCTCATTGATCGTCTGCATCGAGAACGATCCTGCGATTCTCGACGGCATGAAGACGCTATTGACGGCGTGGGACGCCGAGGTGATCGCGGTGCTCGACGCCGACGGCGCGATCAGCGCGATCGAGGCCGCCGGCGGCCGCGTCACCGGCGTGCTGGTCGACTATCACCTCGACCGCGGCAACGGCGTCGCCGCGATCCGCGAAATCCGCCGCCGCTTCGGCGACAACATCCCGGCGATCCTGATCACCGCCGACCGCAGCCCCGCGGTGCGCGCCGCCGCGCGCGAGGAGAACATCGCAGTGCTGAACAAGCCGGTCAAACCCGCCTCGCTGCGTGCCCTGCTCGGACAATGGCGGACGCAGCAGATGGTGGCGGCGGAGTAACCTCCGCGCGGTCCGAAGCGTTCACACGCGCCGGCGCAGGGCGCGCAAGCGCAGCCCCGCGACAAACGCAAGCATGGCCCATGCGACAAAGCTTGCCGGCACCCAGAACGCCGCGCGCTGCATCGTCGCGTCAGCGACCGCCGCCGCCAATCCGCTGGCATTGGCGACCAGGCCGGCGATCGCGGCACCAAATGCAAATCCCATCTGCTGAATGGTCGGCACCGACGATGCCGCGACCACCTCGTCGCCCGCCCTGGCGCTGTCCATGATGCGATGCGCGACCAGCGGCCAGCATTGCCCGATGCCGGCGCCCAGCAGCGCGATGGCCGGAATCAGCAGCACGACGGACGCCGTCGCATTCGGGCCAAGCAGCGCGATCGCCATC
This sequence comes from Bradyrhizobium sp. SK17, assembly GCF_002831585.1. Classification (GTDB taxonomy): domain Bacteria; phylum Pseudomonadota; class Alphaproteobacteria; order Rhizobiales; family Xanthobacteraceae; genus Bradyrhizobium. The sequence continues at coordinate 2,219,183 of NZ_CP025113.1, read as the reverse complement.
AGGCTTGCCCCCATCATGACCGGGCCGATCAGCATCAAACGGTCGGCCGAGCGGCCCGAGAGGCCGGCCGTCAGGATCGAGGCCACGCTCCACCCCATCGACGCACAGGCGACGGCGAATCCGGCCGAGAGCGGGTCGAAGCCGTGCAATTGCTGGAGGAACATCGGCACGTAGATCTGGAGCGGGCTGAAGGTGATGCAGAGCAGCAGCGCGACCCAGAGGCCGACGCCGGTTCCGCTGCGCCACGAGAACGCATCGCTCGGCAGCAGCCGCGTCGGCGCCGTACGGTCCAGCCGCAGCATCGCGACAAACGCCAGGATCGCAGTCACGATCAGCCCGAGCTTCAGCCATGACGACCCCACGGCAGACGTGACTGACGTCGCGGCAATCGCAAGGCAGATCAGCGCGACGCGGCCGAGCGGCACGCGCGCCGCCGACGTCGGCCGCGAGGCGGTCGCGGGCGACAGGACGAAGAAGGCTGCGACCGCGAGCACGACGGCGGTCGCGGCACTCGCGACAAAGGCGCCGCGCCAGCTGGCGAAATGCGCGAACAGTCCGCCGACCAGCGGCCCGATCAGCACCGACATGCTCCAGCTCATCGACATCAGGGCGATGGTTCGCGACCACATGCTCTCGGGAAACGTCGCGCGCACCAGCACATAGGCCACCGCGGCCTCCAGACCGCCGCCAAATCCCTGGATCAGCCGGCCGGCCACGATCCATCCCATCGCCGGGGCGAGCGAACACAGCACGGCACCGAGGCCGAAGATCACGACCCCGGCACAATAGACCCGCCGTGCACCGAAGGTGGTCGACAGCACGCCGACGCAGCTTGCCGCGACGATGGAAGAAGCCAGATAGGCGGTGGTCGGCCAGCTCAACATCGTGACGCCGCCGAGCTCGCCGACGATCGACGGCAACACCGTCGTTAGCATCAGCACGTTCATGGATTGCAGCAGGACGCCACCGAGCAGGATGGCGAGTGTCGGAATCCATTCGCGCTTGAGGAGCGATCGCCACCCCTCCTGAACCACGTCCTGCTTCATGTCGGAAGCCTCCTTCCGGACCGACGCTCCGGCAGTTGCCTGCGACAGCAATCGTGCTATTTTAGATAGCATCTTGTTTCTAAAATATTCCCGTGAGTCAAGACGACACCCGTAGCCAGGATCGCATCCTGTTCCAATTGAAGACCCGCGGCCCGCAGACCGCCGCGGAGATCGGCGCGCGCCTCGAGATGACGCCGGCCGGCGCGCGTCAGCACCTCGTCAAGCTCGAGGCGGCCGGCCTCGTCGCAAGCGACCACCAGCGGGAAGGCCGCGGCCGGCCGCGGAAATACTGGCGGCTGACGCCGCGCGGTCACGAGCGCTTCCCCGACCGCCATTCCGATCTCACGCTCGATCTGCTGCGCTCGATGCAGGCGGTGTTCGGCGAGCGCGGCATGGAGACGCTGATCGAGCATCGGGAACGCGCCAGCATCGCCGACTACCGCAAGGCGGTTGGAACGGAGGGCTCGCTACGTCGGCGATTGGCATCGCTGGCGCGGCTGCGCAGCCGGGAAGGCTATATGGCGAGTGTGCTCAAGGACGCGGACGGCTTTCTTCTGGTCGAGAACCACTGCCCAATCTGCGCCGCGGCGGCGGCCTGCCAGGGTCTTTGCCGCTCGGAGCTTGCGGTGTTCCGCGCGGTGCTGGGGCCCGATGTCACGATCGAACGCGTCGATCACATCCTGGCCGGCGCACGACGCTGCGCCTACCGGATCACACCAGCCCTGTAGCGATCAACTCGACCGCGTGCCTTGGCGCCACTGGCCGAGCGAACGCAGGGTTTCCGGAGCAGATCGTAGGATGGGTGGAGCGTAGCGATACCCATCAGCTTCTTTCGCCGTATTTCCCCTCAAGGCCGGCCACGTCGCCTGCCCAATCCGGGGGATAGACACCGTCCCGCACAAACCGATGAAACGACGAGTGCGGCCAGTCTCCGACACGTGTTACCAGACCATGCTTGACCGGATTGATGTGGACGTAGTCGATGTGGCGCGAAAAATCGTCCTCATCACGGATCGTATGCTCCCAGTAGCGCCGCTGCCACACGCCGCGCTCGCCTTTACCTGCGCGACTGCTTGAAACAGGTTCGCCGCCGGCAAGCTGCCGAGAGAACCAGGTCTTGATCAGCCTCCACCGCATGGCGAAGTCAGCATCCCCCTCCGGCATCGTCCAGACAGTATGGAGATGTTCCGGCAACACCACGATTGCATCGTTCGAGAACGGATGGTGCTGCCGGGTCTCGCGGAAGGCCGCCCGTAATGCATCAATATTTTCGGTCAGGAGCCGCTGCCGACGATCTGCCAAGTTGACGGTAAAGAAAAAACAGCCTCCGGCAATGAAATTGCGGCGGTAGCCGGTCATGCAGGCATGCTCGGTGGGTGGGATGATGGGTATCGCTTCGCTCCACCCATCCTACAGTCCTACGAATTCCCCGTCAGCTCGACGGCGTGCCCTGGCGCCACTGGCCGCCGGCGATCTTGGCGGCGGCGATCACGGCCTGGGTCCGGCTTTCGACGCCGAGCTTCTGGAGGATGGCCGAGACATGGGCCTTGATGGTCGCTTCGGAGACGCCGAGCTCATAGGCGATCTGCTTGTTGAGCAGCCCCTCGGACAGCATCATCAGCACCCGCACCTGTTGCGGGGTGAGCGTCACCAGACGGTCACGCAGCCGGGTCATGTCGGGATCGCCGGCAGCCGACAGATCGGTATCCGGCGGAACCCAGACGTCGCCCTCCATCACCTTCATGATGGCATCCCGCAGCGTCTCGACGCCGAAGCGCTTGGGGATGAACCCCGAGGCGCCGAAGTCGAGCGAGCGGCGGATGGTTCCGGCGTCGTCGCTGGCGGAGACGATGACCACCGGGATCGCCGGATATTGCGCCCGCAGATAGATCAGCCCGGAAAAGCCGCTGATCCCCGGCATCGACAGGTCGAGCATGATCAGGTCGACCTCGGAGTCCCGTTCCAGCAGCGCGGTCAGGTCCTCGAACGATCCGGCCTCGCTGATCGTGGCCGAGCTCACGACACTGGACACCGCCTGGCGCAACGCATCGCGAAAAAGCGGATGGTCGTCGGCGATGACAAGATGAGTATTGGCAGCAGCGTTCATCTCAGTCCCACTTGCAGGCTTTGGCAAACCCGCGCCGTTCGGTTGTCGCCCGCGCGGCAGTACCACGCAAGGGCCCGGTAATACCAGATGCCAAAGCAGTTAACCCGCTTAGCTTGTGCGCCGCAATAGACGCACGCGGGGGCGCTTCGTCCTGGTCTCGCCTCCCAAGATAAGTTCAAGCGTGCAAAAGCCAAAAGTCTTATTGGGGCGGGTTTCACTGCGATGTTACCCTCCAACGCAAGCCGAAGGCTAATTCGAGCCTAACCCGCCAGCCGGGGGCGAGCATCAGCAATAATTTCGGGGGGAGCTATCCAGATGTCCACAATGACTGCAACCTCGGCGCGGCCCGCCGGCATGACGAAGGATGAGCGTTTCGTCATCCTCGCGTCGTCGCTCGGTACCGTGTTCGAGTGGTACGACTTCTATCTCTACGGTTCGCTGGCCGGCATCATCGGCGCGCAGTTCTTCTCCGACTATCCGCCGGCAACGCGCGATATCTTCGCGCTGCTGGCGTTCGCGGCAGGCTTCCTGGTGCGTCCGTTCGGCGCCATCGTGTTCGGCCGGGTCGGCGACATCGTCGGCCGCAAATACACCTTCCTCGTCACCATCCTGATCATGGGCCTGTCGACGTTCATCGTCGGCCTGCTGCCCAACGCCAAGACCATCGGCATCGCCGCGCCGATCATCCTAATCTCGCTCCGCCTGCTGCAAGGCCTCGCGCTCGGCGGCGAATATGGTGGTGCCGCGACCTATGTCGCCGAGCATGCACCGCTCGGCAAGCGCGGCTACTACACCTCGTTCATCCAGACCACGGCAACGCTCGGACTGTTCCTGTCGCTGCTGGTGATCCTGTTCACCCGCACCATCACCGGCGAGAAGGACTTCGCCGAATGGGGCTGGCGCATTCCGTTCCTGGTGTCGGTGCTGCTGCTCGGCATCTCGGTCTGGATCCGTCTGCGGCTGAACGAATCGCCGGTGTTCCAGCGCATGAAGGAGGAAGGCAAGACCTCCAAGGCGCCGCTGACCGAAGCCTTCGCGACCTGGAGCAACGCCAAGATCGTGATCCTCGCGCTGTTCGGCCTCACCATGGGCCAGGCGGTGATCTGGTACACCGGCCAGTTCTACGCGCTGTTCTTCCTGCAATCGATCCTGAAGGTCGACGGCTACACCGCCAACCTCCTGATCGCCTGGTCGCTGCTGCTCGGCACCGGCTTCTTCCTGGTGTGGGGCGCGCTGTCGGACAAGATCGGCCGCAAGCCGATCATCCTGGCGGGCTGTCTGATCGGCGCGCTGACCCTGTTCCCGATCTTCAAGATGATCACGACCAACGCCAACCCGGCGCTGGAAAAGGCCTATGAGACGGTCAAGGTGCAGGTGGTTGCGGATCCGGCAAGCTGCGGCGACCTGTTCAACCCGGTCGGCACCCGCGTCTTCTCGGCACCCTGCGACACCGCCCGCGCCTTCCTCGCCCAGTCGTCGGTGAAGTATTCCACCGTGCCTGGCCCGGCCGGCTCGCCGGTGAAGGTCGTGGTCAACGACAAGGACGTGCCCTACACGGACGCCAAGACGTCGAACCCCGCGATCACCGCGGCGGTGCAGGCGGCGGGCTATCCGAAGGCGGGTGACGCCGGCGTCGTGAAGATGTCGCATCCGTTCGACGTCTTCCGTCCGCAGGTGGCTTCGGTCATCGGACTGCTGTTCATCCTGGTGCTCTACGTCACCATGGTTTACGGCCCGATCGCCGCCATGCTGGTCGAACTGTTCCCGACCCGCATCCGCTACACCTCGATGTCGCTGCCCTATCATATCGGCAACGGCTGGTTCGGCGGCCTGCTCCCGGCGACCGCGTTCGCGATCACCGCCTCGACCGGCGATATCTACTCCGGTCTCTGGTATCCGGTCATCTTCGCGGCCATCACCGTCGTGGTCGGCGCGCTGTTCATCCCGGAGACCAAGGACGTCGACATCTCCAAGACCTGATCGGTCGACCACGCAATCAAGATGCATCGGCCGCGGATCGCTCCGCGGCCGATGTCGTTTCAAGCGGCGACACGAAAGCGTCAGCGCGTGGCGCCGATGAATTGCAGCACGATCTCGCGCCGGTGCGGGCGGGCGCGATGCTCGATCAGATAGATGCCCTGCCAGGTGCCCAGTGCCATTGCGCCATCGAGCACCGGAACCTGCAACGAGGTCGCCGTCAGCATCGTCTTGATATGCGCCGGCATGTCGTCAGGACCTTCGGTGTCGTGACGCCAGCCACCGTCCTCGGGCGCGGCGCGGTCGAGCGCCGTCATCAGGTCGACCAGCACCGTCGGATCGGCATTCTCCTGGATCGTCAGCGACGCCGAGGTATGACGGATGAACAGCGTCACCACGCCCTCGCCGGCACGCACCTCGCGCAGGAATCCTGCGATCTCGCCCGTGATGTCGATGAAGCCCGCGCCCGCTGTCTCGACCAGCAATCGCGACGACGTGATGCTGGTCGCCGGGACGGATGATGGCGCCGAGCGCGAGAATTGCTTCGATGAACTCATGTATCCTCTTGACCGTCGTCCCGGCGAAGGCCCGGGACCCATAACCACCGATATTCATTGGTCAGGCGAGGCGCCAACTCCTAGCCGTCGAAATCGAGAAATCACGGCGTATGGGTCGCGGCCTTCGCCGGGACGACACTGTATGTGTGGCAATCGTCAGATCAGATCTTGCCGCCATTGCTGTCACGCTGGACGCGGTTCGCCATCTCGATCAGCCGCCGCCAGGCCCGCTCCACGAACGACATCATGCGATCCATGTCGCGGTCGCTCGGCAGCGGAATCTCGATCTTGCGCTCGCCCTCGGCGGTCTTCGGCTGCTTCAGCTGGTCCGATTTCGGCAACGCTTCGTCGGTCTTGGCCGACGGTGCGCGCGCCGCAAGCTCACCCCTGAGTTTGTCATTGTCGACTTGCAGCCGCCCGATCTCCGCATCCAGCGCCGCACGCTCGTCGGGCACCAGGTAGCAGGCCCAGCCGGAGCTGGAATTGGTGCAGGTCGACACCGCACCGGTGCGCGTGTCGAGCCGCAGGAAGCCGTCGCCGGCCGGAGACAAGGCGTAACGGCCGTTCTCGGTGTCCGGCGTGGTTTGCGCCGTCGCCGCGCCGCATGAGATCAGGACGGCGGCAATTGCGATCGACAGTTTCGACGGCGACATCGCGATGGGCATGGCTTGCTCCGCCTCAACCTGATTTCCTGCCCCTAGACCTCAGAGCTATAGGGCTTGCGGCCCGACTTCAACGCGTCCTCGAGCAATTCGATCCGGTCCTGTCCCCAGAATACCTCGCCATCGAGCACGTAGCCCGGCGAGCCGAATACGTCGGCGGACAATGCATCCTGGCGGTTCTGCTCATAGGCCGCGCTGATCGCCTCGGCGCCTGAGCGCTCGACCAGCTGCTGCCCGGGCATGCCGGCTGCATCGGCGAGACTTACCAGCGTCGCAGGATCGGCAAGGTTGAGCTGTTGCTCCCAGACGGACGGAAAGGCGCGTTGCAAGAATGGCTCGGGATCGAGGCCCGCCTCGAGCGCCGCGATCACGACGCCATCGGCAAGCCGTCCGTTGAACGGCCAATGCGCCGGTTGCAGATGGAAATTCAGCCCGCGCTTGTCGCGCCAGCGCTGCAACTCGATCATCCGGTAGCGCTGCCGCATCGGATGACGCTTGGCGAGCGGCAATCCGCCGGTCTCCGCGAACAAATCGACCAGCAGCACGGGACGGTAATTTACCTTGAGATCGTAAGTGCTTACGAGTCGAACGAAGGGCTTGTGGCCGATATAGGCCCAAGGTGATTGCAAGGAGAAATAGTAGTCGATCTGGCGCGGCATGCGGAACCTTGATTGCACGAGACGATAGCGATTTTGACTGATCCCAGCAGAGCGGCAAAAGCCACGCAACATCGCTCAATGTCACGCAAGCTGCTGCACTGCGATCGCTGCGTCACTCTGCCCTTGAATATCTCCAAATAAATCCAGCAGAATCAAAGCAATAACTGGTTACGACGCAATCTTGACTTGATTAGACGCGGTAAGTATGGTCCGCGCGGCTTTTGACGGGGACGGGCGCAATTTCCATCAACCGCGGCATCGGTTAGTGTTTGCAGCATGGCTGAAAACACCAACGACGGCGCAAGTGGAAGTCGCGATCAATCGCCTCCTGACGAAGCTGCGCTTTCCGCAAGGCTCGGAAGTCTCGATCATCGGTTGTCAGAAATTCGCGACAGCCGCAGGAACAAGACTGATCAATCCGGTACAGAAAGCGGGGACAGTGCCGCCAGAGCTTCGGCGATGGCGCTCGGTTTTCGTCTTTCCTCGGAGCTGATCGCGGGCGTTGCCGTCGGAGCGGCGATTGGCTGGGGGTTCGACCGTTTGCTGTCGACGTCGCCATTCGGCTTCATCGTGTTAACGCTGCTCGGCTTCGTCGCCGGCGTGGTCAACGTGGTGAGGTCCGCGGGCGTGGCCTCGGGCAAGCGCTGAGCGCTGGCGGGAAGTCACGACATTTGAAATTCGATTACCGGCACGATGGCCGGTGGACCAAGAGCCGCGCGGATGAAAATCGACCCGATCCACCAGTTCAATATCGAGCCCCTCTTCACGCTCGGCCACATCGGCAATCACACGATCGCCTTCACCAATTCGTCGCTCTACATGTTCATCGCGGTGCTGCTGATCGCGCTGCTGATGCTGGCGAGCGGCCGCGAGCTGGTTCCGGGACGGTTGCAGTCGGTTGCCGAAATCTCCTACGAGTTCGTCGCCACCACGATTCGCAGCACGGCCGGCTCGGAAGGCATGAAGTTCTTCCCGCTGATCTTCTCGCTGTTCATGTTCCTCTGCGTCTCGAACCTGGTCGGCGTCATCCCCTACACCTTCACGATCGCAAGCCACCTGATCGTGACCGCAGCTCTCGCGCTGCTGGTGTTCTTCACCGTCCTGATCTACGGCGTCTACAAGAACGGCCTGAAATTCTTCAGCATCTTCGTCCCCCACGGCGTTCCGATCTACATCCTGCCGCTGGTCATGTTCATCGAGATCCTGTCGTTCTTCCTGCGGCCGGTCTCGCACAGCGTTCGTCTGTTCGCCAACATGCTGGCCGGCCACATCGCGCTGAAGGTGTTCGCGGGCTTCGTCGCCATGCTCGGCTTCTCGCTCGGCGCGCTCGGCTGGTTCGGCGGCGTGCTGCCGCTCGCGCTCACCGTTGCGCTGTACGCGCTCGAGCTGCTGGTCGCGTTCCTGCAAGCCTACGTGTTCGCGATCCTGACCTGCATCTACCTCAACGACGCCATTCATCCGGGACACTAAGCGGTCCGGGGAATCTCCACCCACCAATCTGTCTATCTTTCTCAAGGAGCTACAAATGGAACCGGCAGCAGCAAAACTTATCGGCGCGGGCATCGCGTGCATCGGCATGGGCGGTGCGGGCGTCGGCGTGGGCATCATCTTCGGCAACTACCTCGCCGCTGCGGTGCGTAACCCCTCGGCCGCTCAGGGCCAGTTCGGCAACCTGATCTTCGGCTTCGCCGTGACCGAAGCGCTCGGCATCTTCTCGCTGCTGATCGCGCTGCTCCTGCTGTTCGTTCCGCTCTGAGCGGCACTTCCTTCGCGCCGCCCGGGGTTCGTCCAAGGGCGGCGCGCATGACAGCAACAGGAGAACACCATGGCTGAGAGTCATGGCGAGGCAAAAGGCCAGCAGGCCGGCGCCCACACCGAGGCCGATGGTGGACATCACGGCGGAGCCTTTCCGCCGTTCGATTCCTCCAATTTCGCCTCGCAGCTGGTGTCGCTGGCGATCGCATTTGTCGCGCTCTACCTGATCGTGTCGCGTATCGCACTGCCGCGCGTCGGCGGGACGATCGACGCACGTCAGAACAAGATCGAGGGCGATCTGGCCGAGGCGCAGAAGCTGAAGGACGAGTCCGACGCGGCGCTGAAGGCCTATGAAACCGAACTCGCCAACGCACGCGCCAACGCGCAGGCGATCGGCAACGAGACCCGCGAGAAGCTGAACGCGGCCTCGGAAGCCGAGCGCAAGACGCTGGAAGAGAAACTGGCGGTGAAGCTCGCCGACGCCGAGAAGCAGATCGCAACGACCCGGACCAACGCCATGAGCAACGTCCGCGGCATCGCGGCGGATGCGGCCGGCGCCATCGTCCAGCAACTCGCCGGCGTCACGCCGGACGCGAATGCGGTCAACAGCGCCGTCGACGCGTCGCTGAAGGGATAGACGATGTTTTACGAACCGGAAACCTGGGTTGCGATCGCCTTCGTCGTTCTGCTGGTCGTGTTCGGCTATCTCGGCGTCCATCGCACCCTGCTGACGGCGCTCGATCATCGTGCCGAGCGCATCAAGGCCGAGCTGGATGACGCGCGCCGTCTGAAGGACGAGGCCAACAAGCTGCTCGGCGAGTACAAGGCACGCCGCGCCAGCGCGGAGCGCGAGGCCCAGGACATCATCTCCAGCGCCAAGGCCGAAGCCGAGCGGATCGCGGCCGAAGCCAAGACCAAGATGGAAGATTTTGTCGCGCGGCGGACCAAGACTGCCGAGAGCAAGATCGCCCAGGCCGAGGCCCAGGCCGTGGCCGATGTCCGCGCCGCCGCGGCCAACGCCGCGGTGACCGCCGCCTCGACCATCCTGTCGCAGTCGGTCAAGGGCCCGGTTGCCGACGACCTGATCGGCAAGGGCATCGCCGAAGTCCGCTCCAAGCTGAACTGACGCGATCACAACTGGTTACCAAAAAGGCCGGCGCGAGTTGATCGCGCCGGCCTTTTTGTTTGCCTTCAAATGCTCGATCCGCCCACGTTGCGTGGCGCGATCGCCGCGCTACTTCTTCTTGTGCGGGGCGCGCGGCTTGGGCTCCGGCTTCAGGGCCTGCGGATCGAAGCCGATATAGAAGATGTAATTGTCGTTGTCGGCCGGCGACGGCGCCGGATAGACGACATCCTCGGCGACCAGGCTGAACGGCACGCTGCCGCTCTCGTCCATCTGCACCGTGGTGGTGTAGGCCTTGGTCGCGATCGTCTTCTCGCCGACGCCGCCCTGCACCACGGCGACGCGCAGCGGCACCTGAATGGTCGGCGGGGCGCCCTGGGGACCGACGATGATCCGGCCCTGGATACCGATCTTGGCGGTGATCATGCCGCCGCTCAGATTGCATTGCCGCGCGGTGCGGGTGATCGAGGCCAGGAACTTGACGTCGTTGCCGACCGCTTCCTTGCCGGTCGCCGCCACCGAATAGGTCGAGGCCCCGGAGCGGATCTGCACTGGCGGACAGGACAGTTCGGCATCGGCGTCATTGAGCTGCTGCGGCGCGGCCGGAGCCGCCGGCTTGTCCTGGTCGGACGAACCGCCGCCGAACAGGCTCTTGAAGCGGTCGCTCAGCGACTGCGCGGAAGCCCCTGAGGGCAGCAGGGTGGCCCCGAGCCCGATCGACAGCGCCGCTGCGAGCGCGAACCTGATCACCCTGTCACCCATGCGATATCCCCAGAACCTTCAATCCCAGCCTCCGTTTCGCCGGCGTTATAGCAAGGCAATGGCGGCGAACCCAAGGCATCCTTGAGCCCAAGGCAGCCGGAGGCATCGCGGGACGCCGGCCATCAGCCAAAAGACACAAGGGTCAGCCGCCAAAATCCTCGTGCAGCAGGCCGAACAGCAGATGGTCCTGCCAGATCCCGTTGATGCAGAGGTAGCGCCGTGCCAGTCCCTCGCGGGTGAAGCCGCACTTCTCCAGCACGCGGATCGACGGCGCATTGGAGGGAATGCAGGCCGCCTCGATGCGATGCAGATTGAGCTCGCCGAACAGCGACGGCAGCAGCACCCGCAGCGCCGTCGTCATGTAGCCGCGATGCGCGTGCGGCAGGCCCACCCAATAGCCGATCGTGCCGGCCTGCACGATGCCGCGGCGGACATTGGCGAGCGTGATGCCGCCGAGCATCACCCCGTCCGATTCGCGGAAGATGATGAACGGATAGGAGCGGTCGGCGGCGATATCCTCGGTGTAGCGGCGCAGCCTGCGGCGGAAGCCTGCGCGGGTGAGGTCGTCGGAGGGCCAGATCGGCTCCCATGGCGTGAGATAGGCGCGGCTGAATTCGCGCAGTTGCGCCCATTGCGGGAAATCCGACATTTGCGGCGCCCGCAGCAACAGCCCGTGACCGCGCGGCATCAGTGCAGCCGGTCCACCGGACGGCAAACGAAACAGGGCCATGGCCCAACACTCCCCACGACTTCTCCCTCGCCCCGCTCTTGCGGGGAGAGGGTCGGGGTGAGGGGTCATTCCGCAGACTAGATTTGCGGACAAACCCCTCACCCGAAGCCTCCGGCTTCGACCTCTCCCCGCAAGAGCGGGGCGAGGTAGAGCTAACTTCTAGTGCAGCAGCGTCCTTGCCTTCGACTTCGTCAATCCTTCCGCAAAAGATACCGCCGTGTCCAGACCCCTGCCGCTGCCAAGGGCGACGACGGCGGGCCGGCTGCGCGACAGCAGCGCGCGGGCGGCGTTGCGGCTGGATTCGACGCTGACCGCATCGATCCGCGCCACCAGTTCTTCCACCGTCTGCGGCCGGCCATAGGCTAGCACATGGCGTGCCAGCTGTTCGGCCCTGGATGAGCAGCTTTCCAGCGCCATCAACAGCCCGGCCTTCATCTGCGCCTTGGCGCGCGCGACCTCGGCCTCGGTCAAGGTTTCGACGGCGTCATTGATGACGTCGACGATCACCTCCATCATTTCCGGCGCATCGGCGGGATCGGTGCCGGTGTAGAGGCCGAAAAAGCCGGTATCGCTATAGGGCGCATGGAAAGTGTAGATCGAGTAGCACAGCCCGCGCTTCTCGCGGACCTCCTGGAACAGCCGCGACGACATCCCGCCGCCGAGCGTGTTGGTGAAGACCTGTAGCGAGAACAGCGACAGGTCGGTCTGCGGCACGCCTTCGAGCGCCAGCGTCAGATGCGCCTGCTCGAGATCGCGATGCACCACCTTCGAGCCGCCCTTGCCGAACATCGCAGGCACCGGCTTCGGCGCCGGCGTGGCGTCGAAGCTCGCAAACTTCTGCGCGACGTCCTCGACGACGCGCTTGTGATCGACCGCGCCGGCGGCGGCAACCACCATGTCGGGCGCGCGGTAATGCGTCGAGAGGTAGCCGCGCAGCATGTCGCGGTTGAAGGTCTTCAGCGTCTTGGCGGTGCCGAGCAGCGAGCGGCCCATCGGCTGGTCCGGATAGCAGAGCTCGTTGAGATGCTCGAACACGACGTCGTCGGGCGTGTCCTGCGCGGCGCCGATCTCCTGCACGATGACGCTCTTCTCGCGCTCCAGCTCGTCCGGCACGAAGGACGGATTGGCGAGGATGTCGGAGAGCACGTCGAGCGCCAGCGGCACGTCGGCCTTCATCACCCGCGCATAATAGGCGGTGGTCTCGGTCGAGGTCCCGGCATTGAGATCGCCGCCGACCGCCTCGATCTCCTCGACGATCTCGCGCGAGGACCGCCGCGTGGTGCCCTTGAAGGCCATGTGCTCCAGGAGATGCGAGATGCCGTGCTCGTTCGGTTTCTCGTCGCGCCCGCCGACCCCGGCCCAGACCCCGAGCGCCGCGGTTTCCAGATGCGGCATGGTGTCGGTGACGACGGTCAGTCCGCTCGGCAGCTTGGTGATTTCAACGGCCATCAGGCCACTCCCTGCTTGGCGGCCCGGCTGACCGACAGCACGAAGCGCTCGACCTCCGCTGAATCATTCTTCATGACCGTCATGTGTTCGGATTTGCTCATCAGGCCGCCGAGCCAGGCCGGCAATTGCGGCCGCACCCCGCAGGCGGCTTCGACCGCGTCCGGGAATTTCGCCGCATGCGCGGTCGACAGCACGATGTTCGGGATCCTGGAGTCCGAGGTGTCGCGGTCGGCGACCGCGAGCGCCACCGCGGTGTGCGGATCGACCAGATCGCCCGCCTCGCGCCAGGCGGCGCGGATCGCAGCCGCGGTCTCGGTCTCGTCGGCGCGGCCGGCGTCGAAATCGCGGCGCACCGCGGCCAGCGTCGCATCCGGCAGCACGAAGCGGCCGGACTGATTCAGCGAGGCCATCAGGCGGCGGACCTGATCGGCATCACGCCCGCTCGCCTCGAACAACAGCCGCTCGAAATTCGAGGACACCTGGATGTCCATCGACGGCGAGGCGGTGGCGTGCACCTCGCGCACCTCGTAGATGCCGGTCTTCAGCGTGCGCGGCAGGATGTCGTTGACGTTGGCGGCGATGCGCAAGCAGCGGATCGGCAGCCCCATCCGCTTCGCGACATAGCCGGCGAAGATGTCGCCGAAATTGCCGGTCGGCACCGTGAAGTCGACGGTGCGCTGGGGCGATCCAAGCGCCACCGCCGAGGTGAAATAGTAGACCACCTGCGCCACGATGCGCGCCCAGTTGATCGAGTTGACGCCGGACAGCGCGACGCTGTCGCGGAAGCGATGGTTGTTGAACATCGCCTTCACCAGCGCCTGGCAGTCGTCGAACGTGCCCTCGATGGCGAGCGCGTGGACGTTGGCAGCACCCGTCGTCGTCATCATGCGGCGCTGCACCTCGGAGATGCGCCCGTTCGGGAACAGCACCACGAGATCGACATTGTCGAGATTGGCAAAGGCCTCGACCGCGGCGCCGCCGGTATCGCCTGACGTCGCGACCACGATGGTGGTGCGCTGCGCGCGCTTGGCGAGCACGTGATCCATCAGCCGCGAGATCAGCTGCATCGCGACGTCCTTGAACGCCAGGGTCGGGCCGTGGAACAGCTCGAGCGTGAACTGGTTCGGCCCGACCTGGTCGAGCGGCACCACCGCGGGATGCCGGAACGTGGCGTAGGCCTCGTTGGCCATGCGGCCGAGCTCGGCGTCGGAAATCTCGCCGGCGGCAAACGGCCTGATGATCTCGACCGCGACCTCCCAATAGGGACGGCCGAAAAAGCCGGCGATGGTCTCCGGCGATAGCTGCGGCCAGCTCTCGGGCACGTACAGCCCGCCGTCGCGGGCAAGCCCGGTCAGCATCACGTCGCAGAAGCCAAGCACCGGGGCCTCGCCCCTGGTCGAAATATACCGCGTCAAACCGCCCTCCAAAGGCCTCGATCCGAGCCTTAAGCCTTTGATATCATGGATTTATCACGTTCGCGTAACACGCAAACCGAACGGCCACCATAGAAGATCGGGCTGGCAATGGGTAGTCCGTAGCGCGCGTTGCGGGGGCGCGTGGGATGGAGAGTTGGCGACTAGCGCGACTGACCATCGCCCGCACCGCATTCAGCGCTGTCGTCCTGGCCCTCGCCAGATCCATCGTCATTCCGGGGCTCGCGAAGCGAGAGCCCGGAATCCATCAAGCCGCATCATCTGTGGTGAAATGGACGCTGCGCATCGCCCCGGAATGACGATAGAGAGCGCACACGATCCCTACCCTTTCGGCGGCGCCAGCGGCTGCACGATCTCCTGGAACGGCGGCAGTGCCTCGCAGCGCGCCGCATGCGCCCGCAGCGCCGGATAGCGCGCGTCGAACAGATGCGGATGTGCTTCGCCGGTGAACCGCAAGGCGCAGGCCACCGCGATGTCGGCGTGACCGATGCGATCGCCCAACCAATAGGGCGTCTCGACCGCCGTCCGCTCCTGCTCCAGCGCCGCGAGCACGCGGGCAATCTGCCCCTCGCAGCGCTCGACCCACAGCTTGAGCTGCTCCTTGCGCAGCACCCGCTCGTAGACCAGGCTGACCGCCTTGTCGGCGAGCCCGGTCGCCAGTGCCATGATGCGCAGATGCCGGCGCCGCTCGATGCCGGAACGCGCAATCATCGCCTTGTCCGGCCCGACCAGTTCGTCGAGATAATCCAGGATCGCCCCGCTCTCGATCAGCGCCTCGCCGTCGTCGAGCACCAGCGTCGGCACCCGCTGCACCGGATTGAACGTCGCAACCTTCTCCGCATCGCCGAAGGTCGACCATGGCCTGTGCTCGAAGCGCAAGCCATAGAGCCGCAGCGCGATCGCGGTGCGGCGGACAAAGGGCGAGTCGTACTGGCCGATCAGGAACATCGTTTCACCTCATCATCGGACATGCCGCGGCAAACCGCTGCCGCGAAAGCAGGGCTTTCGAGGTGTGGCGGCCGGGCCGAGGTCAAAGGTTGCGCTTTGCACCATCCTAGATGGGCTGCGCGGCATTGCAACACTGCTGAGTCATTGCAATGAGGCATTGCCAGCACTGAGTCGCATATCCAGTGTCGTCCCTGCGAAAGCAGGGACCCATAACCACCGGCTTTCGTCGCGGCCGATGCTGCCTGCCCCAGCGCTGCAAGCCAACTCACTTCAGTGGTTATGGGTCCCGGGTCGCGCTTACGCTTGCCCGGGACGACGGCGGTGTTCGGAGCCGCACCTATTCAATCACCGGCACATGCCTCGCCGCATCGCGCGGCGCCATGCCGTTGAGCCTCGGATCGTCGGCGACTTCGATCTGCCGGCGGAACGCGCGAAAGCCCGAGCGCTGGTAGAACGCGACCGCGGAAGGATGGTCCAAGGTGCATGTGTGCACCCAGACGCGGCTGACGTCGCGCGACCAGGCGATCTCGAGCGCGCGGTTCATCAGGAAGCGCGCCGCGCCGGTGCCGATCAATTTTGCGGTGACGCCGAAATAAAGCAGCTCGCAATTGCCGGGCACGCTGAAATCGAGCTCGAGCAGGCCTTCGTCATGGCCATCGACGACCAGCCCGTAAAGCTCGATGCCGGGCCCGTGGATTCTTGACGCAAGATCGGCGTCATCGAGCCCGGTGCGGCTGAACCACAGCCACTCCTCCCCGACGCGGCGGTAGAGCTCGCGATACCAGTCGAGCGCGGGCGGCTCGACCTTGCGCAGGCGCCACGCGCCCGGCGACTCATCGCGCAACGGCGGGCGCGCGGTCATTTCCAGATAGGTGACGACGGCGGCGACCTTGCCGTGGGGAATGTCGGAATATCCGTCGGGCAGCAGCATCGCGATCCCTGTTTCCATATTGCCGGCGAGAAATATCCGCGTGTCTCGCCGCAGATGCAATGCAACGCTGCGTAACAAAGTTACCGATTTGTCAGTCGGGATTTCGGCGAATCAGGAGCTCCATGTGGAGAGGCCACCGGAGCAAACACCGTGTCGCGCCATCACACGCTGCCGCCGATCATCTATACGCCGCCGCCCCCGAAGCCGAAGCCCACGCGCCGGCGGCGCGGCATCGGTTACGCCTATGGCGCAGGCGCCGCCAACGAGGCTGAGGATATCGGCGACGGCGCGCCGGTGCGCAGCGCGCCGGTCGTGCCGCAGCATACGCGCCCGGTCGAAACCGTCGAGCGGCGCACGCCGTCACCGAACGGCAAGCTCAGCGACGATACGCTGCGCGCGATGCTGGAATTGCAGGAGAAGCAGGAGGGGTAGCGCAACAGCGCCTGCCGCACACCCTGTGTCGTCCCAGCGCAGGCCGGGCCCCCATTGCCACAGGGTTTTGTTGTCGGGGCACGCTGCGGCCCCAGCGTCGCAAGACGATCGGCATTCGTGGTTATGGGTCCCGGCCTGCGCCGGGACGACGGCGGAGGTTGCTGGACGGGCCGTCCCCTCACTCCCCTTCGTCGCTCGCCAGCACGCCCTTCACCGCGCGGGCCCAGCCGGCGAGCTTGCGGTCGCGCGTCGCTTCGCTCATCGCCGGGCGGAAGCGGTGCTCGAGCCGCCAATTGTCGGCGAACTTCGCGGGCTCCGGATAGACGCCGGCCTCAAGGCCGGCGAGATAGGCGGCGCCCAATGCCGTGGTCTCCTGGATCATCGGGCGGTCGACCGGCGCGTTGAGCAGGTCGGCGAGCCGCTGCATGGTCCAGTCGGAGGCGGTCATGCCGCCGTCGACGCGCAGCACGGTGTTGGCAGCGTTGGCCTCGGGCCAGTCGGTGCGCATCGCGGCCCACAGATCGAAGGTCTGGTAGCAGACGCTCTCCAGCGTCGCATGCGCGAGCTCGGCCGGGCCGGTGTTGCGGGTCAGCCCGAACAGCGCGCCGCGCACACGCGGATTCCAGTAAGGCGCGCCCATGCCGACGAAGGCCGGCACGAGATAGACGCTCTGCATGCTGTCGGACTTGTCGGCGAGAGGTCCGGTCTCGGCGGCGTGCTTGATGATGCCGAGCCCGTCGCGCAGCCACTGCACCGCGGAGCCGGCGACGAAGATCGAGCCTTCCAGCGCGTAGGTGCGCTGGCCGCCGAGCTGATAGGCGATCGTGGTCAGCAGCTTGTTCTTCGAGGCCACCGGCGTGATGCCGGTGTTGAGCAGCGCGAAGCAGCCGGTGCCGTAGGTCGATTTCATCATGCCGGGCTCGAAGCAGGCCTGGCCGATGGTCGCGGCCTGCTGGTCGCCGGCGATCCCGGAGATCGCAATCGGGCCGCCGAACAGATCAGCGGTGCTCTCGCCGAACCGGGCGGAGGAATCCTTCACCTCTGGGAGCATCGAGCGCGGCACGCGCAAGAGGTTGATGAGATCGTCGTCCCAGGCACCGGTGTGGATGTTGAACAGCAGCGTGCGCGAGGCGTTGGTGG
This sequence comes from Bradyrhizobium sp. SK17, assembly GCF_002831585.1. Classification (GTDB taxonomy): domain Bacteria; phylum Pseudomonadota; class Alphaproteobacteria; order Rhizobiales; family Xanthobacteraceae; genus Bradyrhizobium. Next base: position 2,201,472 of record NZ_CP025113.1, on the reverse strand, counting down.
CGTCGGTGGCGTGCACGCGGCCGCCGGTGAGCCGCCACAGCAGATAGCAGTCGACGGTGCCGAACAACAGCTCGCCGCGCTCGGCGCGTTCGCGCGCGCCCGGCACGTGATCGAGGATCCAGGCGACTTTGGTGCCCGAGAAATACGGATCGATGATCAGGCCGGTCTTCGCCGAGATCGCGGGCTCATGGCCTTCGGCCTTCAACCTGGCGCAGATGTCGGCGGTGCGGCGGTCCTGCCAGACGATCGCGCGGTGCACGGCCTGGCCGGTGGCGCGGTCCCACACCACGGTGGTCTCGCGCTGGTTGGTGATGCCGATCGCGGCAATGTCCTTGGCCTTCAGGCCGGCCTTCTCCAGCGCCTCGCGGCACACCATGATGGTCGAGGTCCAGATGTCCTCCGGCTCGTGCTCGACCCAGCCGGAGGCCGGGAAATGCTGCGGAAACTCCTGCTGCGCCACCGCGGCGATGGAGATGTCGCTGCGAAACACCATGGCGCGCGACGAAGTGGTGCCCTGATCGATGGCCAGCACGAAAGACATGAGCGTTTCCCTTGAGGCTTGGTCGAGGCGCCAAGGGAGCGGATTACCGCGGTGAGGTCAAGCTGGGACGGCAATGGCGAGAGACCTATGGGCCTAGGGCGCAAGTGGCGCCACACGCTCCGCCGTCGTCCCGGCGAAGGCCGGGACCCATACTCCGCGGCGGATGTTGTAGGCGGGACTCGTCATTCCTAGAGCGCGCGACAATAACCCTCGGTGGTTATGGGTCCCGGCCTTCGCCGGGACGACACCGAATGCTTGGTGCCGCCGGTGATTCATGCGCTTACGTTCTCTGCCGCGCGCCAGCGGGCCAGCGCGAAGCGCGGCTGATCACATCGGCCGGTAGGTGCGCACGTCCGCCGGCACGTTGACGCCGATCTTGATCGCGCCGACCGAGCGGATGATGTCGTCGCCGAGCAACTGGGCGAAGCACGCATAGCCCCAGTCGTTCATGTGCAGGCCGTCGGCGATGACGAAATCGTTGATCGGGATCGCCTGCTTCTCGTGCCAGTCGCGCATCACCTCGAAGCGCGGGAAGATGCCGACATGGCGCAGCGCGGCGATGCGGCCGAGCAGCTTCACCATGCCGCGCGCGCTTTCGGGGCGCTCGGTGACGCGCGGCGAATATTGCGGATCGACCAGCACGACGTCGGCGCCGTCGGCCTGGATGCGCGCCACGCCGTCCTCGACCTGCTTCTCGGTCTCGGCCGGATCGAGATTGCGCAGCACCGCATTGGTGCCGACCTGCCAGATCACCATGTCGGGATGCACGTCGATCACTTCGGTCTGCAACCGCTTCATCATCTCCGGCGCATCCTCGCCGCCCTTGCCGCGGTTGAGCACGGTGATGTCGGCAGAGGGATATTGCCGGCGCAACTGGCCGGCGAGCCGGCTCGGATAGGTGAATTCCGGCGCCGACGACCCATAGCCCTGGGTCGAGGACGAGCCGAACGCGATGATGACGACGGGCCGGCCGGCAGCGAGCTTGGCCGCGACATGCGGCAGCGAGCCGGTGGTGTTGGCGACGCCGTTGGGCTGCTGACAGGGGACGCGATGGAAGATGTCGCTCGCCGAGCGCGCGACCTGCTTCACCTTGTCGAGCGCCTGCGAGGCGATGCCGGGCTGTTGCGAAGTGGCGACGTCGGTTGCCATCGCAGCCGGCTTGCTGGCATCGGACCGTGCGGTTTCAACCCTGGCACCCGATGAGAGCGCCGCATGCTGGTCGCCCTGGGTCTGCGCGCGCGACGGCGCAGCCGCGAACGGCGCAAACACCACCAGCGCTGCTGCGGCGCACCGGCGTCGCGCTGCGCGAGAGCGAAAAGGGAAGGCAAAACGCATCAACTCTGCTTCCTCTAATTCTGCTGCACCGGACCCAGATGGGCCGCATCGATCACGAATTTCGCCAGTGCGCGGCCGAGACAGGCGTGAACCTTCTTGGCCAGGTCGACACCATGCGAGGTGCTGAACAGGTCAAAATATCCGGCGTCGCTCCACTGCTTCATGATCGAAAACCGGTCGAACAGCGGAACGTCGTGCTGCTGCGCCACCACCTTGATATTGTCGAGATAGGGCGGCGCAGAGATCATCGTCTCCGTACGCGGGCTGTATTGCAGATTGACCAGCACCACGTCGGCCCCAGCGCCCCGTAACGCAACAACGCCGTCGTTGATGGCGGTACGGAAATCGTCCGGATCGACTGCTCGCATAGCATCGACCGTTCCGGTCTGCCAGATAACCAAAGTAGGCTTTTTTGCTTCGGCAAGCTTAACAAGGGTTCCCGCGGTCTCCTCGGCGGTGCTTTTTCCCTGTAATTCTACGGATAAATCGATCGTGGCCGCCGGAAACGCCTCCTTGAGCGCGGCCTGGAGCTTCGCCGGATAGGCACTCGCCTCGTTGCCCTGGATGGTCGAGGAGCGGCTGCCGACCACGAGCACGTTGAGCGGCTGATTGGCCTTCAACGCATCCTTGACCTTGGGCAGCGAGCTCTCGCTCGCCAGCAGATAGGCGGGCACGTCGCAGGGTGGCGCCGGTGGATCGGCGGTGTCGCCGGCGCGCGCGGGCGCCGCCGCCAAACAGGCGACCAGCAGCGTCAGGCCCAGCATCGTCCATGCGGACTTCATGCTCCCCCTCCCGCCAGATCGGCGTTGCCGGCGGCGCCTTTTTTCGAGGCGCTTTTGTCGGCGGAGTGTTTGTACCACGAAATAATCCACGCCATGCCGCACATGATCAGGATGCCGCAGACGCTGATCAGGGCGTGCAATGCGGCACCGCCCGAGACCTCGGCAAGCACGAAATGACCGGCAAAGGCGAGGAAAACCCCAAGGCAGAATATCTCAAGCGAGTGCTGGCCACACAGGATCAATGGTCGCAGCCAGCGCGATTTCAAGCCCGGCCAATCCCGGGGCAGGAAGCGCACGGTGAGGGCTGCGAGCGCCAGGAAATGCGCGAACCGCAACACGTCAAGGTCGGTCTTGTTGATCGGATACATCCATTGCTCGATCACCTTCGGCATGATGTGGCCGAGCTGCGGCACGTACCAGGTCAGCGTCACGAAGAACGCGGCGACCAGATAGACGATGCAGATCCACATCGTGATGTTCGACGACAGGATGCGCGACATCCGCCGCGCACCGCCGAGCGCGCACCAGGCGCCGAACACGAACAGCAATTGCCAGGCGAACGGATTGAAGGCCCAGAAGCCGTTCGGATAGGCCGACAGGTACAGGTCGAACTGCCACGTCAGCGCGTACAGCACCACCGACAGGCCGAGCGTGACGTCGGGCTTCCACTTCATCAGCCACAGGATCAGCGGCAGGAACAGCATCAAGACAATATAGAGCGGCAGCACGTCCATGTTGACGGGACGGAAGCGCAGCAACAGCGCCTGCACGATGGTGACATCGGGCTGCTTGAGGAAGTCCATGATCCCCATCTCTTCGGAATAGAGCGGGTTCTCGAACGAGGTCGCGACATAGGAGATCTCGGCGAGGAAGATCGTGAACAGGAAGACATGCGCGACATAGATCTGCCAGACCCGGCGCAGGATGCGCGCTGTCGCGATCACGAAGCCGCCCTCCAGCATCGCCCGGCCGTAGACAAAGGCCGCGGTGTAGCCGGAGATGAAGATGAATATCTCGGTGGCGTCGGAGAAGCCGTAATTGCGGATCGTCAGCCAGGTCAGCAGATTGGTCGGCAGATGATCGATGAAGATCAGCCACAGCGCGAGCCCGCGGAACAGGTCGAGCCTGAGCTCGCGCTCGCCGGCCGCCGGCAGCGTGATCGCGGGCGCCGCCGCCCGGGCTTTCGCCTTGACGTCGGTCTTGGCATCCGTCTTGACGTCGCTCTTGGCGTCGCTCTTGGCATCAGCCGCGGGCGCGCCGGCTATCGGATCGGCAATCGAGCTCATCAAACACCATACCGGCGGCGATTCTCCGCACACCGCGCTGTAGCGATCATATCGGGCCGCCCCGGGCCGACAAAGCACCGCGTGCGGCGACATGCGGCCGCGCTTTAGAGCGGAACTATGTTGAATCCGCGATGAACACCCAGACCAGGGTTGGCTTTGCACAGCCCCGGCAGGCGATTGGTTCCGGCGGATCATTTGGCTATGATGGCAGCCGAGAGCACCGGATTGAGCCGCATGTACCGCGCCGTTACCCGCCAGATCGAAGTCACCGTCGAGCCGAATTTCATGCCGGATCGCTCGTCGGTCGAGCGGCGCGAATATTTCTGGTCCTACACGATCGTGATCACCAATTCGGGACCGGAAACGGTGCAGCTGCGCACCCGGCACTGGATCATCACCGACGCCACCGGGCGCCGCCAGGAGGTGCGTGGCGCGGGCGTGGTCGGGGAGCAGCCGGTGCTCGCGCCGGGCGCGCGCTATCAATATACGAGCGGCGTGCCGCTGCCGACCGCGTCCGGCTTCATGACCGGCAGCTATCAGATGGTCACCGAAGCCGGCGAGCGCTTCGACATCGACGTGCCGACCTTCTCGCTGGATAGCCCGAGCCCGGATGGCAAGCGGGTGTTGAACTAGCCGCCGCTGTCATGCCCCGCGCAGGCGCAGGGCTATCGCATATGGTGTGAGCAGCCCATGTGAACGCCGTCATGGCCGGGCTTGTCCCGGCCATCCATGTCTTCCTTCATAAGAAAACAAGACGTGGATGCCCGGGACAAGCCCGGGCATGACGATGTGGAAACGTCAGTTCCATAGCCCTTAGATGTCATATGCGATAGCCCTGCGCGCAGGCGGGGCATCCAGTACGCCGCGGCCTGTCCGCATCCACAACAGACGTCTCTGGAATACTGGATCACCCGCTTTCGCGGGCGATGACGAGCGTTGTGTGTGATGGCGACCGCGTCCTACTCCACGCCGGCTTCCTGCGGCGTGAACTCGTAGACCGACGAGCAGAACTCGCAGGTCACGACGACCTTGCCATCCTTGACCATCTCGGCGCGATCGTTCGGCGCAAAACTCTTCAGCATCGCCGACACCGCATCACGCGAGCAGGAGCACTGCGCGCGCAGCGGTTGCGGGGTGAAGACGCGCACGCCGCGCTCGTGGAACAGGCGGTACAACAGCCGCTCGCCTGAGAGATCGGGATCGATCAGCTCGACATCCTCGACGGTAGAGAGCAGCGACTGGCCCTCGACCCAGGCGTCGTCATCCGGCACCGAATGCGTCACCGTGCCTTCCGGCGCGTCGCCGGGATGCAGGTCGGCCTGCTTGGCGCGTTCCGGCGCCTTGGGCAGGAATTGCAGCAGGATGCCGCCGGCGCGCCAGTGCAGCTTGCCGCCTTCGCCACCGCGCATCTCCTCGCCGACCGCGAGCCGCACCCGCGTCGGGATCTGCTCGGAACGCAGGAAATATTCGTGTGCCGCCTCTTCCAGGCCGCCGCCCTCGAGCGCGACGAGGCCCTGATAGCGGCTGGTGTTGGAGCCCTGGTCGATGGTCATCGCAAGGTGGCCCTTGCCGAGCAGCTCGCCCGAGGTCTGGCCAGGCTTGAGCTGCGCCGCATCGTAGCGCGCATAGGCGCGCAGCCGGTCGGGCGCCTGGAAATCGACGATCAGCAGCGACACCGGACCATCGGTCCGGGTCTGAAGGATGAAGCGGCCCTCGAACTTGACCGACGAGCCGAGCAGCGTGGTCAGCACGATGGCCTCGCCGAGCAGCTTGCCGACCGCCGGCGGATAATCGTGCTTGTGCAGGATCTCGTCGAGCGCGGGGCCGAGCCGGGTCAGCCGGCCGCGCAGATCCAGCGCGCCGACCTCGAAGCCGAGCACGGCATCGTCGACAGGAACCGCCGACGGCGCGCGAACCGGCGCCTCGGCCGTGATTTTGATGTCGGGGGATTGTGAAACCATGGCGCTCTATCTGGGGTCTCGGACCGTGAAATAAAGGGGTTCAATCAACGACGGACCGTCGTCCCGGCGAAAGCCGGGACCCATAACCACCATTGTTCGTTGGTGCATCAAGCTGGGGCCCCAGCCTTTTGCAACAACGAGCAATGGTGGTTATGGGTCCCGGCTTTCGCCGGGACGACAGCGTTGAAGCGGCCTTACGCGACTTCGTTAAAACACCAGGCCAGAATGCCCTTCTGCGCATGCAGGCGGTTTTCGGCCTCGTCGAACACAACGGATTGCGGGCCGTCGATCACCTCGTCGGTGACCTCCTCGCCGCGATGCGCGGGCAGGCAGTGCATGAACAGCGCGTCGGGCTTGGCGAGCGACATCAGCTTGGCATTGACCTGATAGGGCCGCAGCACGTTGTGGCGGTGCTCGCCCTCCTTGTCGCCCATCGACACCCAGGTGTCGGTGACGACGCAGTCGGCGCCGCGCACGGCGGCCTCCGGATCGGTGCCGAGCACGATCGGCGCGTTGGTCGCCTTGATCCAGTCGCGCATCGGCTTCTTCGGCGACAGCTCCGGAGGGGTCGCGATATTGAGCTGGAACTTGAACCGCTCGGCGGCATGCGCCCAGGAAGCCAGCACGTTGTTGTCGTCGCCGGTCCAGGCCACCGTCTTGCCCTCGATCGAGCCGCGGTTCTCCTCATAGGTCATGAGGTCGGCCATCACCTGGCAGGGATGCGAGCGCCGGGTCAGGCCGTTGATGACGGGCACGGTGGCGTGGGCGGCGAGCTCGAGCAGCGCGTCATGGTTGAGGATGCGGATCATGATCGCATCGACATAGCGCGACAGCACCCGCGCGGTGTCGGCGATGGTCTCGCCGCGGCCGAGCTGCATCTCGGTGCCGGTCAGCATGATCGATTCACCGCCGAGCTGGCGCATACCGACGTCGAACGACACCCGGGTGCGGGTCGACGGGCGCTCGAAGATCATCGCCAGCGTCTTGCCTTCGAGCGGCTTCCTGGCCTTCTCATGCGCCTTCAGCCTGGCCTTCATGGCGGCGCCGGCAGACAGCATATTGCGCAGCTCGCCGAGCGGCAGCTCGTTGATGTCGAGGAAGTGACGGACCGGCTTGCTCATTATCCGGCCTTCCTCGGCTGTGCCGCCGACAATGTCGCGCAGGCGCGCTCGAGCGAGCCGATCGACTGGTCGATCTCGGCCTCGGTCACGATCAGGGGCGCGAGGAAGCGCACCACATTGTCGCCGGCGCCGACGGTGAGCAGCTTTTCGTTGCGCAAAGCGGCGATCAGGTCGCCCGAGGGCACCACGGCCTTGACGCCGATCAGGAGGCCCTCGCCGCGCACATCCGCCAGCACGGTGGGATAGCGATCGACGACGGAAGCGAGCTTCTGCTTCAGCAGCAGCGATATCTTCTGGACGTGGTCGAAGAAGCCGGGCTTCAGCATGACGTCGAGCACGGCATTCGCCGCCGCGACCGCCAGCGGATTGCCGCCGAAGGTCGAGCCATGCGAGCCGGGCGCCATGCCCTCAGCGGCCTTCGCCGTTGCCAGCACCGCACCGATCGGGAAGCCGCCGCCGAGCGCCTTGGCCAGCGACATCACGTCCGGCGTGACGCCGACGCGCTTGTAGGCGAACAGGTCGCCGGTACGGCCCATGCCGGTCTGCACCTCGTCGAAGGCGAGCAGCAGGCCATGCTCGTCGCACAGCGCACGCAGCGCCTTGAAGAAGGCGTGCGGCGCCGAGCGCACGCCGCCCTCGCCCTGCACCGGCTCGATCAGGATGCCGGCGGTGTGCGGGCCGATCGCCTTCTTCACCGCCTCGATGTCGCCATGCGGCACCTGGTCGAAGCCGTCCATCGGCGGGCCGAAGCCTTCGAGATATTTCGCCGAGCCGGTCGCGGCCAGCGTGCCCAGCGTGCGGCCATGGAAGGCGCCCTCGAAGGTGATGATGCGATAGCGTTCCGGATGGCCCTTGGAGAAGTGATAGTGGCGGACCAGCTTGATCACGCCTTCCATCGCTTCCGCGCCGGAATTGCAGAAGAACACGAAGTCGGCAAAGCTCTGCTCGCACAGCCGCGCGGCCAGCTTCTCGCCGTCCGGGCTCTTGAACAGGTTCGACATGTGCCAGAGCCTGGTCGCCTGTTCCTGCAACGCCTTGACCAGATGCGGATGCGCATGCCCGAGCGCGTTCACCGCGACGCCCGAGGTGAAATCGAGATAGCGGTCGCCATTGGTTGCGATCAGCCAGGCGCCCTCACCGCGCTCGAAGCCGAGATCGACCCTGGCGAAGACGGGAAGCAGATGCGACGGGGCGCTGTTGGTCATGGCGTTCACTGCCGGTTAGAGGCCGACAATTGCCGCGCGCCTTGACGCCAGCGCAGCAACGGCCGGCTTCGGAAAACAAAACGGCCGCCTTTGCGGGCGGCACGTGGCAACATTCTATGCTGCGGCGGGTCCGTGTCAATCGCCAGCAGCCGGCCTTAGCCGGGCTTCCGTGCGTGCGAAACGAGCGCAATCCGGAGCATTCCGGTGCGGTGGAAAAGCCTCATTGCAATGCCTAACTGTGTGGGAACATGTGGACGCACAGCCGCGGACTCTTGCGCCAGAGTCACGCCATATTGTAGCGTTTGGGCTGTCGGGTACGACATCTCGTGCGGCAGTACTGGACCCTCTAAGTAGCCTTTGTGTCTCGCGTAAACGTTCGGGCGCAACACCGTGCCCGGCGAGGGCTAAGGGATTCTGGCCGCAGGGATATTTGTCCAGATTTGGCTCGCAACGCCGCTCCAATGACTGGCCGGCGCCATGCGAAAGGAAGAATGCGATGACGGTATTGACCTGGTCCGACGATCGCGTCGAGCAGCTGAAGAAGCTCTGGGAGTCTGGCCTTTCGGCCAGCCAGATCGCAGCGGAACTTGGCAATGTGACGCGAAACGCCGTGATCGGCAAAGTGCATCGGCTCGGCCTCTCCGGCCGTGCCAAGGCGCCCTCGACCGCCGCGCCGCGGCAGCGCAAGGCGCGTCCCGCCCAGCACATGATGCGGGTGGCGCGCCCGGTTTCGCGCGGCAACACCGCGCTCGCCCACGCCTTCGAGGTCGAGATGGAGCCCGATCCGATCTCCTACGACAACGTGGTGCCGATGAGCCAGCGGCTGTCGCTGATCGAGCTCAACGAAGCCACCTGCCATTGGCCGGTCGGCGATCCCTCGAGCCCGGAATTCTTCTTCTGCGGCGGCAAGGCGCTCGCCGGCCTGCCCTATTGCGCGCACCACTCGCGCATCGCCTACCAGCCCGCCGGCGATCGGCGCCGGCCATCGGCGAAACCGCAGATCAAGTAAGCGCTCGGGAAACCACGGAAGACTTCAAAAACAAATCCCCGCTTTGGCGGGGATTTTTTTTGGCTTTCAGAAGCATCACCAGCGTCGTCCCGGCGAAGGCCGGGACCCATAACCACGAATGAGCGTTGTTGGAAAGCCGTCTGGCCGCTTGCCTATTGCGCTGGCCGCGGCGTATGGGTCCCGGCCTTCGCCGGGACGACCCGCGTGTACGGCTTGTGATTACCGCACGCCCGTTACGGCTGCGGCTCGGCCTTGGCGAAGCGGTCGTCGAGCGCATAGCCGGCGCCGCGCACGGTGCGGATCGGATCCTGCTCGCGGCCCGGATTGAGCAGCTTGCGCAGGCGACCGATATGGACGTCGACGGTGCGCTCATCGATATAGATGTCGCGGCCCCAGACGCTGTCGAGCAGCTGCTCGCGGCTGAACACGCGGCCGGGATGCTCGAGGAAGAATTCGAGCAGGCGATACTCGGTCGGCCCGAGATCGATCGGCCGGCCCGAGCGCGCCACGCGGCGCTTCTCGCGATCGAGCTCGATGTCGCCATAGGTCAGCACGGTCGCAAGCCGCTCCGGGCTGGCGCGGCGCAGCAGGCCCTTCACCCGTGCCAGCAGCTCGGGCACCGAGAACGGCTTGACGATGTAATCGTCGGCGCCGGTGGCCAGCCCGCGCACGCGCTCGCTCTCCTCGCCGCGCGCGGTCAGCATGATGATCGGAAGCTGCTTGGTCTCCGGCCGCGCCCGCAGGCGGCGGCACAGCTCGATGCCGGAAAGACCCGGCAGCATCCAGTCGAGGACCACGAGGTCGGGAACGCGCTCCTTCAGCCGGGTGTCGGCATCATCGCCGCGCCCGACGGTTTCGACATCGTAGCCTTCCGCATCGAGGTTGTAGCGCAACAACGTCGTCAGCGCTTCCTCGTCTTCGACTACCAGAATGCGTGCGCTCATCGGTCTAAGTTCTTTCTCTGTGGTGATCCGTTGCCCAGACGCAAACCGAAACGCTTACTTCCTTCAGCAAGGTCCGCGCGCAAACGATCTGTCGCGAGGACAATCCGGTTCCGCTGTCGCGGATCATGCCCTAGTTGCCCGGCACCGTGGTGGCAAAGTTGGTCATGTCGCCCTTCGGGCGCTTGTCGGTGATCTGCTGGCCCTCGATCATGTAGAACACGGTTTCGGCGATGTTGGTGGCGTGATCGCCGATCCGCTCGATGTTCTTGGCGCAGAACATCAGATGGATGCAGAACGAGATGTTGCGCGGATCCTCCATCATGTAGGTCAGCAGCTCGCGGAACAGCGAGGTGCAGATCGCATCGACCTCCTCGTCGCCCTTCCAGACGTTCATCGCCGCCGGCAGGTCGTGTGCCGCGTAGGCGTCGAGCACCGACTTGACCTGCGACAGCACGAGATCGGTCATGTGCTCGAGGCCGCGGATCAGCTTCAGCGGCTGGAAATCGCTCTCCAGCGCCGCGACGCGCTTGCCCATGTTCTTGGCGAGATCGCCGATCCGCTCGAGATCGGTGGCGACGCGCATCGCGCTGACGATTTCGCGCAGGTCGATCGCCATCGGCTGGCGGCGGGCGATCGTCAGCACCGCGCGCTCTTCGATGACGCGTTGCAGATTGTCGATCTCGATGTCGGCGGCGACCACGCGCTTGCCGAGCGCGACGTCGCGACGGATCAGCGCGTCAACCGACTCGGTGATCATCCGCTCGACGAGGCCGCCCATCTCGGCGACCAGGCGGGTCAATTCCTGCAGGTCGCTGTCGAATGCCTTGGCGGTATGTTCAGAAGCCATCGTTCCTCTCCTCAGCCGAACCGGCCGGTGATGTAGTCCTGGGTCCGTCGATCGCTCGGCGAGGTGAAGATCTTGTTGGTGTCGTCGAACTCGATCAGCTCGCCGAGATACATGAAGGCGGTCTTGTCGGAGACGCGCGCCGCCTGCTGCATGTTGTGGGTCACGATCGCGATCGTGTAATCCTCGGAGAGCTCCTGGATCAGCTCCTCGACCTTGGCGGTCGAGATCGGATCGAGCGCCGAGCACGGCTCGTCGAACAGGATCACCTCGGGACGCACCGCAACGGTGCGCGCGATGCACAGGCGCTGCTGCTGACCGCCGGAGAGCGACAGGCCGGAGGCGTTCAGCTTGTCCTTGACCTCGTTCCACAGCGCGCCGCCGCGCAGCGCCTTTTCGACCCGGTCGTCCATCTCGGACTTCGAGATCTTCTCGTAGAGGCGGATGCCGAAAGCGATGTTCTCGTAGATCGTCATCGGGAACGGCGTCGGCTTCTGGAACACCATGCCGACCCGCGCACGCAGCAGGTTGAGGTCGAGCTTGGGATCGAGAATGTTGGTCTGGTCCAGCATCAGCTGGCCGACCGCGCGCTGGCCCGGATAGAGGTCGTACATCCGGTTGAAGATGCGCAGCAGGGTCGACTTGCCGCAGCCGGACGGACCGATGAACGCGGTGACGCGGTTGGTGCCGAGCGTCAGGTTGATGTTCTTCAGCGCGTGGTGCTCACCATAGTAGAAGTTGAGGTTGCGCACCGTGACCTTCGGCGGCGCTTCCGGCAACGGAACCTGGGGAACGTGACCCGCGGCAGTCGTGGAAACAGAAAGCTCGGTCATTTTGCGGCCCTTTCAGCACCAAGGATACGCGCGCCGATATTGAGCGCGAGCACGGTGAATGTGATGAGCAGTGCGCCGCTCCACGCCAGTTCTTTCCAGTAGGCGTAGGGGCTCTGCACGAAGTTGTTGATGGTCACCGGCAGGTTGGCCATCGTCTTGGTCAGGTTGAGGCTGAAGAACTGGTTCGACAGCGCCGTGAACAGCAGCGGCGCGGTCTCGCCGGCGACGCGGGCGGTCGCCAGCAGCACGCCGGTGATCAGGCCCGACCGGGCCGCACGATAGGCGATCCGCTTGATCACCAGCGAACGCGGCAGGCCGAGCGCCGAGGCCGCCTCGCGCAGCGGGTTGGGCACCAGCAGCAGCATGTCCTCGGTGGTGCGCAGCACGACCGGGATCACGATCACCGCGAGCGCGAGGCTGCCTGCGATCGCCGAGAAGCCGCGCATCGGCACCACCACGGCGCCATAGATGAACAGGCCGATGATGATCGAGGGCGCGCTGAGCAGGATGTCGTTGATGAAGCGGATCACCGAGGTGAGCTTGTCGTGCCTGCCGTATTCGGCGAGGTAGGTGCCGGCGAACAGGCCGAGCGGCGCGCCGATGCCGACGCCGATCACGGTCATGATGACCGAGCCGACGATGGCATTGAGCAGGCCGCCTTCGGTCGAGCCGGGCGGCGGCGTGTTCTGGGTGAACAGCTGCACGCTGAGGCCGGCGAGGCCGTTGTAGAGCAGCGTGATCAGGATCAGCGCCAGCCAGGTGACGCCGAACAGCGCCGCGCCGACGCAGAGCGCGCGGATCACGATGTCGCTGCGGCGGCGGGATTTGTAGATCGGGTTCATGGCGTTACTTCCCCGCCTTCTTTTCAAGCCGCATCAGCATCAGCCGCGCTCCGGCGAGCACGAAGAAGGTCAGCACGAACAGCAGCAGGCCGAGCAGGATCAGGCCGGACTGGTGCAGGCCGTCGCTCTCGGCGAACTCGCTGGCGATCGCCGCCGAGATCGTGGTGCCCGGCGCGAAGATCGACGACGAGATGCGGAACGAGTTGCCGATGATGAAGGTGACCGCCATGGTCTCGCCGAGCGCGCGGCCGAGCGCCAGCATGATGCCGCCGATCACGCCGACGCGGGTGTAGGGGATCACCACGCTGCGGACGACTTCCCAGGTGGTGCAGCCCATGCCGTAGGCGGCTTCCTTGAGCACCGGCGGCACGGTCTTGAACACGTCGACCGAGATCGCGGTGATGAAGGGCAGCACCATGATCGCGAGGATCAACGCGGCGTTGAACAGGCTGAGATAGGACGGCGGGCCTGCGAACACCGCGCCGAGCACCGGAATGCCCTCGAAAGCCCTGATCATGAAGGGCTGGAACGTGTTGGCGAGGAACGGGCCGAGCACGAAGAAGCCCCACATGCCGTAGATGATGGAGGGGATGCCGGCGAGCAGCTCGATGGCGATGCCGATCGGACGGCGCAGCCATTGCGGGCAGAGTTCGGTGAGGAAGACGGCGATGCCGATGCCGACCGGGATCGCGATCAGCATCGCGATGACCGATGTGATCAGCGTGCCGTAGATCGGGCCGAGCGCGCCGAGCACCGGCGGATCGGCCGAGGGCGCCCAGCGCTGCGTCCAGAGGAAGGCGAGGCCATACTCCTTCATCGCCGGCCAGGCGCCGACGATCAGCGACAGGATGATGCCGCCGAGGATCAACAGGACCGAAATCGCCGAGACGCGGGTGATCCAATAGAAGGTGGCATCACCGAGCTTGAAGGCGCTGAGGGCCTTGGCGCGATCGTAAGGTCCCGCGGCTTCCATCACATCGCTCTGAACAGCCATGTCTGCCACGCCACTTCCCTCTTTATTATTTGAAAGCTGCACTAACCGCTACGCCCCCGAAGCGATCTTCACTGACGCAAAAGGCCGGGCGTCGTTCCGGTTGCGCCGGGGGCGCGAACCCCGGGGCTCATCCGCGTGTCTTGCCGCAGTGACGAACCCCGGGTCTTGGTCGCTCGGCCTGCGCCGCCATTCGAACGGCACAGGCCTTGGTCGAAGCGATAGCTTAGCTCTTGATGTCCGAGGACCAGGTCTTCTCGATCAGCTTGACGACCGATTCCGGCATCGGGATGTAGTCGAGCTCTTCGGCCGCCTTGCCGCCCTTCTCGAAGGCGTACTTGAAGAACTTGAGCGCTTCCTGCGAGGCCGCCTTGTCGGTGGCTTCCTTGTGCATCAGGATGAAGGTCGCGGCGGTGATCGGCCAGGAGGCTTCGCCCGGCTGGTCGGTCAGGATCACGTAGTAGCCGGGAGCCTTGGCCCAGTCGGCGTTCGACGCCGCAGCCTGGAAGGCGGCGATGGTCGGCTGCACGGTCTTGCCGGCCTTGTTGACCAGCGCGGTGTAGGTCAGCTTGTTCTGCTTGGCATAGGCGTATTCGACATAGCCGATCGCATTCTTGGTCTGGCCGATGTTGCCGGCAACACCTTCGTTGCCCTTGGCGCCGACGCCGACCGGCCACTCGACCGCGGTGCCGGAACCGACCTTGGACTTCCACTCGGCGTTCGACTTGGAGAGGTAGTCGGTGAAGTTGAAGGTGGTGCCCGAACCGTCCGAACGGCGCACGACGGTGATCGCGTCACCCGGCAGGGTCAGCTTCGGATTGAGCTTGGCGATCGCCGCGTCGTTCCACTTGGTGATCTTGCCGAGATAGATGTCGCCGAGCACTTCGCCCGAGAGCACGAGATCGCCCGACTTGATGCCTTCGACGTTCACGACCGGAACGATCGCGCCCATCACCATCGGCCACTGGACGAGGCCGTCCTTCTCGAGCTGCTCGGCCTTGAGCGGCGCGTCGGTGGCGCCGAAGGTCACGGTCTTGGCCTGGATCTGCTTGATGCCGGCGCCCGAACCGATCGACTGATAGTTCAGGCCGTTGCCGGTGTCCTTCTTGTAGGCGTCAGCCCATTTCGAATAGATCGGGAACGGAAACGTTGCGCCCGCGCCGGTGATATCGGCAGCGAAGGCCGACGTCGAAGCGGCGACCATGCCGGCAGCGACGATTGCTTTGATGAAATTCATGGGGTGGTCTCCATCGTGTGAGCGAAGCGCCGAATGCGCCCGATCGCGCTCACGCCGGTCCATCTAGGAGCGGTCGGTGCCGGTTTTACGAAGGTTGGATGACAGTTGGATGACAGAGCTAAGCGACTGAGAACGCTTAGCTTTGGGTCTGTACCGGGGTCTTCGGGCGGGGAAAACAGGCGGTAAAAGTGGCGCCATTCTTCGGCACGCTCTCGATCAAAAGACGCCCGCGATGACGGTTAAGAATATGTTTCACCAGCGATAATCCGAGGCCCGTTCCGCCCTGGTTTCGGCTGTCGCCGACGTCCACCCGGTAGAACCGCTCGGTCAGCCGCGGCAGGTGCTCCGGGGCGATGCCGGGACCGAAATCCCGTACCAGGACACGGATTTCGGGGCTTCCCTCACCCGATGCGCCCGAAACGGTCTGATTGAGCGACACTATGACGCGCCCGCCCGAGGCGCCATATTTGAGCGCATTCTCGATCAGGTTCTCGAACAGCCGCAGCAGTTCCTCGCGGTCGCCGGCGATCGTGACCGGGGTCGGCGGCAGATCGACCTCGATCTCGACCTGGCGCTCGCTGGCCAGCACCTCGAGGCCGTCGGCGACCTGACGGATGATCGGCACGATGTCGATCGAGGCCTCGGGGCGGACATGGGCCGACAATTCGACCCGTGACAGCGACAGCAGATCGTCGATCAGCCGTGCCATGCGGGTGGCCTGGGTGTGCATGATGCCGAGGAAGCGTTCGCGTGCCCGCACGTCCTCTCGCGCCGGCCCCTGCAACGTGTCGATGAAGCCGGACAGCGCCGCGAGCGGGGTGCGCAACTCGTGACTGGCATTGGCGACGAAGTCGGCGCGCATCTCCTCGACCCGACGCAGCGGCGTCAGGTCGTGGAAGGTCATCAGCATGCACTTCTCGGTGCCGCCGAACTGGGTCGGCACCGGCACCGGCGTGATGACCAGCTCCATCCAGCGATCGACCGGGACGTGATCGGTATAGGTGGCGCGGCGCGGCTCGGTGGTCGCGATCGCCTCGCGCAGCGCGGTGATAATTTCAGGGGAACGCAGTGCGAACTGCGCCAGTTCGTTCCTGCGCAGCGCCGGGGCAAGCTGGGCCGCGGCAGCGTTGAGATGGATGACGCGGCCGGCGCGGTCGAGCAGCACGGCCGGATCCGGCATGCCGGCGACGACGGCGCTGACGGCAGCCGCCTCGACCGGATTGACGCCGCGGACGTCCTCGCGCGACGTCCCGGCATCATGCAGCCGCCACGGCACCAGCGCAGCGGCGGCGATGCAGGCGAACACCGCGCAGGCGCGGACCAGCGACAATTCGCCGAGCGCGACCACCACGCTCAGCGCCAGCGCCGCCGCGAGCAGGATCAGCGCCGCGTGACGCAGCCGGTCGGGCCAGGGCGAAAAAATCGAGGAAGGCGTATCGTCAACTGCCATCGCGGCGGCTTTCATCCCGTCGGTTCGTGTCTCGCCCAGGCGCGGTCAATCGACCTGTCCTCGGGAGACATCGGGGCTGCTTCATCAGACGCCGGAGTCACCGCGCTTTCGGACCAAAACCGCTTCTCGGTGCGGCTGCGCGCGGGGACCCGAATCAGCCTGCGGCAGCCGTTTGAGTCGGGCGCCGACGATAACCTCCCGAAACGTCAGCAAGATTACAGATATGACGAAAGGGACAATATAGTAGAGCAGCCGGAACAGCAGCATACCGCCGAGCAGGTCCTCGCGGTCCATCTGCCAGAGGCCGACCAGCATGGCGGCGTCGAACACCCCGAGGCCGCCGGGGGAGTGGCTGGCGAAGCCGAGCAGCGTCGCCGACACGAAGATGACCGCGACCACGACGAAGCCCAGATTGGGCTCGTCGGGCACCAGCACATACATCGCCAGCGCGCAGAAGCCGAGGTCGACGATGCCGATCGCGATCTGCAGCAGGGTCAGCGGACCGCCCGGCAAGGTCACCGTCCAGGGACCACGGCCGACCACCCGCGGCTGGGTCCAGACCCAGACCACATAGGCCACCAGCGCGATGATGATCGCAAAGGCGATCGCGCGGTTGAGCCACGGCGGCAGCTGGTCGATGTTGGCGGCGGCCTCCGGATGATAGGCGATGCCGAGCCCGAGCACCGCGGCATTGCCGAGCCAGAAGGTCAGGCCGGCGAGGAAGCAGATCTTGGCGACGTCGATCGCGTTCAATCCCCAGGCCGAATAGATCCGGTAGCGCACCGCGCCGCCGGTAAAGACGCTGGCGCCGACATTGTGCCCGATCGAATAGGAGGTGAACGCGGCGAGCGCATTGACGCGATAGGGCACATGGGCATGGCCGATCGCGCGCACCGCGAACAGATCGTAGAAGGTCAGCGTGAAATAGCCGGCTGCGACGAACAGTCCCGCCAGCATGATCTGGCGTGGCTCAGTGCTCTTGATGGCCTCGAGCACCTCATTGGTGTCGATGCCGCGCAGCATGTGATAGAGGACGTAACAGGCGATGCCGATGACGGCGATGCTGATGACAACACCCAGCCGATGCAGGATTTGCTTCTGGCGCAGAAACGCCATCGCCCTGCCTGTTGCTTCCAGCATCTAGACCTCGAATTGCGATCCCGCGACGACGGCTCCCGGGCGACCGCCGCCGGCGCTTCGCTGTGCCCTGCCCCGTGTAGCGCGTTTTAAGCCGGAGTGGAATTCGTCAAACGACAATAAAACGCGCATCTTCAAGATATTAGGGATGATTCATGACAGCGGGTGCACAAATATGCGCGTTTCTCGCCACCTTCGACAAGGCTTGATCCGCGCCTGCGGCAGTTAGCCCGCCGAAGGCACTGCAAGGCCATCCGGGAAACTACGGGGCCGATCACCCCGCCGTGATGGACACCGTGTCAACCTGCCGGCTTGCTGCGCGAGACCACCCAGTCGCGCAACCAGGAGCCGATCGCGCAGCCGACCAGATAGAGCGCGAACATGATCAGCAGGAGATCGAGCCAGTAGCCGAAGCGGCCGGGCACGACATGCGCGAACGAGGCCGCCACCAGCGCGACGGCGAGCAGCGCCAGCCAGCGCATCCACAGCTTGGAGACGCCCTGCGCCCGATGCACCACCGCGATCCAGCCCATACAAAAGCCGAGCAGCACCGCGCCGAGCAGCCAACCCCAGAAGAATGTCGCGAGCACGGTCATCGCTACTTCACCACGAATTCGATGCGGCGGTTCTGCGCCTTGCCGTCTTCACTGTCGTTGCCGGCCACCGGCTGCGTGCTGCCATAGCCGATCGGCGTGAAACGGCTGGCAGGCAGCCCGGCGCGCACGAGGTAATCCACCACGGCCTGCGCGCGGCGCTCCGACAACGCCTGGTTGGCCGCTTCATCGCCGTCGCTGTCGGTGTGACCGACGATCTCGATCGTCGAATTCGGGCAGCGCATCGCGGTCTCGATCAGGCGATCGAGCAGACCCGCGGAATCCGGAACGATGTCGGCCTTGCCGGACTCGAAGCGGATCTTGCCCTTCGAGAGGATCTCGGAAAACAGCTGCTGGCACACCGTGGGATCGACCGGCGCCGCCGCTGGCTTGACCGTGACCTCGGCCTTGTATTGCCAGCCCTGCGGAAAGTCCTTGCCGAGCCCGTCGCGGATCTGGCCGGCCGCGGCATCGTAGAGCGCATCGCCCGACAACTTGACCTCGCGGTCCGATACCACAAGCGTTCCGGTCGACAGCCGCGACAGCGCACCGAGCGCGGGCACCACCGCCGCCGCAAACCCGGAGGGCGCGCCGACACTGGCCTTGAGATTGTCGACCACCTTCTCGCTGAAGAACTTGCGGCCGGCGGCCGCGACCAGCGCGGCATGCACGTTGTTGTCGGGCACGTAGCCGGTCAATGTCAGCGTCACCGCGACCGGGTCCTTGTAGGCCTGGAATACATAAGGCGGCGCCTTGATGTCGTTGCCGGCGATCGAATAGCCCTCAGGCAGGTTCTTCAGCGCCGCAGCGATCGCTTCGCGTCCGCCGAGCTCGCGCGCCATGCCGGCGAGAGCCACCTTGTTGTCGGTCAGCGTGATCTTGCCGTCCTTCAGCTTGCCGATCTGGTCGAGCAACAACAGCGCCGCGGCATCGAACCGCGTCGGCGCGCCGCGGGCGAGCGCCATCTGGTCCACCACCTCGACACCGCCGAGGCTGGCCTTGGCGGCCTCCGTCAGCTTGTTCTTGCTCGACGGCAGCGGCGCATTGCCGCCGAGCGTGACCCGCACCACGTCGCGTTCGGCCGACCACACGTAGGGTTTGGCCTCGGGAACAAGGCGGGTCTCGTCATTGACCAGCCGCACGCCCGGTACGGCTTCGACCGAGGCCACAGCACTGAGGCGGCCGTCTTCGGAGAAGGCATTGGCCGCAAACGTCACGTCACGGCCATCGACGCTGATGCGGCGCTTGTCGAGGACGGTATCCTTGAGTGCGGCATTAGAACGCGCGGCGAGGTCCGCCTCGACCGTTGCCGTCGAGGTCCAGGCCGCGATACCCCACATGACGACCAGTGGAATCACCCCGGCCACCACTTGCTACTCCACTTGAAAAGTCCGTGCATTCAGCGTCCTGCGGGTCGGGAACCAGAGAGAAAACAAACCCTTGGCTGACTGTCAAACCCCAAATCAATTGCCATGGCGGGGGCGCCATGTCGGATCGGGATAACAGTTTCTTCAGTGGTCTTTCGCTAAGTTTGCGGCGGAATGCAAATCGGCCGGCCCGCGCCCTCATGAAACAACTCCGCAACACCGTGATCCGTGCCGGGATGGAGGCGTTGTATTTTTCGGGCGCGCACATCCTGTTGCGACCGATCTTCGCCGGCGTCGGCGCCATCTTCATGCTGCACCACGTTCGCCCGCGGCGCGGCGACGCGTTCCAGCCCAACCATCATCTCGAGGTCACGCCGGACTTCCTGCGCGCGATGCTGACGCATCTGCGTGCACTCGACGTCGACGTCGTCGGCATGGACGAGGCGCATCGCCGCCTCACCGAACGGAATTTCGAGCGGCGCTTCGCCTGCTTTACCTTCGACGACGGCTATCGCGACAACCGCGATTTCGCACTGCCGGTGATGCGTGAATTCGACGCGCCGTTCACGGTCTATGTCGCAAGCGATTTCGCCGAGGGCTGCGGCAGGCTGTGGTGGATCGCGCTGGAGCGGGTGATATCGGCTGCGCCCGCGATCGAGGTGCCGATCGACGGCGCCATGACCCGGATCGACGCGGCGACGCCGCAAGCCAAGCGCGTCGCGTTCGGCCGCATGCATGACTGGCTGCGTTCGCTGCCGGGCGAGAAGGAGATGCAGGCCGAGATATCGGCGCTGTGCGTCCGCCACGGCGTCGACGAGACCGGCATCGCGCGCGAGCTCTGCATGTCATGGGACGAGCTGCGCGGCTTCGCCGACGATCCGCTGGTCACCATCGGCGCGCACACCATCACCCATTGCAATCTCGCCAAGCAGAGCGAGACCATCGCCTCGTTCGAGCTTGCCACCAGCCGGGCGCGGATCGAGGATGCGTTGCAGCGGCCGGTCGCGCATCTCGCCTATCCCTATGGCGACCGGATCGCCGCCGGACAACGCGAATT